>DATAQT010000300.1:0-6733 GCA_036264535.1 Paraburkholderia sp. | reverse complement strand
CGGTCAGCCGCTCGTGCTCGCCGACCAGCGCCTCGCAGATCAGCACACGCGTCATGCCGGGATTTTTCGCTGGAAAGTTGAGCAGCATCAGCGCGATCGCGCGCGCCTGCAGCACGCCGTTGCTTTCGTGGCTGGTGATCTGGTTGATGAGCCCGAACAGCGTCTGTTCGATGAACTCGATCAGCCCTTCGAACATTTGCGCCTTGCTGGCGAAATGGCGGTAAAGCGCGGCTTCGGACACACCGAGCCTGGCTGCGAGCGCGGCTGTGGTGACCCTTTCGCTCTTGGGCGCCTCGAGCATGCCGGCGAGCGTCTGCAGGATATGCACGCGACGCTCGCCAGGCTTCGGGCGCGGCGAGCGAGCGGCAGCGGGCGTCGCGGGGGCGGATTCGGCTAAAGCTTCGTGAGGCTTGTCGATCGGCTGCATGGCTGTTGTCCCCCGGCTGATGTCGTTGGCTGCTCTCGTCCCTACTGTCCCGGCTTGCGTCCCTTCCATCGAGCCGAGCGCGTGCCCAGCCGTAGCGATTTTAGCGAACGAATACTGCGGTCGACATAATGCGGCCGGCCGGTGCCCGGCAGACGCTTGGGCACGCCGTCCGCGTGTGGCCTGCGCGGCAGATGACCGGTGATCCACACGGTGCGAAGGCCGAGCCGCCGATAGTTCTTCAGGTGCGAACGCGTGTCCTCGACGAGGATCGCGTCTTTCAGCGACACATGCGCGTCGCGCATCGCTCGGCGCAACATCGCGTGATCGGGCTTCGCGCGCCACTGACGGCGATCGCGCATGTGCTCGATCGCGATCACACGCTCGAACAGCCGCTCGATGCGCAGCTCGGCGAGCACCGCGCGCGCGTAGGTTTCGGGCGCGTTGGTGAGCACGATCTTGCGGCCCGGCAGCGCCGCGACCAGACGCGCGACGCCGCGCTCATGCCGGATCATTGAACCGAGGTCGGGGAACGTGTGCACGAATTTCAGGAAGTCGTGCGCGTCGACCGGATGGTGGCGCGTGAGGCCGAGCAGCGCCGCCCCGTAGCGCAGCGTGTAGCCGGTGCGCAGACGGTTGGCTTCGTCGATGTCGACGTGTAGCGCGTCGATGATGTACTGAGTCATCCCGCGATTGATCGCTGGGAAAATGGCATGCGACGCGTGGTGCAGCGTGTTGTCGAGATCGAACAGCCAGACCGGCTTGCCGCCCGCGATGTCAGGACGGCGGCGCCGCGAAGTGGGGGTGCGCATGGTGGAGGTCTTCAGGCGCGGCTGGGAGGGCGCGCAGCCGGCCAGCCGCGAGGTGGGGCGCAGACATCGCACTGCCGCGGCGCAACGCCTGTGCCGGGGATGCCAGCAATCAATGTGAGCGGATCATCGTGCCGAACGGCTGCTCGGTCAGGATCTCGAGCAGCACCGAGTGCTCGATGCGGCCGTCGATGATGTGTACCGAGCGCACACCGCTCTTCGCCGCATCGAGCGCGGACGAGATTTTCGGCAGCATGCCGCCGGAGATCGTGCCGTCTTCGAACAGGCCGTCGATTTCGCGCGCCGACAGGTCGGTCAGCAGATTGCCTTCCTTGTCCATCACGCCGGGGATGTTGGTCATCATCACGAGCTTTTCTGCGTTCAGCACGACTGCCAGCTTGCCCGCGACGAGGTCCGCGTTGATGTTGTACGAGAGGCCGTCTTCGCCGCAGCCGATCGGCGAGATCACCGGAATGAACGCGTCGTCCTGCAGCGCCTTCACGACGGCCGGGTTGATCGACTCGACTTCGCCGACCTGGCCGATGTCGACGTACTGGCCCGGATTGTCGCGATCCGGCATCAGCATCTTGCGCGCGTGGATCAGGCCGCCGTCCTTGCCAGTCAGGCCGACCGCGTGGCCGCCAAAGTGGTTGATCAGCATCACGATGTCCTGCTGCACCTCGCCGCCGAGCACCCATTCGACGACTTCCATCGTCTCTTCGTCGGTGACGCGCATGCCCTGGATGAACGTGCCCTGTTTGCCGATTTTCTTAAGCGCCTGGTCGATTTGCGGACCGCCGCCGTGCACGATGACCGGGTTGATGCCGACCAGCTTCAGCAGAATCACGTCGCGCGCGAAGCCCTGCTTGAGACGCTCTTCGGTCATGGCGTTGCCGCCGTATTTGATGACCACGGTCTTACCGTGATACTGGCGGATGTAAGGCAGCGCCTCGGCCAGAATTTCGGCTTTCAGGGTGGGCGCAATCTGCGAGAGGTCGGGAAGCTCGGACATGGCGGCAGGCTCGGGCACGGAACAGTTAAAACAGCGCGAATTGTACAGGACTGGCGCGCAGCAACAGGGCTTTCGGCAGCGGCGCGAGCGACGGGCGGGGCCGGCTTGACGTACCACACCATGACTCGTCTCGGGGACGTGTCGAACCGCAAGCTTAACGCGCTTGCGTGACGGCTGTGCATTGGCCGAACGGACGACTGCACCTACGGGTAACAGTCATGGCATCATGGCCTGACCGATGTCCTCGGGCCTCCGCGCCTACCCGCGATGAAACCGTCCTCCGCCCGCTCCGGGCGCAGCGCGCGCTGTCCGCGCTGCGGCAATGCCTTCGACTGCGGCATGCAGACCGAGCCGTCCAACTGCTGGTGCCGCGCGCTGCCGCCGCTGCCGGCCGAGCGGCTGGAGCCGGGCGGCCGGTGCCTGTGTCCGGAGTGTCTCGCCGCGGAGATTGCACGTGCGACACGGCAGGCGAGTCGGGATGAGCGGCCGTGATTGTTGGGCTCGCCTGGTCGGCCAGGCGTGCCCGAGCGGATAGACTAGTGTCATGCACCGTATAACCAATACCGGCCGGGTCAATCTCGGTCACCTATTCTGGCTGCGCAGCCTCGCGATCATCGGTCAGCTGCTGACGATCGCGTTCGTGCAGATCTTCATCGGCGCGAATCTGCCGTTGCCCGCGATGCTGCTCGTGATCGGGCTCGAAGTGCTGTTCAACGCGCTCACGTGGTGGCGCGTGTCGCAGCAACGTCCCGAGTCCAACATCGAGCTGTTCGGGCAGATCTGGGTCGATCTCGGGGCGTTGTCGGCGCTGCTGTTCCTGTCCGGCGGCACCACCAATCCTTTTGTCTCGCTATACCTGCCATCGCTCGCGATCGCCGCGGCCGTGCTGCCGTGGTATCTGATGGCCTGGCTCGCGGCGTTCGCGGTCGCCTGCTACGCCGTGCTCAGTTTCGATTCCGTCCCGCTCAATCTCGAGAATCCCGCCAATCTGTTCGACTACTACCGCTCGGGCATGTGGGTGAACTTCATGGTCAGCGTGGGGCTGATCGCGTGGTTCGTCGCGCGCATGTCGCGGGCTCTGCGTCTACGTGACGCAGCGCTTGGAGAAGCGCAGCAACGCTTGCTTCAGGACGAACGGGCGGTCGCACTCGGCGTGCAGGCAGCCACCGTGGCTCACGAAATCGGCACGCCCCTGTCTACAATCGCGATGTTGTCCGAAGAATTGCGCGATGCGGCGCGTACCGACGCGGGGCTCACGCCCTACCGCGCCGATCTCGAGTTGCTCGAGCAGCAGATGACGCTATGCACGTCGGCGCTCGCACGGTTGCGCAGCCGCGCAACGACCACGACGAATCGCCAGCCGGTCGCCGAATGGCTCGATTCGTTTGCCGAGCAATGGCGCCTGCGCCATCCGCACGTGACGTTCGAGCGGATCGACACGCCGCCCGCCGATGTCAGTCTCAACGACACGGTGGCCGTCGGCCAGATACTCACGATTCTCCTCGACAACGCCGCGCGCGCGAGTCGCGATCACGTGACGCTGTCCTGCACGCTCACAGCGCGCGGCGACCAGATCGTGTTCGAAGTCTGTGACCACGGTCCCGGCATTCCGGCCGCGCTGCGCGGCTCACTCGGCGCGATGCCGGTGGACAGCACGCAGGGCGGCCACGGTGTGGGCCTTTACCTGGCATTTTCGGCGGCGGCGCGTCTGAAGGGATCGATCGAGCTGACCGACGTCAACGGCGGGAGGCCGCGGGGCACGCGTGCGGTGCTGCGACTGCCGCTCGCCGGGCGCAAGATTTCCGGAGCGAGCCCACAAGGCGCCGCGCCATCCAACACGGAGAAACAGGCATGAGCGAAAAGAATTTTCTGGTGATCGACGACGACGAAGTGTTCTCCGGCATCCTCGCGCGCGGCTTGACGCGACGCGGCTACACGGTGAGCGAAGCGCACAACGCGGACGAGGCGATCCGGCTCGCAAATCAGCAGAAGTTCAGCGAGATCACCGTGGACCTGCATCTGGGCAACGACTCCGGCCTCACGCTCGTTGCACCGTTACGCGATCTGCAGCCCGATGCACGCATGCTCGTGCTGACCGGCTATGCGAGCATCGCCACCGCGGTGCAGGCGGTCAAGGACGGTGCCGACAACTATCTCGCGAAGCCCGCCAATGTCGAGACGATCCTGTCGGCGCTGCAAAGCGAGGCGAGTGCGCTGCAGGCCGGGGAGGCGATCGAGCATCCGCAGCCGCTGTCGGTGGCGCGGCTCGAGTGGGAGCATATCCAGCGTGTGCTCGCCGAACACGGCGGCAATATCTCGGCGACCGCGCGTGCGTTGAACATGCATCGACGCACCTTGCAGCGCAAGCTGGCGAAGCGGCCGGTGAAGCAGTAGGACGCGGGCGGCCGGCGCGGCGTTCGCCGTTCGAGGCGACGCCGCCGCGTGTTGAGCGGCACAAAACAAAACGGGCTGCCTTTACAAAGGCAGCCCGTTTTTTCAGGCATCAGTGCCTGGTGATATCACCACACATATCACAGCACGTAGCGCGACAGATCCTCGTCGTCCGCGACTTCGTTCAAGGCGCGATTGACGTACGCCGCGTCGATCTGCACCGCACGGCCCGAATGATTGCCGGCCGAGAACGACACTTCTTCGAGCAGCTTTTCGATGACCGTATAAAGACGCCGCGCGCCGATGTTCTCGGTCTTCTCGTTCACCGAGTAGGCGATCTCGGCGAGACGGCGGATGCCATCGTCGGCGAATTCGAGGTGTACGTCTTCGGTAGCCAGCAGGGCCTGGTATTGCTTGACGAGGCTCGCGTCCGTCGACACGAGGATCGACTCGAAGTCGTTGACCGACAGCGAATCGAGCTCGACGCGAATCGGGAAGCGCCCCTGCAACTCGGGAATCAGATCGCTCGGCTTCGCGAGGTGAAACGCGCCGCTCGCGATGAACAGGATGTGATCGGTCTTCACCATGCCGTACTTGGTGTTGATCGTCGTGCCTTCGACGAGCGGCAGCAGGTCGCGCTGCACGCCCTGACGGGACACCTCGCCACCGCCCGCTTCGTTGCGCGACGCGATCTTGTCGATTTCGTCGAGAAACACGATGCCGTTCTGCTCGACGTTCTGCACCGCCTTGGCCTTCACTTCCTCGTCGTTCAGCATCTTGCCGGCTTCTTCGTCGGTCAGCACCTTCAGCGCTTCCTTGACTTTCATCTTGCGGCGCGTCTTCTTGCCGCCTCCGATGTTGGCGAACATCGAGCGAATCTGTTCGGTCATGTCTTCCATGCCCGGCGGCCCCATGATGTCCATGCCGACCTGCGGCTGCTCGACGTCGAGCTCGATTTCCTTCTCGTCAAGCTGGCCTTCGCGCAGGCGCTTGCGGAACGTCTGACGCGTCGTGCTGCCTTCGTCGGCGGTATCGGTCGAACTCGAGCTCGAACCGAAGCCGACCGGTCGTGCGCTCGGCAACAGGATATCGAGGATGCGATCTTCGGCCTGATCGCCCGCCTTGGTCCGCACTTTGCGCATTTCCGTTTCGCGGGTCTGCTTGACCGAAATCTCGATCAGGTCGCGTACGATGCTGTCGACGTCGCGACCCACGTAGCCGACTTCGGTGAACTTGGTCGCTTCGATCTTGATGAACGGCGCGTCCGCGAGCTTGGCGAGACGCCGCGCGATTTCGGTCTTGCCGACGCCGGTCGGTCCGATCATCAGGATGTTCTTCGGCGTGATTTCCTGGCGCAGCGGATCCTCGACCTGCTGACGGCGCCAGCGGTTGCGCAGCGCGACGGCCACGGCTTTTTTCGCGCGGCCTTGGCCGATGATGTGTTTGTCGAGTTCGGAGACGATCTCGGCGGGGGTCATGGTGCTCATCGAAGGGTCCTTACTCGATCGTCTCAATGACGCGGTTATGGTTCGTGTAGATGCACATGTCGCCGGCTATTTCCAGCGACTTTTCCACGATGTCGCGCGGCGACAGCTCGGTGTTGTCGGCCAGCGCCTTCGCGGCCGCCTGCGCATACGCACCGCCCGAGCCGATCGCGCAGATGCCGCCTTCCGGATCGAGCACGTCGCCGTTGCCGGTGATGACGAGGGTGGTGGTCGCGTCCGCGGCGATCAGCATCGCTTCGAGACGACGCAGCATGCGGTCGGTGCGCCAGTCTTTCGCGAGTTCCACGGCCGCGCGCGTCAGATTGCCCTGATGTTTTTCCAGCTTCGCCTCGAAGCGATCGAGCAGCGAGAAGGCATCCGCCGTGCCGCCCGCGAAACCGACCAGCACCTTGCCGTTATAAATGCGCCGGACCTTCTTCGCGCCGCCTTTCATGACGATGTTGCCGAGCGTCACCTGGCCGTCGCCGCCGAGCGCGACATTGTTGCCGCGGCGCACGGAAACGATCGTCGTGCCGTGAAATTGCTCCATATGCGTTCCTCTTTGCAAAACGGGTAGGACGCGGCAGCGCTGCGCGCTACCACATGAATCCAG
>DATAQT010000098.1:0-2240 GCA_036264535.1 Paraburkholderia sp. | reverse complement strand
CGAGCGCATGAATCGCAACCAGTTCGCCGCGCGCGATGCGATCGAGCGAGCTGCTCGCGCGATTCAGCGCGGTCAGCCCGAGCGCGCCGACCACCACGGTCAGCGTCGCTAGAAGGATCCCTACCATCGTCAACGACGTGCGGATCGACCACCTGCTCAGCATTTTGATGCTCCCTTTGCCGTGTTACGTTGTCCGCCTGCCATTAGCGGCCGAGCGTCTCGGTCAGCGCCATCTCGGAGCTGGTCATCAGCTTCTCGATGTCCATCAGGATCAGCATGCGGCCGTCGACGGTGCCGAGACCGGTCAGATACTCGGTCGTCAGCGTCGCGCCGAATTCCGGCGCCGGCATGATCTGGTCGACCGCGAGCGTCAGCACGTCCGACACGCCGTCCACCACCATCCCGACCACCCGATGCGCGACGTTCAGGATGATCACGACGGTCTGATGGTCGTACTCGACGCGGCCCAGATGGAACTTGATGCGCATGTCGACGATCGGCACGATGATGCCGCGCAGGTTGATCACACCCTTGATGAACTCGGGCGCGTTGGCGATGCGCGTCACGCTGTCGTAACCGCGGATTTCCTGCACCTTCAGGATGTCGATGCCGTACTCTTCCGCGCCGAGCGTGAAGACGAGGAATTCCTGACCGCCGGCGTCCGCCTGCGCGTCGCGGCGGCCATTCGTACCGCTCGCATTCGCGACGCTCGAATTGATGGATTGGACTTCTGCCACGTTAGCCCCCAAACGGTTGGGATGAATTGAGTTGAAGTTGTGTTGCGAGGTCTGTCAGCGCCTGATCTTCCGCGCGCATCAGGCGAAGCTCATCGCCTGATGCGCCTGCGCATGACGCGTATCGCGGTTCAGCGCCGCGACGTCCACGATCAGCGCGACGCTGCCGTCGCCGAGAATCGTCGCCGCGGAAATGCCGTGCACCTTGCGGTAATTCGTTTCCAGATTCTTCACGACCACCTGCTGCTGGCCGACGAGTTCGTCGATCAGCATCGCGAAGCGCCGCCCCTCGGTCTGCATGATCGTGACGATGCCCTGAGTCGGCTCCTGCTTCGCCTCCGACACGTTGAACACCTCGTGCAGCGCGACGAGCGGCAGGTATTCGCCGCGCACGCGCACCACGCGCTCGCCGTTGGCGACCGTGTAGATGTCTTCGGCTCGCGGCTGCAGCGACTCCATCACGAAGTTCAGCGGCAGAATGAAGATCTCGTTGCCGACCTTCACCGACATACCGTCGAGAATCGCGAGCGTGAGCGGCAACACGATCCGCGTGGTGCTGCCCTTGCCCGCGTGCGAGGTGATCTCGACGTGACCGCCCATCGACTGGATGTTGCGCTTCACCACATCCATGCCGACGCCGCGGCCCGACACGTCCGTGACCTGTTCGGCCGTCGAGAAGCCCGGCAGGAAGATCAGGTTCCAGACTTCCTCGTCGCTCATCGTTTCGCTGACCTGCATGCCCTGTTTGGCCGCCTTCGCGAGGATCTTGTCGCGACGCAGGCCCGCGCCGTCGTCACTGACCTCGATCACGATGTTGCCGCCGTGGTGCGCCGCCGACAGCACCAGCTGACCCGTCGAATCCTTGCCCGCCGCGCGCCGCGCCTCGACGGTTTCGATGCCGTGGTCGAGACTGTTGCGCACGAGGTGCGTCAACGGATCGATGATCCGT
This sequence comes from Paraburkholderia sp., assembly GCA_036264535.1. Classification (GTDB taxonomy): domain Bacteria; phylum Pseudomonadota; class Gammaproteobacteria; order Burkholderiales; family Burkholderiaceae; genus Paraburkholderia. The sequence goes on along the minus strand of DATAQT010000098.1, from coordinate 557 downwards.
TCGATGAGGCTCTTGTCGAGTTCGGTCGCCTGACCGAAGGTGACGAGTTCGACCTCCTTGCCGAGTTTCGCAGCGAGATCGCGCACCAGACGCGGGAAGCGGCTGAATACGTAATCCATCGGCATCATGCGGATCGACATCACCGCTTCCTGCAGATCGCGCGCGTTGCGCTCGAGTTGCGCCATGCCGTTGAAGAGCCGGTCGTGCAGCGCCGGATCGAACGTGCTGGTGGTCTCCGCGAGCATCGCCTGGGTGATCACCAGTTCGCCGACCAGGTTGATCAGCTGATCGACCTTCTCGACGCCGACGCGAATCGAGCTGCCTTCGCCGCCCGCTGCCGCTGCGGCCGGTCGGGCCGCCTTGCGGTCCTGATCGGTGGCGGCGGCGGAGGCCGGTTTGGCCGCAGCCTGAGCCGCTTCCGTCGGCTCGGCGGCGCCCGCGTGACTGGCCGCGCTTGCGGGCGCAGCGGTGTGGGCCGCCGGGGCCGACGATGCTGCGGGCCCCGCGTGAATGACCGGATGCGCTTGCGCCTGCGCCGCGGGAGCGGCCGGCGCAAC
>DATAQT010000265.1:0-24930 GCA_036264535.1 Paraburkholderia sp. | reverse complement strand
GGCCAGCTGGTCGCGTTCACGCAGGGCGTCGGCTTTATCGTCGCGGCCGTCGCGCCGCTCGTGGCCGGCATCGTGCGCGGCTGGAGCGGCGGGTTCGGCGCCGCGTGGATCATGCTTGCCGGCTGCATTGCCGCGATGATGACGTTGACGTTGCTGTTTTCGCCGCGCAGTTATTCGCGCTGGCTTTGAGACTTCGGTCCCTGCCGCTGCGTACACGATGCGCCGCTTCGGTGCATCGGACGTCGGCGGTCTTGCATGCCCCGCGCTGGTGCAGCGCGACCGAGGCGGCCATACCGCCTCTTGCGCGGACGACTCGCAGCCATCCCCCGCAAAATTCCCGATCGGCCAGCGCCCGACATGCGCGCAAATCCTCATACCTCTCGACAAGCCACGCCGCGCAAGGACTGGCATACCCATTGCTTTACTGGTAGTCAGTTGCCTCTTCCCCTGACTCCATGCTGCGTGTTCTCCTTGTCACCGACACCGACAAACCCATCGGCGATCTGCGCGACGCGCTCGCCCGTCTCGGCTGCGAGATGCTCGCCGGCACCGCGACGCCGCAGGCGCTGCATCGCGCGGTGCAGGACGAGCGGCCCGACGTCATCATCATCGATACGGAGTCGCCGTCGCGCGATACGCTCGAACAGCTCGCCGTGATGCATGCGAGCGCGCCGCGCCCCGTGCTGATGTTCAGCCACGACGCGAACCAGCAACTGATCCGCGAAGCGGTCAACGCGGGCGTCACCGCGTATCTGGTCGAAGGCCTCGCGACCGAACGGCTCGCGCCGATCCTCGAAGTCGCGCTCGCGCGGTTCGCGCAGGAGTCGCAATTGCGCGAGCGGCTCGCGCAGGCCGAGAACGAACTGGCCGGGCGCAAGCTGATCGATCGCGCGAAACGCCTGCTGATGGATCAGCAGAAACTCACCGAACCGGCCGCCTACGCGAGTCTGCGCAAACGCGCGATGAACCAGGGCGTCAAACTCGCCGAGGTCGCGCGCGAGGTCGTCGCGTCGGCCGGCTTGCTCAAATGAAGCGCTCATGAATCCAGCCACTTCCGTCACCGCGGCGGCCATTGCGCAGCCGCTCGAAAAGACCCATCTGCGGCTCGGCTTCGTCGCGTTGTCCGACGCGGCGCCGCTCGTCGCCGCGAAGCTGCTCGAATTCGGCCACGCGCACGGGCTCACGCTCGAGCTGTGCCGCCAGCCGTCGTGGGCGGCCGTGCGCGACAAACTGCTGTCGGGCGATCTCGACGCCGCGCACACGCTTTACGGGCTCGTGTATGGCGTACAGCTCGGCCTCGGCGGCCCGCGCACCGACATGGCTGTGCTAATGGTGCTGAACCGCAACGGCCAGGCGATCACGCTGTCGAATCGGCTCGCCGACCTGCTCGCGAAGCACGGAACATTGCGTGACGCGCTCGCGGCGCTCGGTCGCAAGCCGGTGTTCGCGCATACCTTCCCGACCGGCACGCACGCCATGTGGCTGTACTACTGGCTCGCGGCGCAAGGCATCGATCCGTTGCGCGATATCGACAGCGTCGCGATTCCGCCGCCGCAGATGGTCGCCGCGCTCGCCGAAGACCGGCTCGACGGTCTATGCGTCGGCGAGCCGTGGAACGCGATGGCCGAGGCGCACGGCGTCGGAACCACGATCGCTTATACGAGCGAGGTATGGCCCGAACATCCCGAGAAAGTGCTCGCCTGCCGACGCGATTTCGTCGATGCGTACCCGCGCACGACGCGCGCGCTCGTGCAGACCGTGCTCGAAGCATGCCGCTGGCTCGACGGTGCCGGTAATCGCGACGAGATCGCGCGCTGGCTCGCGCGGCCCGATTACATCGGTATCGACGAGACGCTGATTGCGGCCCGGCTTGCCGACCGCGTGGACACGGCAAACCCGCGCCGCCTGCCGATGCGCTTCTTCGACGACGGAGCGGTCAACTATCCGCATCCGTTCGAAGGCGCGTGGTTCCTCACGCAGTTCGAGCGCTGGGGAATCATCGACGCGCGCAACGATTACGAGGAGATCGCCGCGCGCATCAACCAGACGCAGCTGTATCGCGAGGCTGCCGCGCGCGTGAACGTGGCGGTGCCCGGCGAGGACGTGACACGGCAGTTGATCGATGGCGAGGTGTGGGGAAGCGGCTCGCCATCCGTCGGGTATGCGCGGCGTTTTGCGATCCGCCGCTGAAGCGGACCGCACGCGAAAGCTCAAAACAATGCGCTAACACCGAGCCCGGTTCAGAAGTTGTACTTGTCGATATTGCTCGCATCGAAGGTGGTCGGCGGCCCGAGAATGATTTCGCCTTGCGGGCCGATCGTGCGCTTGCCGAGCTTGCCGGCGTCGAACGTTTCGCCTTCCTTACCCGTGATATTGCCCGACGCGAGCGCCGCCGCCGCGTACGCGGCCAGATAGCCGAGCTGGTTCGGATCCCACAACTGGAACGCGGTCACCGTGCCGTTCTTCACGAATGCGCGCATCTGGTTCGGCGTGCCGAGCCCCGTCACCACCACCTTGCCCTTGCTCGACGACGACGAGATATAGCGCGCCGCCGCCGCGATGCCGACCGTCGTCGGCGCGACGATCGCCTTCAGATTCGGATACGCCTGCAGCAGACCCTGCGTTTCGACGAAGGACTTCTGATCGTCGTCGTTGCCATAGGCGATCTTGACGAGCTTGATCTTCGAGTACTCCGGTTTCTTCAGCTCCTCCTGCATCCACTTGATCCACGTGTTCTGGTTCGTCGCGTTCGGCGTCGCCGACAGGATCGCGAACTCGCCCTCGCCGCCCATCAGCTTCGCGACCAGTTGCACCTGGCCGCGGCCGATGCCCTCCGCGTTCGCCTGATTGACGAACAGCTGCCGGCCCTCGGGCGCGGTATCGGAGTCGAACGTGACGACCTTGATGCCCTGGCCCATCGCCTTCTTCAGATAGGGCACGACCGCGTTCGCATCGTTCGCGGCAATCACGATCGCGTCCTGGTGCTGCGTGATCAGCGTGTTGATGTACGACACCTGCGACGACGCGCCCGCATCCGACGGCCCCACCGCCTTGCCCACACCGCCGAACTCCTTGATCGCGGCGAGGCCGCCATCGTCGGCGATCACTTCGTACGGGTTGTTGATCTGCTTCGGCACGAACGCGATCTTCAGCCCGCTTTTCAGGTCCGCGGCGAACGCGCCGCCGCAACTGATCGCGAGCAACGCGGCGCATAGCGCGGCCATGCCGGTGTGACGTAGAGGTTTGAACATGAAGTGTCTCCTGCGTTGTTGTTGGACAGAGAGGGGGCCGGGTTATCGGTCGTTGGGAGCTTCGTACAAACGGTGACGACTAGGTTGCGGGTGAAGCAGACGCGGCGGCGGACTTCGCGATGAAGCGCCGGTCGCGCGCCGCACGCCAGCGCGCGACGAGGTTCGGAATCAGCACCGACGCAAGTAGCAGCACGCCGGTTACGATGGTCAGCGTTTCGCTCGATACGTCATCGAGCGTCAATGCGTTCTTCAGCACGCCGATGATCAGCAGCGACAACAGCACCCCGACCATCGAACCGCGTCCGCCGAAAATACTGACGCCGCCGAACAGCACCGCCGCGATCACCGACAACTCGAAGCCTTCGCCGTTATCGCCGCGCGCACTCGTGAAGCGCAGCGTATAGACGATGCCGGCGAGCGCACTGACGAGCCCCGACATCACGAACAGACGCAAGCGGATCTTCGCGACCTCGATGCCGGAGAAGGCGGCGGCGGTCGGATTCGCGCCGATCGCATAGAGGCTGCGGCCGAACGCGGTGGCTTGCAGCAGCACGGTGAACAGCACCGCGGCGACGATCACGATCACGAACGGCAGCGGAATGAACGTGGACCCGAGCGAGTTCATGCCGAACGCCGTGTACGCGGCCGGAAAATCCGCGACCGCCTGATCGCCCAGCAGCACATACGCGAGGCCGCGAAACAGCGCGAGCGTACCGATCGTGACCGCGAGCGACGGCAGGTTCAGCTTGACGATCACGAGGCCGTTCAGCAGTCCCGCCAACGCGCCCGCGATCAACACCAGAACGATCACGACCGGCATCGGCAGCCCCATGTGCCACAGCACCCCCATCAGCGCGCTCGAAGCGCCCAGCACCGAGGCGACCGACAGATCGATTTCGGCGGCGACGATGATCAGCGTCATCGGCAGCGCCATCAACGCGATCTCGGTCAGATCGGCGAGTACGTTGCTGAGGTTCGCGCCGGTCAGAAACACCGGCGACAACCAGCGCCCCAGCCCCAGCGACACGATCAGCACGATCACCAGCAACACTTCCCATTGCAGCGGCGTTTCGCGTTTGCGCGTGAGCAGCGCGGAATCGGGTTTAGCCATGATCGCGTTTCCTCATCATGCGTTTGGCGACGGAGCGGGCCAGCAGCGTATCGGCGGCGATCGCGGCGACGATCAGCGCGCCCTGGATCGCCTGCTCCCAGAACGGCGACACGTGGAGCACGACGAGCGCGATGCTGATCACGCCGAGCACGAGCGCGCCGAGCGTGGCGCCGAGTATCGTGCCCACGCCGCCGGTAATCGCGACGCTGCCGACCACCGCGGCCGCGACGACCTGCAATTCGATGCCCTTCGCGGTGCTCGCATCGACGGTGCCGAAACGCGCGAGCCACAACGCCCCCGCGAAGCCCGCAATCGCACCGGACAGCAGAAAGCCCGACATCACGCGACGCTCGACGTTCACGCCCGCGAGCCGCGCGGCCTCCGGATTCGAGCCGATCGCGTAGTGCTCGCGACCGCCGCGAAACTGCTTCAGATACACGGACAAACCGGCGAGCACGACGATCGCGATCAGCGCGAGGTTCGGTATGCCGAGCAGCGTGCCGGTCGCGAGCCGCGAATAGGCGTCGGGCAGACTGGTCGCGTTGATCTGGCCGCCGTGCACCCACGCGTAATCGGCGCCGCGAAAGATATACAGCGTCGACAGTGTCGCGACGAGCGAAGGCACCCGCCCGAGCGCAACGAGCAACGCATTGATGCCGCCCGCGACGAGCCCGATCGCGAGCCCCGCGGCCAGTGCGACGAGCACCGGCATATGCGGGAACGCAACGTACAGGCTGCCGACCGCGTACGCGCTGATACCAACTGTCGAGCCGACCGACAGATCGATATGCCGCATCAGGATCACGACGGTCATGCCGGCCGTCAGCAGACTGATGATCGACACGTTCAGCAACACGTCGCGCAGGTTCTGCAGATTCAGGAACTGCGGCCTCGCGATCCCGGTCCCCGCGATCAGCAGGATCAGTACGACGAACAAAGTGGTTTCGCGGCTCTTCGCGATGCTCGCGACGAGACCGCCCGACGCAGCGGCGGAACGCTTCGGCAGCGACTGCTGCACCGGCGCGGGATGGGTCGAATGGCGCATCATGCTGCACGTCCCAATGGTGAAAGCCCCTGACCGAGCGCGGCGCCCATGATGCGCTCCTCGTTCGCGTCGGCGCGCGCGATCTCCGCGCTGATGCGGCCTTCGTGCATCACGAGCACGCGATCGGCCATGCCGAGCACCTCGGGCAGTTCGCTCGATATCATCAGCACGGCCATGCCGTCGCGCACGAGTTCGGCCAGCGCGCCATACACCTCGGCTTTCGCGCCGACGTCGATGCCGCGCGTCGGTTCGTCGATGATCAGCACTTTCGGGCCGGTCGCGAGCCACTTGCCGAGCACGACCTTCTGCTGGTTGCCACCCGAGAGCGTGCCGACCGGTGCGTTCGGATCGCCCGCCTTCAGGCGCAGCCGCGTGCCCCACCTGGTCGCGAGCTCCGTTTCGCTGCGCGTCGAAATGAGACCGTGCCGCACGAGTCGGCCGAGCACCGTCATCGACGCGTTGCGCGCGATGCTCAATTCGAGCGCGAGCCCTTGCTGGCGGCGATCTTCCGGCACGAGCGCGAGTCCCGCGCGCACCGCGGCCGCGGGCTTGCCGGTGTCGAGCCGCTTGCCGGCCAGCCACACTTCGCCCGCGTCGAGCGGATCGATACCGAAGATCGCGCGTGCGACCTCGCTGCGTCCCGCGCCGACGAGACCCGCGAGCGCGACGATCTCGCCCGCGCGCACCTCGAACGAGACGTCCTTGAAGACGCCGACGCGCGTCAGGCCACGCACCGACAGACGGACCTCGCCTGGCGTGCAATCGGCCTTCGGATAAAACGTTTCCAGATCACGACCGACCATCTTCGCGACGATCGCCTCGGTAGTCAGATCGGCGGTCAGGGCGTCGAACACTTTCGCGCCGTCGCGCATGATCGTCACGCGCTGGGTCAGTGCGAACACTTCGTCGAGCCGGTGCGTGATGAACAGGATCGCGACGTCGCGTTCGCGCAGCTTGCGCACGATCGCGAAGAGTCGCTCGACTTCGGGCAGCGACAACGCGGCGGTCGGTTCATCCATGATCAGCACGCTCGCGTTCAGCGATAGCGCCTTCGCGATTTCGATCACCTGCTGGTCCGCGATCGACAGACCGCGCACCAGTTGATCCGCGCGTAGCTCGACGCCAAGCGACGCAAGCAGCCCGTCCACCTCGCGATGCATCGCGTCGTACTGGATGCGGCCGAAGCGGTCGACCGGCTGGCGGCCCATGAAGATGTTCTCCGAAATCGACAGATCGAAGAACAGCGTCGGTTCCTGATAGATGACCGCAAGGCCGACGTCGCGCGCTTCGGCGGGTGTCGCGAAGCGGCGCGGCTCGCCGTTCACCAGCAGTTCGCCGGAATCGGGCTGATGCACGCCAGCGAGAATTTTGACGACCGTCGATTTGCCCGCGCCGTTCTCGCCGAGCAGCGCATGCACCTCGCCGGGCCACAGCACGAGGTCGCCGTCGGACAGCGCGCGCACCCGGCCGAAGGATTTGCTCGCGTGCCGCAATTCGAGTCGCGGCACCGCTGATGGGGATGGCTGCACTGCATGTCTCCTGGGCGGTTGCTTATGCGGTTCCTTGTTCCTGCGGGCGCGGCGTCAGATGCGGTAATAGCGCTCCGCGTTACGCCGGAACAGCGCGTCTTTCTCAGCCTCGCTCGCATCGCCAACGATCGACGCATACGCGCGCCACCAATCCGTGTACGAGCCGAACAGCCGGTCGACTGGAAAGTTCGACGCGAACATCGCGCGTTCGACGCCGAACGTATCGATCGTTTCGAGCACATACGGCCGCAGGCTTTCGACGGTCCAGTGATGATCGAACATCGCGAGGCCGCTGATCTTGACCGCGATGTTCGGACAAGCCGCGAGCAGGCGCATGCCTTCGCGCCACGCTCGATAGCCGGCCACGCCATTGCGATCGACGAACATGCCAGCATGATTGACGACCAGAAGCGTGTCCGCATGCGCACGCGCCAGTGCGGCCGCCTCTTCCATTTGCGACGGATACAGTTGCAGATCGAACGACAGGCCGTAACGGCGCAGCAGCGCGAAACGCTCACGCCACTGCGGCTCGCGCATGTAATGACGGCCGACGTAATCGAACAGCTTGTTGTCGTGCACGTTGAGGATCTGCCGGATCCCACGCGTATTCGCGAACGAAGCATGGGCTTCGAGCAACGCGGGCGCGTTCTGAGCGGACAGATCGACCGCCGCGACGATCGCATTCGGCATGCCGCGCGACGCGTCGCGATCGGCGATCGACTGCAGCCAGCGCGTTTCTTCGACAGGATCGGCCGGATCGTGATTCGCTTCGACGTGCACGAGCTTCAGCACTTCGATGTCGCCCGCTTCACCTAGCAGATCGTCGAGCAGATAGTCATGCTTGAGCTCGCGCGCATCCCCAACGAACGACACGCCCGGGTTCTCCAGCCACGGATAGCGATGCGTCTTCAGATCCCACAGATGGATATGCGAATCGACAACCTGCATGCGGCACCTTCGTCGGGTGAAAAGCGTTTCGAGGTTCGTGCGTCGTTGCGGGTGCAGCCGTACTCAGCCGGGTTCAGCGCGACTCAATGACTGAGATGAAAGACCGGTTCGAGCGACTGCGACAGCGGCGTATGGTCGGGCGCGGTCTGCATGATGTCGGCCATGTAATCCCACCATTTGCGCATCACGTCGAGGTGCGGCAACTGGTCCATCGTGTGATCGGTCGTGCGCGAGAGCACCGCGAAAAGATGATGCGTGTCGGGGTCGAAGAAAATCCGGTAGTCGCGCACGCCGGCGTTGTGCAACGCGTCAACGAGCTCGGGCCAGATCTGCGCGTGACGCCGTTCGTATTCTTCGCGCATGCCGGGGTTGAGCACCATCCGGAAAGCGATTGTCTCCATTGCGGCCTGTCTCCTGTCGCGACCTTCGAATGACTATAATTCCTGCATCGATAGCCTCTCAATCCGTTGTTGGGATTGGGCGATCCACAAACCGAATCGCATTGGCACCCACACTGGCACCATGAGCCAACATTCAGCCGCCGTCGCACTCGTCAACCGTCTCAAGTTCAAGCATCTCGCCCTGCTCGTCGCGCTCGACGACACCCGCAACCTGCATCAGGCCGCCGAAGCCGTCAACGTCGCTCAACCGAGCGCGAGCCGCATGCTTGGCGACATCGAAGAAGCGTTCGGCTTCCTGCTGTTCGAGCGCAACGCGCGCGGCATGACGCCGACGCCGCTCGGCGTCGTCACGCTCGCTTACGCGCGCCGCGCCCTCGCCGAGCTGACGCGCTTCGCCGACGACCTCGACGTCAAACGCCGGGGCGGTCACGGTCAGTTGACCGTCGGCGCGATCATGGGCGCCGCGCCCGATCTGCTGGCCATGTCGGTTGCCGCGCTGAAGACCGAAAGCCCGCTGCTCAACGTGCGCATCCTCGGCGAAACGAGCGACCAGGTCGTGCAGTTGCTGCATCGCCGCGAAGTCGATCTCGCCTTGGGGCGCCTGACCAATCCGTTGCAGCACAACGATTTCAGCTTCGAGCCGCTCGCGCGCGAAACGCTGCTGCTCGTCGTGCGCGCCGTGCATCCGCTCGCGCGGCGCTCGCGCATCACGTTGCGCGAACTCGTCGCGTGGCCGTGGGTCGCTCAGCCGGTCACGAGTCCGGCGCGCGTGCTGTTCGAAGAAGAACTTGCACGCGCGGGGCTCGCGACCCCGGTCAATCTGACCGAATGCGCGTCGATCTTTGCGACGCTGCAACTGCTCGAGAATTACGATGCGGTCGCGATGCTGCCGGAGTCGGTCGTGCGCGATCATGTGCGCGGCGGCTTGCTCGTCGCGCTGCCGCTCGAAATCGGCAAGAGCCTCGCGGGCTTCGGCATTCTGACGCGCAAGGAAGAGCCGCTCGCCGAGCCGGCGCTGCGCTTTATCGAGCTCTTGCGCGGCTTCTCGCGCAATCTCGCCCGCGACGTCACGGCCGACGCGCCCGGCACGCCGACTACGCCCGCCACGGTCAATTGACGCCAGCATCGCGCGCGGCTTATTGCAGGTTCACGAACAGGCCGCCGTCGACGAGCAGCGCGGCCCCCGTCACGTAGCGCGCGCGGTCCGACGCCAGAAATACGACGCAATCGGCCACGTCGTCGGGATGACCGAGGCGACCCAGCGGAATGCGCTTCTCGAAGTAGGCCTTCTTCGCTTCGTCGGCGAGATCTTCGGCATTGAGGTCGGTGGCGATGGTGCCGGGCATCACCGAGTTGCAACGGATGCCGAACGGTCCCAACGCAATCGCGCACGACTGCATCAGCGAATGCACGCCGGCCTTGGTCGGCGTGTAATGCGTCTGCATGCCGCCGCCCACCAGGGCGCTGATCGAACTGGTCGCGACGATCGCGCCGCCGGTGCCCTGCTTTTTCATCTGCTGCGCGGCGGCCTGGGTCACGTAGAACGCGCCGTTCAGATTGACCGCGACCGTCGATTCGAGCACGTCCGGCGGCATGTCGAGAAAAGCGTGGAACGGGCAGATGCCGGCATTGCTTGCGAGCACGTCGACCTTGCCGAACGCCTCGACCGTGCGGCGCACCAGTTGCTGGCCAGTGTCGCGCGCCGCGACGTCGCCTTCCACCGCGATCACGCGCCGCCCCAACGCCTCGATTTCGCCGACCACTTCCGCGACCGCCGAGCGACGCCCATACGATGCGTCGTTGTCACCCCAGTAGTTGATCGCCACGTCCGCACCTTCGCGGGCGCAGGCCACCGCGATCGCGCGTCCGATGCCGCGCGAACCGCCGGTGACGATCACGACCTTGTCCTTGAGCAGCACGTTAGTCTCCTTTGCCGGGGTGCGCCGTTCGGCACACGTTCACCACGTTCAATGCTGATAAGGCCGCACCAGCGCGCATTCGGGATTGAGCCGCACGCCGAAGCCCGGCGTGTCCGGTACCTTCATGCGCCCGTTGACCGGCACCGGTTCGTCGAGCAGCAGCGGGTTGAACATCGGCACGACTTCGTCGGCCTTGGGCGCCATCATAAGGAACTCGGAGAACGGCGAGTTATGACGCGTGACGACGAAGTGATAGCTGTACACCGACGATCCATGCGGCACCACCATCACGTTGTGCGCATCGGCGAGCGCGGAAATCTTGATCAGCTCGGTGATGCCGCCGCACCAGCCGACGTCGGGCTGGACCAGATCGCAGCACTGCATCTCCAGCAGCATCCTGAAGCCCCAGCGCGTCGCCTCGTGCTCGCCGGTCGACACCATCATGCCGCGTGGCACGTTGCGGCGCAGTTCGGCGTAACCCCAGTAATCGTCAGGCGGAAGACATTCCTCGAGCCACTTGAGACCATATTCGTGCGCGCCCTGGGCGAGTCGCGTCGCGTAGCGCACGTCGAGGCTCATCCAGCAGTCGTACATCAGCCAGAAGTCGTCGCCGACGCGCGAACGCATGTCGGCGAGCTTGTCGAGGTTCTGTTTGAGACCCTCCTCGCCTTCCGCGGGACCATGCTGCAAGGGCAGCTTGCCGCCGATGAAACCCATTTCCTTCGCAAGATCGGGCCGCGCGCCGGTCGCATAGAACACCAGCTCGTCGCGCACCGGGCCGCCCAATAGTTGATAGACCGGCTCCTTGCGAACCTTCGCGAGCAGATCCCACAGCGCGAGATCGACACCGGAAATCGTGTTGAGCACGATGCCCTTGCGTCCGTAGTACAGCGTCGCGAAGTACATCTGATCCCACATCTTCTCGATGTCGGTCACGAGCTGCCCTTCCAGAAAACGCGCGAGATGCTTCTCGACGATGAACGCGCCGATCTCGCCGCCGGTCGTCACCGCGAAGCCCACCGTGCCGTCGCTCGCCTCGATCTCGACGACCAGCGTGCCGAGCACGTTGATGCCGAACGACTGGCGGCTCTGGCGATACTCGGGATAACGCGCCATCGGCGTCGCGATGTGATCGTCGATCCAGTGTCCGCCGGACTGGTCGTGATAATCCGCGCCGCCGCCGCGAACGATGAAGGCACGCACGTGCCGGATGGTAGGCATGGCCATGAAAGGGCTCCGTGAGAGAGGCGTCGAAGCAGCTCGACAACGCGGGCTCGACGCGTGTGCAATAGGCGTGCTAAGGGCGTGCAATACGCGAGCGATGGGTGAGCAGCGCGCTCAGTAGGTGGCGCGGCCGCCCGACAGGTCGAAAACAGAGCCGGTGCTGAACGCGCAGTCTTCGGAAGACAGCCACAAGATCAGCGAGGCCGCTTCTTCCGGCAGCAGGAAGCGGTTCATTGGAATCTTCGACAGCATGTAGTCGATGTGCTGTTGTGACATCGAATCGAAGATCTCGGTCTTGGCTGCGGCCGGCGTCACCGCGTTGACGAGGATGTTTTTAGTCGCGAGTTCTTTGCCGAGCGACTTGGTGAGCCCGATCAAACCCGCTTTCGATGCGCTGTAGTGCGAAGCATTCGGATTGCCTTCCTTGCCCGCCACAGACGCGATATTGACGATGCGCCCATAGCCCTGCTTCAGCATCTGCGGGACGACCGCACGGCAGGTCAGATACGGCCCGATCAGGTTCACGTCGATCACGCGGCGCCACATCTCGGGCGCGAGCTCCCAGGTCGTGCCGTTGCCGCCGGTGATGCCCGCGCAGTTGATCAGCACGTCGATCGAGCCGTGCTCGGCGACCGTTTGCGCGGTGGCCTGCTCGACCGCGGCTTCGCTGGTCAGCTCGACCGTGACGGCGCTGACCTTGCCCAGTTCGGCCAGCTCGCGCTGGCTGCGAGCGAGGCGTTCGCTATCGACGTCCCACAACGCGACCGACGCGTCCGACTGCAACGCCCGCTGCGCGACCGCGTAGCCGATGCCGCGCGCGCCGCCGGTGATGACGACCGCGCGCCCCGCCAGATCGATCCGATTCATTGCTGTGCTCCTGTGGGCCGCCGTGCGGCGTGCCATCGAGTTGTTGTATATCGCTGCAGTCAATATACGGGCGCTGCGATGCGCCAACAATTCGACTATTGGAGGGGGCGATAGCAAAAGTGGATCGGCGACCGGGCGGGTATCCAGCGAAGCTGGTTAGTCGTCTGCCGCGACGAAGAGCATCGAAACATAAAGAATGGTCGACACGACGATGACGCCGACACCGACCAGCACCTTGGTCTGATCGAAGTTGATACCGCCGATGATCGCAATGCCGATTCCGAACACCGACGCCAACGTGCCGACCGCCGCGAGGCCCACGTGTATCTTGCTGCGGATCAGCCTTTTGCGCTCCGTTTCGGCAGTGGATTCCGATTCGCTCTGTTCCATTCCCTGCTCCTTCGCGCGCGACGCGATGACCATAGTGAAACCTGAGCCGCAATGACCGGCGCGCGACATCGAACCTTCGGTTGCGGTCGACGCGGCGCGCCTCGATACGCTTCAGCGTAGTTTATTTAAGCCCTTTTAACTATCGCCGTTATTTGACGTCCGCGCCATCGCGCGACACCTGCGCCGCGATGGCCGACACGAACACCGCGCGCACCGAATCGCCGACCTTCAGTTTCTCGAGCGGAATGTCCGGCGACACGTCGAGCGTTTCCGTGCGCGACGGCCCGCGCAGCGTGATCGTGCGATTCTTTCGATCGATCTTGCGCACCGTCGCCACGACCTCGACGCGCCGCGCCGACGCCACGACGCCATTGGCCGCCGGCTGCGTGATTTCGGTGTCGATGCGCTGGCGAATACCGTTCGGCGCGAGTTTGTCGACGCCGACCAGAATCGCCTTCTTGTATGCAATCGTCACGATGTCGCCGATATGCAGTTTGCTGACGTCAGCGGCTTGCGGATTCACGTCGAAGATTTCCTCGCCGCCTTGCGGGCCGCGCAACGTCACGCTGTTCGTCGCGGGATCGATCGCGACGACGCGCGCCTGAACATGCAGGAGCGCCGCCGCGCCGATTGCCCGCTGGTCCGGCGCGGACGCCGGGTTGTCCTGCGCGAGGGCCGGCCCCGCCACCGCGACGGAAACGGCCAGCGCCACCGTGATCGCCTTCACTCGCGCGAGCCCCGAACCCGTTCTATTGCAAGCCATGAAATGCTCCTCCTGATTGCGTCGTTGTTACGACAAATGTATATGTCGCAGATCGCGTACTACGCGCCGCGGCTGCAAATGCGGTTGCATCGAATAAACAAGGAAGTGGACTATTAATCGCTTTTATCAAACCTGGTTCCGCTTTTAAAACCCAAGGCGACTCTTTCTAATGCATTGATTTGTCGCGAAAAGCTGATCGCGAAAAGCGCGTGCTTCTCCATGCGATGCAATCGCTATACGGAGACGTTGGGGATGAGCCCGCTCAAGGAACCGCGCGGCCCAGCGCGCGCTTTCCCGCGAGCGTCAGCGAGTGGGTAGGAGGGCTAGTCATAACAGATTCCTCGCAACGAGATGAACTACCGGGCGACCCAACGCGAGTGGGTCCGGAAATTGCCGAACGTTATGACTAATTCAAACTGTCTCGCGGATGCTAGCAAACGTGTAAAGGAATGGCAAGGTAGTGGCTGCGCATCTCCATTCCCGATTAATCGGACTTGATTGCGGCAAATCTTTATGACAGGTTGGCGATTCATTTGGCGTGAAAATGCGACCCAACAATTCGTTGAGCCTCGGTTGCCAGACAACAAGGAATAGATGCATTCACCCCGCATTAAACCGTGGGTGGTGCGGGCGAATTCGCCCTCACGAAACGAGCTAGCACAAACCCTTAATGGTTGATCCTGAAGCTATTGCGCATCACTCCGCGGACGGATACAAAAAATTGTCGTCAATCATTGGAATACTGCGAATACCGCCTCAATGATCGAGCGAAATTTGCCGTTAAAGCGAATTGAAAGGATGCGAGCGCCGGCGCGCACACCGGGTGCAATCGCAGGCACAGCGGTTGCTGAAGCACGCGTCAGCGTTTAACGCGCACTCATTGGTTTATCGAAAGGACACTACACATGGTCACGACTCGCCCCTGCACCGCCGCCTGCGTCATCGACGGCCGCCTGGTCACGCTAACCTTCTATCCGGACAGCGGTGCGTTGCGTATTGCCGATCCGACCGGCGTCTGTCTGCGGGAAACGCGCTGGCATGGGTCATGGCGCGCTCTGCTCGAAGAATTCCGCGGCTATTACGAAGCGACGGAAAACGACGTGACGGCCCACGGCGTCGACGATATCGTCGCGCGCCTCGGCGAGCGCGGCGGCGATGCGCAGCGGGAATTGGCATTCGCGTGAAATTGCGTGCGCTTGCGGGCAAGCGCCCGAAAAGCGGCGGCGGCAGAGCGAGGCAACTGATCGTTGCTCATGGATCCCGCGTTGTTTGCGGCGCGCATGATTCGACGCGCCTCGCTGCCGCTCGAGAACCGGTCATCGACCGAAATAAACCTTGCACTCCGTACCAAACGAGCAGGACTGGCTGCGCCGGCCTCCCGCTTGCGACTCGCCGGCCGGGACACCGCCATACGATGCGTTGCGCACGCCCTGGTCGCGCGAATCCCAGCTCTGGCCGAACGACATGTCGGTCGTCGACTGCGCCGATTCGTTCGCGTTCTGTTGCATCATCGCCCGACCCGACATGCCGGGATCCGTCTGGCCGCCCAACTCCGCCGCGCTAACCGTTCTCGGCGCGAGAAACAGAACGGCGGTCGCGGCAATCATCAATATACGTACTCTCATTTCCGGACTCCTCGTCCGGCGCAGCAGTGTTCGTCCTCCACAAGAATTGATCCGCAAAAGCCAATTTGCCCAAAGGGGCCGAGGGACGGGTCGATGCCAATGCGCTACTGCTGCGACGGGACATCGAACTAAACAGATGAAGAATTGCCGCACTTGCAAGCGATCCTCGACGCGTTCCTGAGCGTCGGCGGAATCGTCACACAAGCTGGCTGTAAGTCTGCATTGCGCAGCTTCTCGTACTTCTTTTATAGTTCGTGCAACCTGGAATTCAATCCAGGCGCTTTTACCAGTGTGGTCAATTGTCCACACGGTTCGATAAACCGCATTCGCCGATAAATTCAATGTGAACTAGGCGCGCTTCGCGCGCGCATTGCGTTATGATGACGCTACAACGCAGAAAAGCGGCACCCGCACATCGACGAAAGTCCGGCGAAAGACGGACAGCGTGGAGCAACTCCAGCCATTCGCAATCATTGCCTCAGGACCCAGAGTTTTTCAAAGTGAACGTCAGGCTTACCGGCCTCGTTCGCCGCGCTGCGACATGCTGAAATATTTGCTGATTGAGACTCTCGGTTTGAGGGTCGGTTGTTCCGGCGGCCGTCATTGTCACAGGCCGTATTGCAGTTCGTGGAGCAACGTTTTTTAACCGGCCAATGGCACTCCCTTCATTCGACAACCCCATCGCGGGGGCTCCCCCATCCAGTCGGGCTCGACGCTTCGCAGCTTTTTCCCCGCAATCTGTCTTTGACAGGACGACGCACGTTTTAGAAGGACGAATATCCTATGGACGAAAGGAAGCGAGATAGCATGATTGCGTATCTCCGCCATCGTATGGAAGAGTTTGGTATCAGACCAGAAGACCTTGCTGCCGCGCTGGCGACCGAGTCATTGGCGAAAAAGGCTGAGCGCTATCGCAGTGCGACCGGAGACAGTTGGGACGGCAACGGCGACATGCCGCAATGGCTGAGGCAGGCCATTAGTGCCGGCCAGCGCCTCGAGCATTTCGAATTGTCCGAGAAACCGGCGCCCGCGCCTCAGCCGAACAAACAGGTGGACTGGTCGAATGACCCGTTCGCCGGCACGCGACTCGGGCGCCCGGATAATCGCTAGGTGCAGGCCGCCACGCTCGAAGGCGCGGGTGCAATGGCTGCGGCTTCGAAATGAACCGCCGTGCCACGCACCGGTTTTGTGCCAACGCCTGCCCCATTGACGGCATTCACGGCATTCCCACTATTGATGGCATTCGCCGCATCGGCGATATTGGCGTGCTTCGCGGCCGGCTGCGCATATTGCGGCAGTTCGATAAACGCGCTGACCTGCCGCACGATCTGCCAGAACGTCTTGTCGAAAAGACGGGCCTGCTCGTCAGCGGACTCATGGCCGCCCGCGAGCGGATCGGCAATGGTCCAATAAACGAACGCGGGAGCGCCGGGAAATACCGGCGCATGCAGTCCGCCGACGAATCCGTCGAGCGCAATTACGATATCCATGCGCGGCGCCCATTCGCCGGTGAATTCGAGCCAGCTTTTCGGGCTCAGCACCGCACGCCCCGAAATACCCGGCCGCAGTTGCGCGACTGCAAGAGGATGAAGGCCCGCGGCCGGTTCAGGGCCCGCGCTGAATGCATCGAACCGGTGCCCGGCCAGTTCGCGCAGTAAAGCTTCGGCAATGATGCTGCGGATCGAATTATCGCGGCAGAGAAACAACACCTTATATTTTCTGGACACGCTTACCCCGTACCGATGTTTTTTATTGGTCTCTGGGCGGAATTGTGCCGCTCCAGTCTTGCGCCTCCGTGACACTACGGCGTCTTTATTATTTGCGCCACGGGATTCGCACCAGGTATCTCGAGTCACGGGGCACAGAGCACAACTCAGCGAACGATGCGCAGTGTACCAGTGTCCGGCCCGCTCTTTCAGTACCCTGTCAATATTCGTCACATCAAACGGCGCCGGCGCTGGCCAGGCGATGTTTCCTGGCACAGCTTGCGCTGCGATACGTCAGAACTTCAGGCCGTTGAGGAACTGGAACCAGAGATTGCCGAGCGCGCTGGCCGGATGCATGTCGCTGGCGGATTCGTCCCGCTTCGCGTGATTCGGGCGTGTGGCGTGCGGCGTGTCGTGAGGGGCGGCTTGAGTCGCCGCCCGTTTTTCGGCTTGCCCGGCGGTTTGCTTCGAACCCGTCGACGCCGTGCAGGTTTCTTGCGCGGTGTCCTTCAAGTCCGGTCCGTCGGCTCCGCCCTGCGCCGCCTGCGCGCTGTTCGCAGCCTTCCTCGGGTGCTGCGCATTTTGCGCGGCGTTCGCCTCGTCGCGGCGCGCCGCCTGCAACGCCGCGACGCTGTCGGCGATCTGCGCCGCGCGCCGCGGTTCGCATTGCCGCCCGAGCAACACGCCGAACAGCACGTCGCGATTGTGGCCCTGGTCGGCGAAACGGATCGCGATCGACACCATTTCCGCATACGCGGCTTCGTCGGCCGCGCGCGCCGCCGCCTCACGCTTCGCCTGCGCGCGCTGCCGGCGGGTATGCTGCGCCTCCCACTCGCGCATCTGTTCAGCGTAGACCGTGTCGTAGACCTTGCGCTGCCCAGCATCGGACAGGATCGCGTACGCGTCCTTGATTTCCTGGAACGCGACGCGCGCGACGTCCTCGGCGCCATGGTTACGATCCGGGTGCCACTTCATCGCGGCTTTCCGGTAGGCGCGTTTGATTTCATCGTCGGTGGCGTGCACGGGCACGCCGAGCGTCTCATACAGGGTTGCCATGCTGGGCTCGATCTCGCGGGGAATCCATGCGGGCATCGTAGCATGCCAAAAGCGGCCTGATCGTGAAGCGGGCGCGACGCGGACAGGCTGATACGGGCTGTGCCGCGATGACACAGCGGCGCATCGCCCGCGAATGCCCCATGCAAAAAAAAGGCCTCGCCACTTGCGTAGCGAGGCCGAGTCCCATGTCAAAGGAGATGTCATGGAGGAGACGAGTTCATCTTATCGTCGGACCCGCGCGTGCCCAACCAACGGTTCGCCATATGCTTATCGGCCGCGCGCTCACGTGCATTGCAGCGGGGCTCGGCGAGCTGCGGCTGGAAGGTTATATCGTTAGAACAAAAAGTCGCTTAGCGGCGTGGCGACCGCTCATTAAGATGAGGCTTCAAAGTCCGGTTCGCTCCGGCCGGTCCGTTCGCGGCCGTGCACGTGCCTTGCCGGCCCCGCATGAGTCCCGCTTGAAGCGCGTCGTCTACCGCAATCGAAGGAGCATTTCATTGAGCAGATCTGATCATTCCCGGCCGCCGCTCGTCGTCGGTATTGGCGGCACGACGCGCACGGCCTCGTCGACCGAGCGCGCGCTCGCCTTTGCGTTGCGCGGCGCCGAAGCCGCGGGCGCGCACACGCGGGTGTTCGGGGGCACCTTTCTGCACAGCTTGCCGCACTACGCGCCGGAACAGCCGGTGCGCACCGACGAACAGCTCGAGCTGATCGAGGCCGTGCGTCGCGCGGACGCGGTGATCATCGCGACCCCCGGTTATCACGGCGGCGTCTCCGGGCTGGTGAAGAACGCGCTCGACACGCTCGAGGAACTGCGTGCCGACGAGCGCCCGTATCTGGATGGCCGCGCGGTGGGCTGCATCGTCACCGCCTACGGCTGGCAGGCGGCGGGCTCCGTGCTGATGTCGTTGCGCTCGATCGTGCACGCGCTGCGCGGCTGGCCGACGCCGTTCGGCGCCGGCATCAACACGCTGGAGACGCGCTTCGACAGCGCGGACAGCTGCTCCGATCCGAAGGTGGTCGAGCAACTCGCGACCGTCGGCCAGCAAGCCGCACAGTTCGCGCTTGCGTTCAATGCACAGCGTACGCATGGCGCATCGAGTCATTCGACTGCTAGCCTCGCCTCCACGCAAAGCACCGCCGCCACCCTCGCGGACACCCGCTCCGCGCGCGTTCTGCACGCCGTCTGAAGCGCTCCTCGTCGCAGTGACGCCGCCGCGATCGCGCGCGGCGCCACGCCTGGCGTCGAGCGATCGTGTGCGCCACATAACAGACACCGCGCCCCCGCGCGGATAGTGTGGTTGAACACAGCGACTTTGATCCAGTCCGGGCTTTTGATTACCACTCCCGCCCCGCGCTGATTTACTTTCGACGAAAGATTGGTTCACCCGCTGCGCAGCGCGCCCTACGCTTGACCCTGCCCGCCGCTTCACTCACCTTCGGCATCGACAGGGCCGCGCCGCACGCATTGGTAACCCGCACAAAAAAACGCGGACACACTGACAAGTCAAGATCATGAACTCGCACATCCGCTACAAGGGCTACGAAGTCGAAGCGGCAACGCAACTGCTCCCCAATGGATTATTCGCCGCAAATCTGACGATCGAGCAGCGCGACGAGAACACCCGCAGGGCCTATTCGTTCGACGCGCTCGATTACTTCTTCGACGAAGAGCATGCGCTCGCTTATGCGTCCGACTGGGGGCGTATGTGGATCGACAATCACCAGTAAGCGGATCGTAGTGCAATGCGCGTGGCACATCGCTCGCCATCGGCATCAAGGCGGATGTGCCAGAATAGGTGAACCCTTGCGTTCGCCGTCTGCACGCGTGAGCTGTCCGCTCGATCGACGGATGCGGCCCAAACTCGCGCCGCCCGCGACGCATCCATCGATACGGAGACGCCGGTCATGACATGGACCGTCGACGCACAACTCGCGTTGAGCGCGACACAAGCGCTCGAGGCGCTGCAGTCCGGCCGCCTCAAAGCCGCCGACTACGTCGCCACCCTGCTCGCGCGCGCCGCCGCGCTCTCGCACCTGAACGCGCTCACCACGCTCGACTTCGACGGCGCGCTCAGCGCCGCGCAGCGCATCGACGCCTTGCCGCCGGCCGAGCGGGCGCGCCTGCCACTCGCTGGCTTACCCATCGTCGTCAAGGACAACATCAACACCGCAGGCCTGCCGACGTCGGCCGGCACGCCCGCGCTCGCGGGCTTCGTGCCGAAGACCAACGCGCCATCGGTGCAACGCCTCGTCGATGCGGGCGCGATCGTGCTCGGCAAGGCCAACATGCACGAACTCGCGTTCGGCATCACGAGCACGAACCTCTCGGCGCACGCGGGCCCGGTGCGCAACCCGTACGATCCGTCGCTGATGCCGGGTGGCTCGTCGGGCGGCACCGCCGTGGCGATCGCCGCGCGCATCGCGCCCGCCGGACTCGGCACCGACACCGGCGGCTCGACCCGCATCCCGGCCGCGCTGACCGGCACCGCGGGCTTGCGTCCATCGGTCGGCAACGGCGGCGCCGAGCGACGCTATCACGACCCCGACGCGGTCGTGCCGATCAGCCATACGCGCGACACCGTCGGACCGATGGCGCGCAGCGTCGCCGATCTGGCGCTGCTCGACGGTGTGATCACCGGCGACGGCGCGCTGCCCGCCGTTGCGCTCGATGGCTTGCGCATCGGCTTGCCCGCGCCCCTGTGGGAGGCTCTCGAGCGACAGGTCGAGGACGTCTCGCGCGCCGCGTTGCAAAAGCTCGAAGCCGCGGGCGTCACGTTCGTGCCGGTCGCGATGAACGAGTTGGAGCATCTGAACGGGATGGTCGGCGGTCCGATCGCCATTCACGAAGCGCGCGATGACGTGCTCGCGTGGCTGGTCGCGAATCAGGCACCGGTGCAGACCGTGGCCGAGTTGGCCGTGCGCATCGCGAGCCCGGACGTACGCGCGATCTACGACGACGTGCTCGCCGACGTGCTCGGCTCGCACTACACGGCAGCGCTCCATTACTGGCGACCCCGGCTGCAAAGCTACATGGCCGCGACCTTCGCCAATGCAGCGCTCGATGCGCTGCTGTGTCCGACTACACGGCTCGTCGCGGTCCCGATCGACGATCTGAACGGTTCGTCGACGGTCACGATCGACGGCGGCCCGCCGATCGATACGATGGAAGCATTCCTGCGCAATACCGACCCTGCCAGCACGTCCGGCATTCCGGGGCTGTCGCTGCCGGCGGGTATGAGCGCGAGTGGCTTGCCCGTCGGTCTCGAGCTCGATGGGCCACTCGGTTCGGACAGACGGCTGCTGGCCATCGGAGTCGCGATCGAACAGGTACTGGGAGCGCTACCGCCGCCGGTGCTTTGAGGTTTGTGCTTTAATGCCTGCGCGTTCCAGCGCGCATTCCGACGCTTTCCCCGCCCGACCATCACCCTTTGCGACGATGACGAAACCCGCCACCGCCCTCTCATCTCGCGGCCTCGTGCGCCGCCTCGTTCACTTCACCGCACTCCTCGCGGTCGCCTTCGCCGCCAGCGCCTGCGCACGTCTCGCGACGGTCGATTCCAACGCGCTGTGGAAGATCGTCGACATCCGCTGCGTGCCGTCGCAGCAGGCCACCGGCACGCCCGGTCAATGCACGCTCGTCGATCTCGACAAACGCTACGTCGTCCTGAAGGATATTCTCGGCCGCTCGCAGTTTCTGTTGATGCCGACCGATCGAATCACCGGCATCGAAAGTCCGCTGATCCTCGCGCCCGATGCCAGGGACTACTGGAGTGACGCGTGGGATTCGCGCCATTACGTGCAGCAGGCAATCAAACGTGAGCTGCCCGACGATCAGCTCGGCCTCGAAATCAATTCCGAATATCGCCGCTCACAAAACCAGCTGCATATCCACATCGATTGCATGCGGCGCGAAGTCAGCGCCGCGCTCGCGAGTCACGCCCACGACACGCCCGGCGAATGGCGCTGGGACACGCTCGATGGGCAACGCTACCGGATCATGCGCGTGAGTTCGCTCACCAGCGCCGACAACCCGTTCCGGATCGTCGCGCGCGACAATCCTGACCCGGCGACGATGGCCACGCAAACGATCCTCGTCACCGGCGCGGGACCGTCCGCGGATCAGGATGGCTGGCTGATCGTCAATAGCGGTATCGATGTCGATGACGGCAGCGGCACGGCCGAAGGGCTGCTCGATCACGCGTGCCGCGTTGCCGACGATCATTGAGCGTTGACCGCACACGCGCTTTGAGCGCCCGCTTTACCACGATTGCGCAGATGCATTGCTCAATAAAATGGTTCGGGCGCACCGCATTGCCCCGTACGATCGGTCTGAACCTGCGAGTCGAAAGCGCGGGTGCAAACATGCATTCGGACCGGTTCAACGATGGCGATCTATCTCGACGACACCCAGCGCGACCACATCGACGCCCTGGCCGCCAGTTGGACCTGGCGCACGCAATGGCCGACGTGGCTGCTGATCGTCGCGATCTACGGTGGCTGGTTCGGCGTCGCCACGCACGCGCGTCTGCTGGGTCTGCCGCTGACGGCCGCGCTGCTCGCCGGATTCGGCGCGTGGTACATGTCGTTGCAACACGAACTGCTGCATGGCCATCCGACGCGCTCGCGATTCGTCAACGCGCTGTTCGGTTTTGCGCCGCTCGCGGTGTGGTTTCCTTATCACGTGTATCGCGAGTCGCATCTGCGGCATCACGATGATGCGCATCTGACCGAGCCCGGCAGCGACCCGGAAAGCTATTTTGTCAGCGCCTCGGAGTGGCAACGCGCGGGGACTGCGATGCGTGCCTTGCTGGTGTTCCGCAATACATTGATCGGTCGATTGGTGGTGGGGCCAGCGTTTTCGATTGCCGCGACAGGTGCGCAAGCGCTCGCCAGGATTCGCGATGGCGATTGGCGCGACGTGCCCGCGTGGCTCGCGCATCTCGCCGCGCTGGTTGCGCTCACTGCGTGGTTGCAACAGGCGTGCGGGATACCGGCGTGGGTGTTTATCGTCGGTGCGGGGTATGGGTCGCTCGCGCTTGCGTCGGTGCGCTCGTTTCATGAGCATCGGTTCGCGCAGGAGCCCGCACATCGCACGGTGATCAATGAAGCGGGATGGTTGTGGCGATTGCTGTTTCTGAACAACAACTATCATCTGGTTCATCACGACTTGCCGCATGTGCCATGGTTTGCGCTTCGGCGGGTCTATGAGGCGTCCCGCCAGCAATACGTCGAACGCTCAGGAGGCTTTCTCGTAAAGGGTTACAGCGAATGGATCATGCGCTATGGATTCACTGCGGTGGCGCACCCCGTGGCGGCCGATACGTCCGACGTAGGCCGAAGAAATCCGCCTGCTTCCGTTGGTTTTGCAGGCAAATTGCAGGCAAATCGGAGGTAAAATTCATGGTGGTTGTGCATCCGGGAGCCCGCCATGAAGCTCACTTATCCGCTGCTGTTGAACGCAAAACCGCGAGCTAAACGCTATAAGCTCAGTGACCGCGACTCGCTGTATTTGCTTGTGTCGATTACGGGTACGAAGACGTGGAGATTCGACTACCGACTCGATGGCAAAGCCTGTACGTATACTCTTGGGCGTTTCCCCGACCTATCACTTCATGACGCACGAGAAGCACGAAGCAATGCAGCCGCGCTGGTAGCGGCTGGCATCCATCCCAATGCTCATGAAAAGCAACTCCAACGAGACACCATCGCTCATCACAAGAACACGCTCTGGCCTGTCTGCGAGGAATGGCTGAATGACAACTGCGCAAACTGGACCGACTACTACCACGGCCAGGCCACGCGTTTTCTTACACGCTACGTGAAAGGTTCGCCACTCGGCGCGATGCCGGTCCGTGACATCAAGGTGGCGCACGTCTATGATCTGCTGCAATCGATTGCAAAGCGCAAAGCTCTTGCGGGTGATGAACGCAAGGCCAGCGGTGCTCCTCATATCGCAATACGTCTGCGTCAACACCTAGACGCGATATTCAGACGAGCAATCATCAGCGGGAGGGCGGGTGCCAATCCTGTTGCCGCGCTCAGACCATCGGATGTTGTCACGTTACCGCCTACGCGCCACAATCGGGCGCTGGTGGCAGATGAACTCAAACGCTTGCTGGCTGCATTGTCGGTCACGGGAACTCCGCTCACGCGTTTGGCGATACGTCTGCTACTGCTCACTTCAGTGCGTACTGCCGAGTTGCGAGGCTCGACGTGGAAGGAGATTGACCTCGCAACAGCGATATGGGCGATTTCTGGCGAGCGCATGAAGATGGGACATCCACATGTCGTCCCACTGAGCACGCAAGCAATTGAGATCCTCAAGGAAGTCAAGGAAATTACTCGACCTAAAAGCGCTGACGACTACCTGTTCCCAAACGTCAGAGACAAATCGCGCCCGATGGCGACTACGACGATCAATGCGGCGCTGGTCCGTGCTGGCTTCACTCACGAGCGACTGTTTAGGGCACACGGCGCCCGCGGCACATTTAGCACGTGGGCGCACGAACAAGGATTCACTCCATTGGCAGTCGAACGTCAATTGGCCCATGTCGAGAAGAACCGGGTGAGCCGAGCGTACAACAAAGCTGAGTTTTTGCCCGAGAGACAGAGAATGATGCAAGTCTGGGGCGACTATCTTCAGAACATGAGCAGCTGATTTTGCGTCTTCCTTCATAGGAGACATAGGCGCGCAGCAGGGTCCAGCATTTACTTCGAGGCCTTGCCACGTTTGAGTCTCCTCGCGAGCCTTCTTCTAGCCGCCGACCACTTATGTCGAATCCCCACTCCGATCGTCAATTGGTGGCGGAAACCCTTGTGAGGCGGCCATTGCGCCTAGTCGGACAGCGACGATACCGTGAGCGGTACCGACAAATCCAGTCATCAGTTATACGCTTTGGCCAGACTGCATCGGAGCATCAACATGCGCTACCGTTAGAACCATCACGAACCCCGAGCATCCGAATACGACTTCTACGCAGATACCGTCATCGATACCGTCAGAAATTTTTCAACGCAATCCTGGCGGAGCTTGAAGAAACCATGACCCTAGCTGCGGCCGCGCATCAGATCAGAAAGCATACAACTCCTTCC
>DATAQT010000061.1:0-15431 GCA_036264535.1 Paraburkholderia sp. | reverse complement strand
TCGCGAAGCGGCACGGCCTGTCGCCCGCGCAATTCGCGCTCGCGTTCGTCAATAGCCGACCGTTCGTGACCAGCAATCTGATCGGCGCGACTTCGCTCGAGCAACTGAAGGAGAACATCGCCAGCGCCGACGTGAAGCTGTTGCCGGAAGTGCTTGCGGAAATCGACCGGCTGCACGAACTGCAGCCGAATCCGGCGCCTTGAGGTTGATGTAACCGCGATGTGTTTGCCGTGGTTGCCCCGGTCGATGACCGGGGCGGCCGGGGCAAGCGGATTGAATCAATTGGCGTAAGCGGTACTCAAGCCGCGGTCCTGGCCGCGTGCGCCGCGCGCTTTTCCGCATGCGGCGAATTCTCGCCGAGATCCCAGAACAGTCCCGCCATCATCTGCAGCCCCTCGCGCACCACCGGCGCAAGCAGGTGCTCGTTGGGCGCATGCTGCGAGCAGGCCGGATACGAATGCGGCACCCAGATCGTCGGCAGTCCGAGCGTGTCGGCGAATACCTCGTTCGGCAGCGTGCCGCCGAGGTTCGGCAGCACCGCCGTCTTCTTGCCGGTGGTTTGTTCCAGCGACGCGATCGCCCACGTGACCCACGGATCGTCAGGATTCAGACGTGTGGCTGGCGCGCCGCGTTCGACGTCGAGCTCGACCAGTTGAAAGCCGTGTGCATCGAGATGCGCGCGCAGATGCTTGCCGAGGTTTTCCCAATCGGTGCCGACCACGAAACGCAACTGGCAGACCGCGAACGCCGACGGCGGAATCGCGTTGACCGGGTTCTCCGGATTGCCCGCCTTAAGGGCCAGCACTTCGAAGCTGTTCCAGCCGAACACGCGCTCGGCTGCGGAAAGACCCGGTTCGCCCCAGTTGTCGTCGACGGTGGGGTCACCCGGGCCGCCGCCCACCGCGATGTCGGCCAGCGCGCGGCGCACGGCCTCGGGAATCGGCGGCGGACGCAGGCCATCGACCGCGATCACCCCGCGCGCGTCGACGAGACTCGCGAGCGCGTTGGCGAGCACCGTCGCCGGATTGCGCAGTAGGCCACCCCAGTTGCCGGAGTGATGCGCGCCATCGCGCAGGTTTAGCGATAGCCTGAAATTGACCGCGCCGCGCGAGCCGAGAAACACGGTGGGACGACGCGCGGCGAGACGCGGACCGTCGGAGGCGATCAGCACGTCGGCGGCGAGTTCGTCGCGATGGGCATGGCAGATCGCGTCGAGCCCAGGCGAGCCGGTTTCCTCGCCCATCTCGATCAGCAGCCTGGTGTTGAAGCCGAGCTTGCCGTCGCGCGCGGCGAGCACGCTCGCGAGCGCGGCGAGGTTGATCGAATGCTGGCCCTTGTTGTCGGCGGTGCCGCGGCCGAACCAGCGCTCGCCTTCGACGGTTACCGCCCACGGCGTCAGCGGCGCGCGCCACTGGCTGTCGTAGCCGCGCACGACGTCGCCGTGGCCGTAGATCAGCACGGTCGGCAGATGATCGCCTTCGTGACGGTGCGCGATCAGGAACGATCCAAAGCCATCGACCGGGTTGTCGACGATGCGTGTGGCAAAGCCGAGGCGCTCCGCTTCAGGCTTGATTTCGTCGCTCAGATAGGACAGCAGCAGTGCGCCGCGATCGCTCTCCTGGCTTTCGGTGCGAATACCCACGCGGCGGTTGAGGTCGGCGAGAAAAGCGCCGGATTCGAAGTGCCGGGTGGCAAGCTCGATAGCCTGGGTGCGGCTCATGTCGATGTCTCCAATGCGGGGGATGGGTGAATGGGGCAGAGGGTCGCGAGCTTCGCTGGCTGGACGCGCGACGCACGACGCGGCGCGGCCTTCAGGCGAATCGGCACACGATGTCATTGCGAGCGATTCTAGAAGCGCGCGATTTTTGTCACAATGATCATGTTTCGAAGCTTGCGTTGCCGGAAAGGCAAAGCGGCGCAGCACGGCTTGAACCGCAATGGCAAGCCACGGCATCGTTGCAACTGATTCGATCGAGGCGTCCCGGATGGCACGTTCACTGCATGGCATCGCGTTGCGTTATTTCGTCGAAGTCGCGCGCAGCGGCTCGCTGAGCGACGCGTCTGAACGGCTGCACGTCGCGGTATCGGCGATCAGCCGGCAGATTGCGCGGCTCGAAGGCGAGCTCGGCGTGACGCTGTTCGAACGGCGTCCGCGCGGCATGGCGCTATCCGAGGCCGGTGAACGGCTGCTCGCGTACGCGCAGCGCAGCCTGCTCGAAGCCGAGCACGTGATGAAGGAGCTAGGCGGTCTCGCGAGCCTGCACGGCAGTCGGATCAAGATCGCGACCACCGAGGGCTTCGCGGTCGACTTCCTGCCCGCGGCGATCGCGGATTTTCGCGCCGAGCACCCCGGGATCGATTTCACGCTGAGCGTGATGTCGCCGGCCGATGCGACCCGCCAGGTGCGCGACGGCGACGTCGATATCGCGCTGTCGTTCAGCCTCGCGCCGGAGAAGGGCGTCAAGGTCGAGCACACCGAACGCGCGCCGGTGTTCGCGCTGCTGCGCGCCGATCATCCGCTTGCGGACCGCGCGAAGCTGTCGCTCGCCGAAGTGAGCCGCTATCCGGTCGTGCTGTCGGAGGCGGGCACGACGATCCGTCAATTGATCGACATCACGTGCGCGCTCGAAGGCATCCTGCTCGAGCCGGACCTGACCTGCAACCACAGCGGAGCGATCTATCGCTATGCGCAGAAGTCCGGCGCGATCATGTTCACGGGGCTGCTGTCGGTGTGCGACCGCTACGCCGAGGACGGCTTCGTCGTGGTTCCACTGACCGATCCGCAGATGCGCCAGCGCAGCATCCAGGTGCAGACGATGGCTGGGCGTGAGCTGCCGCCGTCGGTGCGTGCGTTTCGCGATCATCTGATCGCGCGCATCGTGGGCGCGAAGCCAGCCGAGGCGCTGGCCTCGAAGGCGGCTCGAAGTCGTGGCAAGCGCACGCCGGGGCGACGGCGAATCAATGCATGAAATGCGACACATGCAACGCACTAAGCGGCAAATGTTCTCCCGCAACCCGAATCACGACCTAAACTGTGGTGGACGGCCAAGGACGCCCTGAGAGAACGACCCTGATGGTGCGCGCAACGATCAGGAACACGGCAGAACAATGGCAGTCGAACCGCGGACCTGCCGCGCAGCCCGCGATGCTGCAATGCACACAAGCGGCAATATCTGGACCCAAAAAGAAACGCGGCGCGTCGATCGAATGGCGCGTTGCCCACAACAGAGAGCGATAGGACCAACACATCCATGGCGCAACAGAAAACCAATCCGAAACTCGAACAGGCGCTCACGCGCGGTGATCTCGCGATCCGTCAGGCGAACTCGGCGAGAGCGACCGCCTTGTTGCGTGCGCTCGCCAAGATGATCGTCGATGCGTCGGCGACCATCGGCGTTGAAGCCTTCACCCTGATTCACGATGGAGACAAGATCTACGATCCCGCCGACGGCCTGTGGCCGCAGGCGCTGCTGATCTCGCTCGACGGACCGGTCGAAGACTCGGATCCCGACGAATTGCGCACGGTGCGGCTGATCGCGGACGATCCCGCCACCGTGTTCCGGGTCGAATGGCAGCGCGCCGATGGCAAGATCGGGCGTCACGAGGGCGGCCCGTTCGCGACGGTCGCGTTCATTTCCGACGTCGACATTCCGTGGACCGATGACGAGGATTGAGCGCGCGCGCCGATGACGGGCACCGATCCCGGGCTCACTTCATCATGCGGCGCCGAAACAGGATGGCCGAGACGATGAAGCCGCCGATCGCATAAGCGGCCAGCACGCCGACATGCAGCGCGGCATGCTCGTTCGGCCGGCCGAGCATCGCCGGGCGCATCAGATCGACAGCATTGGCGAGCGGCAGCGCGGCGGTCACCGCTTGCGCGGCGGCTGGCAGTTGCGAGGTCGGAAAGAACACGCCGGAGAGCAGCAGCATCGGCGTGAGCACGAGCGTCTGATAGAACATGAAAAAGTCGTACGACGGCGCGAGCGCCGTCACGATCATCGCGAGGCTCGCGAACGCGAGGCCGGCCAGCACGACGATCGGCAGCGCGAGCAGCATCGACGGAAAATTCGCGTAGCCGAGCGCGCCCGCCACCAGCATGATCGCCGCACCCGACAACACCGATTTGCTCGCGGCCCACACCACCTCGCCGAGCACGATGTCGCCCAGCGTGAGCGGTGTATGCATGATAGCTTCCCACGTGCGCTGCACGTGCATGCGCGAGAAGCCCGAATACATCGACTCGAAGCTCGCCGACATCATCACGCTCGATGCCACCGTTCCGGCCGCGAGGAACGAGATATACGACACGCCATCGACGTGCCCGACCATCAAGCCGAGCCCGAGACCAAGACCGAACAGGTAGATCATCGGATCGGCGAGGTTGCCGAACATCGACGCGAGCGCGAGCTTCTTCCACACCAGATAGTTGCGGCGCCACACCGCGATCCAGTTCGTGGCATTGGCGGGGAAGGCGCCGAACGGCTGCTGTGCCGATGGCGTGCCGTCGTGAGTTTCGTAAGTGCGTGCGTCCATGAAGTGTCTCGCTGCGTAATCAGTCCTGCATCTCGCGTCCGGTGAGCCGCAGAAACACGTCCTCGAGATTCGCCGGTCGATGCAGATAGCGCAAATCGGCCCGCTGCTTGAGCCGCGCATGCACGGGCTGGGCGTCGTTCACATAACAGAACAGCGTCTCGCCGCTGATCTCGGTGCGCTCGGCAAGCGGCGCGAGTTCGTCGCGCAAGGCAAACGGATCGGGGCCATAGATTTCGATCACGTCGCAGCCGATCTCCGACTCGATCAACTCGCGCGGCGCTCCTTCGGCGATCTTGCGTCCTTCCTCGATCACGCACAGTCGATGACAAAGCCGTTCGGCTTCTTCCATGAAGTGCGTGGTCAGCAGGATGGTCTTGCCGCGCGCGAGCAGCGAGCGCAACCGTTCCCAGATCAGATGGCGCGCCTGCGGATCGAGACCGGTGGTCGGCTCGTCCATGATCAGCACGTCGGGATCGTTGATCAGCGCACGCGCGAGCGTGAGGCGTCGCTTCATGCCGCCCGACAGTTCGCTCACGCGGGAGTCCGCCTTGTTCTCGAGGCGTGCGAATTCGAGCAGATCGGGTACCGCCGCGCGACACTGCGCGGCGCTCATGCCGAAGTAGCGGCCGAACACGAGCAGATTTTCACGCACCGTGAAATCGGGATCGAGGTTGTCGAACTGCGGCACCACGCCGACGCGCGAGCGCGCGATGCGCGCGCGGCCCGGGATCAACTCGCCGCATAGGCGGATCGCGCCGGCGTCGGGCGCCGCGATGCCGAGCAGCATGCGCAATGTCGTGGTCTTGCCGGCGCCGTTGGGGCCGAGCAGTCCGAAGCATTCGCCGGCGTTTACGTGAAACGATAATCCGTCGACGACCGTTTTTTCGCCGTAGTTCTTCCTGACCTGATGGAATTCGATGGGGGCGGCGGGCATGGATCGAGCGAGGCTCCGGAAGAAGACACAAGTTACGCGCAAGACACACCATACCTGCGACGCGCGCATTGCGCACGCGCAACCGCGCACGCCGCAAAACCGCATATTCGAGCGATAACGGCTACTGGTGCGAGTGGTTGGTCGGGAACGCGTTGTGCATGTGGTTTGTCGCGCGGGCTGGCGCCGCTGATGGGTGGAACCACCACTGGCGCGCCAAACGGCCCGCGGAGCGGCGACACGGCAGGCGGTCGCGAGGTTTTGCGTTGCGGCATCCGTGTGCACACGTTGTCGGGAGTCGCCCAACACATGTGCAGACTGGATCAGCGTGCACCGACTATGCACTTAGCGTTTTCCATCCCTTGCAAGCCGGATTGCGGCGCACCATGATTGATTTAGACCGCGCTTTCCGCGCGAACGGAGAAAACTGATGGCGAGCTACCAGAAAATCCTGTTGTGCTACGACGGCTCGCGCGAAGGCCGCAAAGCCCTGCGTTGCGGTGCCGATCTGGCGTTGGACCTGAAGGCGGAAACGCATCTGCTGTCGGTCGTCGACATGCGTTCGAGCATTGCGCAAAGCGCGGGCCTGTTGACCGACGTGGCCTGCGGCAGCTTCGAAAAAACGGCCCGCGAGATTCTGCAGGAGGGCGTGAACTGGCTGACCGAGCGGGGCGTGAGCGCACAAGGTCATTTCGCATTCGGTCATCCGATCGACGAGATCGCCAATCTTGCCAACGAGTTGCAGGTCGATCTCGTGGTGGTCGGCCATCGGTGCCGAACGGGTTTGTCGCGCTGGTGGATGGGGGCGGGCAACACGCCGCTGCTCGACCGGGTGTCGTGCAGCATTCTGGTGGCGTGCTCGTCCGCGCAGGAGCAGCAGCAGGCGGCTGCGGCGTAATACGCTAGTGCGGGGCGCGAAACCGCGTGTCCCGCAATGTGATCCAGATGTGAACAAAACTGTCACGTGGCTGGCCTCGATGGCCAGCCACGCATCCCTTCAGGCATTCCTTCCAGCCAGGCTTCAACCTCACTCGTTCAGATTGATCGCTGCGAGCTTCCACGTAACCAGACCTTCGCGACGGAAGATTGCCGAGTAATTCGCGTTGCCTTCGCCACGCCGGTAAGTGATGACAAATTCGTTGAGGCTGCGATAGCCGGCCGTGCTTTCACGCGCAGGCGGTGTCGCACTGGCCTGATTGGCGGCGTCACCTGCGGCCGGTGCTGCCGGCGCTTCGCCGCTTGCCGCTGGTGGAGCGGACGGTTGCTCGCCCGGCGTACCGCGGGGCGGCATGCCGTTCAGCAGCGCCGCGACGCCATCGGGTGTCGCATAGGCATCGACGAGCGGGCCGATCAACGTCACGCCGATCACCGCGCCGATGGTGGCCATCTTGTTGCCGGTGTCCGCTTCGAGGCGGCGTGTCAGCATGGCGCCGACCTGCTGCTTCAGGCTATCGCGTAGCGCCGGAAAGTCCACGTACGAATTGACCGTTTGTACGTCTCGCGCATCCGCCGCGCGTTTGAGATTGTTCACCGCGATATACGGCGACGCATAAACATACCCCAGCGCGGCAATTACGATCACGACGATCAACGTGATCAGCAGCGGTCGGGTGGCGCCGCCTTGTGTGCGTTTCGGAACTGTCATCGAATGGGACTCCACGTCAGTGATGATCTAACGTCGACCACGGCGAGGTCGAAACGATCCCATACCACGCGAACATCTGAACATCCGAAATGCGCTTTGGATGCGTGCTCAGAATTCGCTCACGCTTCGAACACCGCGCCGTGCACGTTGGCTTCTTCGGCTATGCAACGGTCGATCATACGGCATACGGCGTCGACCGTGCCGACCATGATCAATCGCGACGGACCATGATAGACCCGCACCGGTGCGCGACGCGCAGGCTCGGCCATGTTCAGCGCCGAATTCAGCGACACGCGTGCGAACGCCGGCAACGACGACGGCAGACCGGATGCTTCGACAGGCGCGTCGAACAGCGACGGCGTGCGCGCCGCGGGCGCCTCGATCAGCGCGCAGGGCGTGAGCTTGCGCAGATGGCGCAGACGGCCGAACTGGCGAAAAGGCAGCAGGCGGGCAAGGCGTTCCATGAGTCTCTCCAGGCGATACGACGTAAATGCGGCGTAAATGCGGCTTCGGTTGGACAAACCGGCGCGAGCGTTCCGGCGACTGCGAAAAATCAGAACTCGCCGGAGCGGATCAGTCCGACCGCGATCCCTTCGAGCGCGAAATCCGCGCTGCCGGTTTCCACGAAGATGTTGTCGTAATCGGGGTTTTCGGCGATCAGTTCGATGCCGTTCGGACGGCGCTTCAGACGCTTGACGGTCACGTCGTCGCCGAGCCGCGCGATGATGATCTGGCCGTCCTTCGCTTCGCTGCGCTTTTGCACCGCGAGCAGGTCGCCGTCGAGAATGCCCGCGTCGCGCATCGACAGGCCACGCACCTTCAGCAGGTAGTCGGGCTTGCTCGAGAACAGCGCTGGGTCGCAGGCGTAGTGCTGCGAGATATGTTCCTGCGCGAGGATCGGGCTACCCGCCGCGACCCGGCCGATCAGCGGCAACGACAACTGCATCAGGCCCGCATGCGGCAGCGTGAACTGGTGCGGCGCATCCTCCTGCCCGGCCAGCAGGCGGATACCGCGCGACGCGCCGGCCGCAAGTTCGATCACGCCCTTGCGCGCCAACGCACGCAGATGCTCTTCCGCGGAATTGGCCGAGCTGAAGCCGAGTTCGGCGGCGATTTCCGCGCGGGTGGGCGGAAAGCCGGTGCGTTCGATCGCGCGGTGGATCAGTTCGAAAACCTGCTGCTGTCGTGCGGTGAGTTTTGTCATGGCCACTGTATGTATGAACAGGTGACTGTATTTTTATACAGTATTCGGCGCATTTCAAGCTTTACTTTAAGTTCGACGCGAGGGGTCTGCTGCGGCGTCGCTAATCGGCGACATGACGGCACTTTTGCTGCGTCAGCAACCGGCGCATCTGTCGTTACCACTTTTGAGTATTAAAAAATGAAGAAACATTATTTTTAATGATGAAAGCGCTTCGATAGACTGGCCTCCGGGTTGGCGCTCATGTGCACGTGACCGCGACGCAGAACAACACCAGACGCTCATCAGCGGACTATCACGCGGAGAAAAATTGAGATGAACCATCGGCACACGGGGCTTGCGGCTAACACCAGAAAACTGATCGCGGCGCTCGCCGTCGGCGCGGCGGGCGCGCTCGGCATGTTGGGCGCAAGCGGCGTCGCGCACGCGGACACCACGCTTCTGAACGTGTCCTACGACCCGACGCGCGAGCTGTATCAGGACGTCAATCAGGCATTCGGCAAGGAATGGAAAGCGAAGACCGGCGAGACCGTGACCTTCAAGCAGTCGCACGGCGGCTCGGGCGCGCAGGCGCGCTCGGTGCTCGACGGCCTGCAGGCCGATGTCGTCACGCTCGCGCTCGCTTATGACATCGACGCGCTCGCGAACAAGGGCCTCGTCGACAAGAGCTGGCAGAAGCGTCTGCCGGACAACGCCGCGCCGTACACATCGACGATCGTGTTTCTCGTGCGCAAGGGCAACCCGAAGCACATCAAGGATTGGGACGATCTGGTGAAGCCGGGCGTATCGATCGTGACGCCGAATCCGAAGACCTCGGGCGGCGCGCGCTGGAACTATCTGGCCGCGTGGGCGTACGCCGAGCATCAGCCAGGAGGCAACGCGCAGACGGCCAAGGCGTTCGTCGGCAAGCTGTACAAGAATGCCGGCGTGCTCGATTCGGGCGCGCGCGGCGCGACCACGAGCTTCGTGCAGCGTGGCATCGGCGACGTGCTGATCGCGTGGGAAAACGAGGCGTTCCTGTCGTTGAAGGAGTTCGGTCCGGACAAGTTCGAGATCGTCGTGCCGTCGGTGAGCATTCTCGCCGAGCCGCCGGTCGCGGTGGTCGACAAGGTCGTCGACAAACACGGCACGCGCAAGCTCGCCGAGGCTTATCTCAACTTCCTGTATGGCGAGGAGGGCCAGGAGATCGCTGCGCGCAATTTCTATCGTCCGCGTTCGAACAAGGTGCCGGCCGATCTGACCGCGAAGTTTCCGAAGCTGAAGCTGTACACGATCGACGATTCGTTCGGCGGCTGGGCCAACGCGCAGAAGACGCATTTCGCGGACGGCGGCGTGTTCGATTCGATCTATCAGCCGCAGTAAGGCAGTTTTTGGGCGCGCCCTGGTGGCGCGCTTCCGGCTAACCGGATCCTCCGGCTAGTCGCGCAAGCAAGCAGGCATCGACATGAAAACAGAGTACCCAGCATGACCACGTTGACCTTCCGCAAGCCGAGCGCATTGCCCGGTTTTGGCCTGACACTCGGCATCACCGTGGCGTATCTGAGCCTCGTGGTGCTGATTCCGTTGACGGCGACGTTTCTGAAAACCGCCACGCTCGACTGGGATCAGTTCGTGCGCGCGGTGAGTTCGCCGCGCGTGCTCGCGTCGTATCGGCTGACGTTCTTCTCGGCGCTCGGCGGCGCGCTGATCAACGCGGTGTTCGGCTTTCTCGTCGCGTGGGTGCTGGTGCGCTACCGGTTTCCGTTCAAGCGCATCGTCGATGCGGTCGTCGATCTGCCATTCGCGCTGCCCACCTCCGTCGCCGGTATTTCGCTCGCGGCCGTGTATGCGAGCAACGGCTGGATCGGCCAGTTCCTCGCGCCGCTCGGCATCAGGATCGCGTTCACGCCGGCCGGTGTGCTGGTCGCGCTGACGTTCATCGGCTTGCCGTTCGTCGTGCGCACGGTGCAGCCGGTACTCGAGGAATTCGAACGCGAGCAGGAGGAGGCCGCCGCGTGCCTCGGCGCGTCGCGCTGGCTCACGTTTCGCCGCGTGGTGCTGCCGGCGGTGTTCCCGGCGTTGCTGACCGGCTTCGCGCTTGCCTTCGCGCGCGCGCTCGGTGAATACGGCTCGGTGATCTTCATCGCCGGCAACGTGCCGATGAAGTCGGAGATCACGTCGCTCCTGATCATCACGAAGCTCGAGCAATACGACTATGCGGGGGCGACGGCACTCGCGGTCGTGATGCTGGTCGTGTCGTTCCTGATGCTGCTGTCGATCAACACGCTGCAGTGGTATCTGCAGCGGCGCACGAGCCGTGGCAGCGCGGCACCGGCGCAGGTGGCCGCGAATGGCGCCACGAACGTTGCCGCAATCGGCGGAGGTGTGCAATGAGCCGCGTTCCGGCGAATCCGGCGAGCGTCGCGCGTCGCCCCGATCCGGTCAGCGAGCCGCCCGTCGTGCGCTGGCTGCTGATCGGCCTCGCGCTGCTGTTTCTCGCGCTGTTTCTGGTCGTGCCGCTTGCCGCGGTGTTCTATCAGGCGCTGAACAAGGGGCTGCGTTTCTACTTCGAAGCGCTCGCCGATCCGGATGCGCTGTCGGCGATCAGGCTCACGCTGATCACCGCGGCGATCGCGGTGCCGCTGAACCTTGTGTTCGGCCTCGCGGCGTCGTGGTGTATCGCGAAGTTCGAGTTCCGCGGCAAGGCGCTCCTGACCACGCTGATCGATCTGCCGTTCTCGGTGTCGCCGGTGATCTCCGGTCTGATCTACGTGCTGCTGTTCGGCGCGCAGGGCTGGTTCGGCCCGTGGCTCGACGATCACGACGTGCAGATCATCTTCGCGGTGCCGGGCATCGTGCTCGCGACGATCTTCGTCACGTTCCCGTTCGTCGCGCGCGAACTGATTCCGCTGATGCAGGCGCAGGGCAACGATGAGGAAGAAGCCGCGCACGTGCTCGGCGCCTCGGGCTGGCAGACGTTTCGCCGCGTCACGCTGCCGAACGTCAAATGGGGTCTGCTGTACGGCGTGATTCTGTGCAATGCGCGCGCGATGGGCGAGTTCGGTGCGGTGTCGGTCGTGTCGGGCCATATTCGCGGACAGACCGACACGATGCCGCTGCACGTCGAAATCCTCTACAACGAATACAACTTCTCGGCCGCGTTCGCCGTGGCGTCGCTGCTCGCGCTGCTCGCGCTCGTGACGCTCGGGCTGAAGCTGCTGGCCGAGCGCCATATGTCGGCGGAGCTGTCGGCGGCGCGCGAGGTGCCCGCGCATGCGGGACCGGTGCCGACCGGTGCCTCACACGCTGGTAGCGCGCAGTCCGCTTCCCAATCGTTTTTCGTCAACGCCACGCCTGCGTCGCAGCGACATCCGCTCAAGCAAGGAGAGCTGTAAATGGGTATCGCCGTTCGTAACCTGCAAAAGCGCTTCGGCGATTTCGTCGCGCTCGACAACGTGTCGCTCGACTTTCCGCCGGGCGAACTCGTCGCGCTGCTCGGGCCGTCGGGTTGCGGCAAGACGACCCTGCTGCGCGTGATCGCCGGCCTCGAATACGCGGACGGCGGCCAGGTCGAGCTGCAAGGCCAGGACGTCGCGACGGTCGGCGCGCGCGAGCGCGAAGTGGGCTTCGTGTTCCAGCATTACGCGCTGTTCCGCCATATGACGGTGTTCGAGAACGTCGCCTTCGGGCTGCGCGTGAAGCCGCGCAAGGAACGTCCGTCGGAAAAGGTGATTCGCGACAAGGTGCACGAGCTGCTGAAGCTCGTGCAGCTCGACTGGCTCGCACAGCGCTATCCATCGGAACTGTCGGGCGGCCAGCGCCAGCGCATCGCGCTCGCGCGCGCGCTCGCGGTCGAGCCGAAGGTGCTGCTGCTCGACGAGCCGTTCGGCGCGCTCGACGCAAAGGTGCGCAAGGAACTGCGCAGCTGGCTGCGCCGCCTGCACGACGATCTGCATATCTCGACGATCTTCGTCACGCACGATCAGGAAGAAGCGCTCGAAGTGGCCGATCGCATCGTCGTGCTCAATCGCGGGCATGTCGAGCAGGTGGGGAGTCCGCAGGACGTGTACGACCATCCGCAGACGCCGTTCGTCTATGAGTTTCTCGGCGCCGCGAACCGTCTGCACGGCAGCGTCGATGCGCAGGGCTTCGTCGTCGATGGCGCCGCGTTGCCGGTGGCTATCGCAGCGGGCTTCAACGGGCCGGCGTTCGCTTACGTGCGGCCGCACGATCTGCAGCTGTATCCGCAGACGGCCGGGCATCGCGAGGGGATCGTCGTCGACGTGCGGCGCGTGGTGACGCTCGGCGGCTCGGTGCGCGTCGAGCTCGCGGGACGCGAGGGCAATCTGCTCGAAGCCGAACTCGATCGCGAAACGTGGCGCGATCTGCAATTGACGGTCGGCGACGGCGTGACCGCGGTGCCGCGCGCGCTGCGCGTGTTTCCGGCACAGTGAGAAGGCGCGCTGTCGTACAGCGCTAAAGACAAGAGAGAATCGTATCAGCCGGACCAGGAGGAGCCACCTGGCGGCTCCAATAACTCAACTCTGGCAGAACCGGAGACATAACGATGAATTTCCAGCAATTGCGCTTCGTGCGCGAGGCCGTGCGGCAGAACATGAACCTGACCGAAGTCGCGAACGTGCTGTACACGTCGCAGTCGGGTGTGTCGAAGCAGATCAAGGATCTCGAGGACGAACTCGGCGTCGATATCTTCATTCGCCGCGGCAAGCGACTGACGGGCCTCACCGAGCCGGGCAAGGCCGTGCATCAGCTGATCGAGCGGATGCTGCTCGATGCCGAGAATCTACGCCGCGTCGCGCGCCAGTACGCGGATCAGGACAGTGGCCACCTCGTGGTCGCGACTACCCATACGCAGGCACGTTACGCGCTGCCGAAGGTGGTCCGGCAGTTCACGTCGGTGTTCCCGAAAGTGCATCTGGCGCTTCGCCAGGGCAGCCCGCAGCAGATCGCGCAGATGATCATCAACGGCGAGGCGGATATCGGCATCTCGACCGAGGCGCTCGACCGCTTCCCCGACATCGTCACGTTCCCATGCTATTCGTGGCATCACATCGTGGTCGTGCCGAAGGATCATCCGCTCGTCGGCCGTGAAAATCTCACGCTCGACGAGATCGCCGAATTCCCGATCGTCACCTACGACCAGGACTTCACCGGCCGCTCGCACATCGACCAGGCGTTCGCGAAAGCGGGCGCGTTGCCCGACGTCGTGCTGACCGCGATCGATGCCGACGTGATCAAGACTTACGTCGAACTTGGCTTGGGCATCGGCGTGGTTGCGGCGATGGCCTACGATCCGAAGCGCGACACCGAGCTCGTCGCGCTCGATACGCAACATCTGTTCGAGGCGAGCACGACGCGTGTCGGCTTGCGCAAGGGTGCGTTCCTGCGCGCGTACGCGTATCGGTTGATCGAGATGTTTGCGCCGCAACTGAACGAGGCAGACATCGCGGCACAGTTACGTGAGGTGGCTTAGAGCCCCGGACAGCTTACGATGGGACTTGCACCCGCAGGATGAGCGCACAAAAAAAAGAGTCTTGCCGTTCCCGGCAAGACTCTTTTAAAACGCTCACTGACAACTTTTGGATTAACAGACTTTCTGCTCGTTACGTGACATGGCTGTTAGAACTCGTAGCCAACGTGAGCACGTACGCCAGCGTCGCCGGTCGACGTGACCGACATCGCAGCGTGGACGAGCCAGTTATTGTTCCGTGAGCGGTACGTGGCTCCGACTGCTGCGGCGCTGCCGCCCTTATAGGTCGCCCCACCCGCTGCGACGATCGTTTTGCCAGGACCCGACGGCGTCATGTTCGGCATTGCCATCGCTGCTGCGATACCGGCATAGGCGTTCTTGGCGACGTCGCTGATTGCCTGGTTGGTCGCGTTGATACGCTGATCGGTGTAGTTGTTGGCCTGCTGAACGCCCTGTGCGACCGAGCTGTTCATCTGACCGACATTGACTGCATCCGTGTCCGCCGTACCCGCTGCGACGTTGGTGATCTGGCGTGCATTACCCGCTGAACCCACCGAGACCGAGTTATCGCGATCCGTCACCGAACCCTGACCCAACGCCACCGAGTTCGCATGGCCTGCCTGCGAGTCTGTGCCAATCGCCGTCGAGTCGACGCCGGTCGCCGCCGCGTTGGCGCCCACTGCCACAGCGTTGTCTGCTGCTGCACTGGCGTTTGCTCCGACCACCGTGGCGTAGTTGCCCGAGGCTGCCGCACCCGCACCGGCGGCCGTGCTGCCCACGCCAGTACCAGGCGTCGCCGCATTGACCACCGCACTATCACCGCTCGCCGACGGAACCTCGTTTGCGTCGAAGTACGGGCTGCCCGGCTGGAAGCTCGAGAGCTGGCTACCGAGATCCGACACCTGCCCGTTGAGATCCGTCACCTGGTCCTGCAACGCCGACAGCTGGCCGTAGTTCACCGCGTCGTACTGGCTCGTGCCGTTCGCCACGTTGGTCAGGATCACCGGACCTGCGCTCTGGCCTACACCCAGCGTCACGGAACCGAAGTTCACTGAACCGTCTGCGTTACGGTCGTACTGCACCGCACCCGACAACTGCGTCCCGACATCGCCTACCTGGGTCTGCAGCTTCGTGATGTCCGTGGTGTTCTGCGTCACCCGGTCATCGAGGTTGGTGACGGCATCGCCTACGCTATGCACCGTCGTACCGCCCACGCTGTAGCTCGGCGCCGAGATCGTGCCGTCCGCGTTCACCGTCGAACCACCGCCCAGACCCGCTGCCACGCTCTCCGAGTTCGCATACAACTGGCTGCCGTTGATGGCTTCCTTGCTGCCCGCAGCAACCGCACCGTCGGCCACGCCGGTCAGCGTACGCACGCCATCGGTGCCGGTGAAGTCCACCGCCGTGCCGTCCAGATCCCTGGCCACCGTGATGACCTTGCGGGTCGCGTCCTGCTGCACCAGGCCGACGCTGCCGCCGTCCAGTTGCTGCGTCAGGTTCGTGACCGAGCCTTCGACGTTGGTTACGCGGCCGTCCAGGCTGGCGATGTTCGTCGTGTTGGTCGAAATGCTGGCCGTGTTGGCCGTCACGTTCTGGTTGGTCGCGTACAGCTGCGAACCGTTCACCGCTTCGGTGCTGGTGTCGCCCA
>DATAQT010000047.1:0-13009 GCA_036264535.1 Paraburkholderia sp. | reverse complement strand
GTACCTGGGAGATACGGCCCAAACCCATGTCGATGCCGACCGGATGCGCGGATTCAAGGTGCGTGAGCCACGCGTCGAGGGTGGGGAATGTCGTCATCGGGTGAATCTTGAGTGAGTCGCGGTGGTTCGATTCTGCGGTGCTGCGGATGGTGCTGGTCACGCGGTTGCGCTCGGGGGGCGCGTACCGCCGGTCAGGAGCGGAAGCCATCGCGAGGTTTATGCGCACAAACCCGCACCCTGAGCCGCGCCAGCTTCGGTTTCAATCGCCGCCGCATCGCAGGCGACCGTAATTATCCCGGAAATGACAGCGCGCCGCTTGATTGCTCACGCGGCGCGCTATTTTTTGATTGCTTCTGTGGTCGCCGCCGCGCCTTCGACACGACGGAGCAACAGCAGCAAATGCGCTACTGCCCGGCTTTTACGCGACCGCGTCCGCTGGCTGATGGCTCAGCAGCGCCAGCAATTGCGCGATTTCTTCGCGCAGCTTGCGACGGTCGACGATCATGTCGATCGCGCCTTTCTGCAGCAGGAATTCGGCGCGCTGGAAGCCTTCCGGCAGCTTCTCGCGCACGGTCTGCTCGATTACGCGCGGACCGGCGAAGCCGATCAGCGCCTTCGGCTCGGCGATTACGACGTCACCGAGGAACGCGAAACTCGCAGACACGCCGCCCATCGTCGGATCGGTCAGCACCGAGATAAACGGCAGCTTGGCTTCGGCCAGCTTCGTGAGCATTGCGGTGGTCTTCGCCATCTGCATCAGCGACAGCAGGCTCTCCTGCATCCGCGCGCCGCCCGACGCGGTAAAGCAGATGAACGGCACTTTCTGTTCGAGCGCGTTTTGCGCGCCGCGCGCGAAACGCTCGCCGACCACTGA
This sequence comes from Paraburkholderia sp., assembly GCA_036264535.1. Classification (GTDB taxonomy): domain Bacteria; phylum Pseudomonadota; class Gammaproteobacteria; order Burkholderiales; family Burkholderiaceae; genus Paraburkholderia. Next base: position 12,135 of record DATAQT010000047.1, on the reverse strand, counting down.
ACCCATCGAGCCGCCCATGAACGAGAACTCGAAGTTAGCCACGACGACCGGCAGCGTGTGAATCGCGCCGCCCATCACGACCATTGCATCGGTCTCGTCGGTATCGTCCATCGCCTCTTTCAGGCGCTCGGGGTACTTGCGGCTATCTTTGAACTTCAGCGCGTCGACCGGAACGATCTCCTGACCGATCTCGTAGCGGCCTTCCGGATCGAGCAGGCTGTCGAGCCGCTCACGCGCGCCGATGCGCATGTGGTGGTCGCACTTCGGGCAAACGTGCAGATTGGCCTCGACGTCGTTGCGATACAACACGGCTTCGCACGACGGGCACTTGATCCACAGGCCTTCCGGAATTCCCTTGCGGTTCTTCGGGTCGGTTTGTTTGATTTTTGGCGGCAGCAGCTTATCGAGCCAGCTCATAGGGAATCCCTCTGGGTCAGCAGTCGCGCGAACGGCGGGACGAGCCCGCCGCTCACGTTACCGCGACAAAAAATAACTGTTATCGGGCAGTCGCGACGCTATCGATCGCCTCGCGCACTTCGGCGACGAAACGCGTCAGCGTCTCGGCAGCGGCGTCGGGCGCTGCCTGCTCGAGCAATTGAACGATACGGCTGCCGATCACGACGGCATCGGCCACACCGGCCACCGCGCGCGCAGTTTGCGCGTCGCGAATGCCGAAACCGACGCCCACCGGCAAGGGGACGCGCGACTTGATGGCCGGGATTTTACTCGCGATGCTGGAAACGTCCAGATTTGCCGCGCCGGTGACCCCTTTCAGCGACACATAGTAGACGTAGCCGCTGGCGATCCGGCCGACCTCGGCGATACGGGCGTCGGTCGAAGTCGGTGCGAGCAGAAATATCGGATCGATGCCCGCAGATTGCATCTGTTCGGCGAAATTAGCGCACTCTTCCGGCGGATAATCGACCACCAGCACGCCATCGACACCGGCTTCCTTCGCGGCGTTCGCGAAGGCTGCGGCGCCCATCCGCTCGATCGGATTCGCATAGCCCATCAACACGACGGGGGTTTTGTCATCGGTTTCGCGGAAGCGTTTGACGTCGGCCAGCACGTGGCGCAGCGACACGCCTCGCGCGAGCGCGCGTTCGGACGACTGCTGGATCACCGGACCATCGGCCATCGGGTCGGAGAACGGCACGCCGAGTTCGATCACATCCGCGCCGCCGGCGGCGAGCGCGTGCATGAATTCGACCGTGCGGGCCGGGTCCGGGTCACCGGCGGTCATGAACGGGATCAAGCCTTTCTTTCCTTGCGCGGATAGCGCGGCAAACGTGTTCTTGATACGGGACATGGAAGTATTCTCGAATTGGGAGCTACTACGCACTTATCGGAGCGTGCATTTCAGCGCATTCAGCAGCGCGTTTCGCGCTGTTCACTGCACCTCGGTCGACGGCTGCACTTTCGCCTTGGCTCGGGTCCGACGCGGCGCAGCCGGAGTCGCGGCGGCGCTGACGCGCTCACGCGCTATCGCGCAATAGCTCTCGTTGATCTCATAGCCGACGAATTCGCGTTGGTGACGGACGCAAGCGACTGCCGTAGTGCCGCTGCCCATGAACGGGTCGAGCACACGGCCGCCCTTCGGGCAGCTGGACAGCACCATCCGCTCGACGATTTCCAGAGGTTTCTGCGTCGGATGGGCGACGCGCTCGGCATGCTGCCGATGCAGACGCGACACCGACCAGACATCCTTCGGATTATAGCCAAGCTCCAACCACTTGCTTCCCTCGAACAACTTACGCGAACGCGCCTTCTTCGTGACTGCATCGTACGGAATGCGGACGGGATCGAGATCGAAGAAATAGTCCTTCGATACCGCGAAGAAACCGATGTTGTCATGCACGGACGTGAAGCGGCGCGTCGTGCCGCCCATACTCGGCACGCGCCGGTCCCAGATGATTTCATTGACCATCATGAGTTTTGTCTTCAGGAAGCTGAAGATTTCCGGCGCGTACTGCCAGGTGCAGAAAATGTAGAACGAACCTGAGGGCTTGAGTTTGGGGACGGCGAGCTCGAGCCAGCCACGCGTCCAAGCGAGAAATTCCTCGCCCGTGCGCATGTCCGAGTCGTTACCATAGTCCTTCCCCAGTCCATAGGGCGGATCACACACGATCAGGTCGATCGACCCGTCGGGAATGTGCGTTACATCGGTCAGAAAATCGCGGTTCAACAGATGAATACCGGCCGGCACCTGCGCCACCAACGGTGCAGATGCCGCGGCCGCCGATACCTCGGCACCAGGATTTACGGTTTCAATCGCCGGCTGCGGCTCGTCGAACTCGTCACGCATCGTCGCGGCTCAGAACTGGATGCCCGATCGCTCGGCGACCGTGTGCATGTCCTTGTCGCCGCGGCCCGACAGGTTGACCAGAAGAATCTTGTCTTTCGACAAGGTCGGCGCGAGCTTCGTCGCGTACGCGAGCGCGTGACTCGACTCCAGCGCAGGAATGATGCCTTCGATGCGGCAGCAATCATGGAATGCTTTCAGCGCTTCTTCGTCCGTGATGCCGACATATTGGGCGCGATTGCTCTCTTTTAGCCAGGCATGCTCGGGCCCCACGCCCGGGTAGTCGAGGCCCGCCGACACCGAATGCGTCTCGATGATCTGACCATCTTCGTCTTGCAGCAGATATGTACGGTTGCCGTGCAGCACACCCGGGCTACCGGCGATCAGCGAGGCCGCGTGACGACCTGTTTCGATGCCGTCGCCGGCCGCTTCTACGCCGATCAACTGCACCGAATTGTCTTCGATATACGGATAAAAGATACCCATCGCATTCGAGCCGCCACCAACGCACGCGATCACGGCATCGGGCTGGCGACCGGCAAGTTCGGGCATTTGCACGCGGCATTCATCGCCGATCACGCGCTGGAAGTCACGCACCATCATCGGATACGGATGCGGACCCGCGACCGTGCCGATGATATAGAACGTGTTTTCGACGTTGGTGACCCAGTCGCGCATCGCTTCGTTCAGCGCGTCCTTCAGTGTGCGTGAACCCGATTCGACCGGCACGACGGTCGCCCCGAGCAGTTTCATGCGGTAGACATTGGCGGCCTGGCGGCGCACGTCCTCTACGCCCATGTAGACCACGCATTCCATACAGAAGCGCGCACAGATCGTCGCGGTGGCAACACCGTGCTGGCCGGCGCCGGTTTCCGCGATCACGCGCGGCTTGCCCATGCGCTTGGCGAGCAGCGCCTGGCCGATCACGTTGTTGATCTTGTGCGCCCCGGTGTGATTCAGGTCTTCACGCTTGAGATAAACCTGCGCGCCGCCGAGCAATTCGCTCCAGCGCTGTGCGTGATAAATCGGGGACGGACGACCCACGAAATATTTCAGTTCGCGCTCGTATTCGGCGACGAACTCAGGGTCTTTCTGATATTTCTCGTACGCTTCACGCAGCTCATCGAGCGCGGAAAACAGCGTTTCAGCGACGAAAACGCCGCCAAACTGGCCGAAATGGCCTCTTTCGTCAGGCAAGTTGTACATGGTGATCACTCTTCTCGGATGGCTCGCGGCTTTCATCGGAAAGCGCCTACGAGCCTGAATCTCATTCAGCGTCCGCGGCACGCACCGCGCGCACGAACGCCGCCATTCGGGCGTGATCCTTCACGCCCCGGGCGCCCGGTACTTCGATGCCGCTCGAGACATCGACTGCGTACGGGCGCACGCAATGGATCGCATCACTGACGTTTTGCGCGTTCAACCCACCACTCAAAACGGCCCGATGCGCGAGCTCTGCTGGAATAAGTGACCAATCGAAAATCTTCCCGCCGCCGCCGTAGCCTTCGACATGGGTGTCGAACAGAAGACCACTGGCTGCTGAATAGTTGAGAGCCGATTTTACCAAATCGGCCGATCGAGTATCCGCCGCAACCCGCAACGCGCGCAACCAAGGCAAACCCGCAACGCCAGCGAGCGCATCGCACTGCTCCGGCGTCTCGTCGCCGTGAAACTGCAACAGCGTCAGGTTCACGTTGCTCGCGACTTCGTGGACCCACTCCGGCGTCGCATTGACGAACAGACCGACGACGGATACGAACGGCGGCACATCGTGGACGAGCTCGACCGCTTGCGCAACACTGACCGAACGCGCGCTCGGCGGATAGAACACGAGCCCGATCGCGTCGGCGCCCAAGTCGATCGCGTGGGAGATGTCGGCGGGTTTCGACAGTCCGCACAGCTTTATGCGCGTGCGGCGCGGGACGCTTTGCAGGGCGGTGGCGTCAGCCTGGCTGGAAGAATTCTCTGCTGCTTTCATGTTTCCGGTTGCTCGGTCCATACACCACTCCACGGCACGCTGCCCGTCGCCGGGGCGGGCACGGCGAATTGTTCAGGATAGCCCACTTGCGCAAGGTACAGGCCGTCCGGCATAAAGGTCGGCGCCGCGCAATCGCGGCTGCGGCTCGCGAGCACCTCGGCCATCCACGCCGCCGGACGGCGGCCGCTGCCGATTTCGACCAGGCAGCCCATCACGTTGCGCACCATGTGATGCAGGAACGCGTTCGCGCGGAAGCGGAAATGCACGAAGTTACCTTGTCGTTTGACGTCGATCTGATACAGATGCTTGAACGGCGTTTTCGACTGGCATTGCGACGAACGGAACGCCGAAAAGTCGTGCTCGCCGATCAGGTGCTCGGCGGCCGAGCGCATCGCGTCGACGTCGAGTGGCGTGTGCACCCAGCCGGCGCGGGTCGTGAGCATCGGCGAGCGCATCGGACTCACGTACAGCACGTAGTAATAGGTCCGCTCGAACGCTGAGAAACGCGCATGAAAATCGTCGGGCATCGGCTTGGCCCACTGCACGCCGATCGTCTTCGGCAGGAACGCGTTCGGGCCGCGCACCCAGGAAATGTCGACGCGATCGAGCTCGGTATCGAAATGCACGACCTGGCCCAAGCCGTGCACACCGCGGTCGGTGCGGCCGGCCACGACAGTCTGCACGGGCGTGCGCGTGAATTCGCGCAGCGCCCGTTCAAGCTCGTCCTGCACTGTGTTGCCATGCGGTTGCGACTGCCAGCCGGCGAACGCCGCGCCGTCGTACTGCACGCCAAGTGCGATGCGCCTCACGACAGCGGTGCGAGAGTCGAAAGCAACGCGCGGGCTTCGGTGCGCGTGGCTGGATCGTTCGCTTCGATCACTTCGTTGATGAGCGCGCGGGCGCCCGCGAGATCGCCGAGCTCGATGTACTCGGAGGCCAGCTCCAGCTTGTTGCGCGCGATGCGGCCGAGATCGGCAGGCGTGAAGGCCGGCAACGGCTGGGCCGGACTCGGCGGCAGTTCGAGGTCGAAGTCGAGCTTCAGCGCGCCGAAGCCAGCCGCGCCGAGACCCGCGACGGCTCCTGGACCTGCTGTGCCAGCGGCGATCTGGTCGGCGATGTGCGGGGCATCGTCGTCCGCGCCGTGGGTGCCAAAGGCCTGCTGCGCGGTCGTTTCGGCCGATGCGACCGGTTGCGTCGACAGCAATGTGGAACGCACCGCATCGCCGGCGGTGGGCTCTTCGATGCGCGGCGGCAGCGGCATGTTCAGGCTGCTGAACGCGTCGACGGCTTCGCGCGGGAATTCGGTCGGTGCGAACGGCGCGGGTTGCGCCGGCACCGGGATGTCGCTGAACGGCTGACCGAACGACGTGGTGGCGCGCGGTTCGATCGGGTGGTGCGTGAAATCGATCACCGGGGGTGGAACGTTTGGCGGAGTCTGCGGTTCGGCCGTCGCGGCGTGCGGTGCGGTCGAAGGTGTTTCTATTGGGCTTGGGCTCTTGATCGTGGCGGTGCTCGTTTTATCTGCCGTCGAGCTTTCTGTGGATTCGTCGTCCCAGTGCAGACCATGCGCGCGCTCATCCAGCATCCCGCCGGGGAGCGGTTCGAGCGGTCCCAGCGGCAACGCGTCGGCGCCAAGTTCTGCCGCGGCGACCAGGTTGGCGGCTGTGGCCGCGGCGCTCAGGGTTTCGTCGTGGGTCGGTGTGAGCGCTGGTGGTTCTGAGAACGCCTCGCTTCCGCTGGATGGCGGGATGCTGGCGAGCGGGGCTGTCGGAGCGGTGTGCTCGGGCGTGCCCGGTTGCGTTGGGTGGTCTGCTTGCGCTGCCGCCTGTTCCGCTGCTGCGTGGTCGGCTGCGACGCGCTCCGCCTCTGCGCGTTCCGCTTCCGCACGTTCCGCCGCGGCGCGTGCAGCGGCTTGCTCGGCTGCCGCGCGTTCGGCTGAGGCCTGCTCCTCGGCTTCTGCGCGTTCCGCTGCGGCCTGCTCCGCAGCCGCTACTCGTTCTGCCGCGGCTCGCTCCGCTGCCGCCTGTTCGGCTGCCGAGCGTTCCGCTTCGGCTTGCCCGGCTGCAGCACGCTCCGCTGCAGCGCGCTCAGCTGCTGCCTCCTCGTCCGCCGCATGCTGTGCCGCTGCCCGCTCAGCAGCCGCGCTCTCCGCCGCCGCCTGTTCGCCTGCCGCACGTTCCGCAGCCGCGCGCTCTGCCGCCTGCCCATCCACCACGCTACCTTCATGCGAATCCGCCGCGCGCGTCGATCTCGCCATGTCGGTATCAGCCGATTCGGCAGCCCGCGTCGCAGCCTCCTTTTCGCGCTTGCGGCGACCCATGCGCAGAGCCGAGAGCAGAACGATCAGTGCCGCGCCCACCGCCGCCGCGACGCTCAGATCACGTGGCGACATGCCCCCCAGATTCGACGGCGACGTCGCCACATTCGCATGCTCCGGTGCCGCGGCCGCCATCGCCGCAGAACCTGTCGCGGCCGGCTGGGCGGCGCTCGTCGGCGTAGGGGCCGACGCCACCGGCGCACCACCAATACCGTGCTTCTGCAACTCCATGAGCACGCGGTTCTTCAGCGCCAGCAATTGCTGCAGACTCGACACCTGCGGATGCGTCTGCGAAGCTGCCTGCGCGGGCGCGGGCGCGGTCGTCGTCGACGGCGCTTGTCCGGCAGGCGCGCTCGCCGACGGTTGAACCGATCCGGCCCATTCCTGTGTGCCGCTCGTCGCCAGCGGCGCCGAGCCCGCCTCTGACGCGGACGAAACCACGCCGGCCGCCGCCGCACCAGTCGAGACCGCACCGCTCGCACCGATCGCCGCGCTAGCCGCGCCGGAGACCGCGGGTGCGGCTGGCGTCGTCGCTTGCGCCGCGGCGCTGGCCGCACTCGCGGCGGCGGCGTTGACCTGCGCGACAGCGCTCGCGGTGCTAGCAGCAGCGGCAAGCGTCGCCGTCGGCGCGGACGCCGTTGACTCCGACGCCCCCGCCGCAGCCCCAGCCGACGAAGCCGCCAAGGCTCCCGACGCATCGAGCGCCGGCACGATCAGCACCGCGCCGACCCGCACCCGGCTCGGATCGTGATTCATGAACGCGGCCGGATTCGTGTCGAACAATGCGCGCGTCGCGCGCGCGAGTACCGCCCGGTCATGCGATTGCGTCACAGCGATCGCGACGTCGTTCAGCGACTGCCCAGCGTGTACCGTGTACTGAGTGCCCGCGGCAACAGCAACGACAGCGGAAGTAGAACTGCTAGCGGAAGCGGCGTCCGGCGCGCTCGTGGCGCTAGCCGGCGCGGCAAGCGTATTGCCCGCGCCCCCGCAGAGCAGCGCGAGGGTGAAGGCAGCACCTGCGGCCATCGCCGCCGGACGGCTCCTGGATCGCACCTTATCGTGACGAATGGACATAGCCCGAAGAGAGGAGCGTCGAAAGTTCATCGGGACCCCTGGCGCGTCAGCGCGCAGCCTTTTTTGCGAGTGGAAAGAGACAAGATAATCGGAGCACACAATGAAAAAAGCGCCGCGCAAGCGCGACGCTTCTTGAGTTGTCTACGCGTCGTGAGCGCGTAGTTTACTTTACTTGTCGAGCACAATGCGAAGCATGCGACGCAGCGGTTCAGCCGCGCCCCACAGCAGCTGATCGCCGACCGTGAAGGCCGACAGATATTCACCGCCCATCGCGAGCTTGCGCACGCGGCCGACCGGCACCGTCAGCGTGCCCGTGACGACCGCCGGGGACAGATCACGCATCGACGCTTCGCGCTCGTTCGGCACGACCTTGACCCAGTCGTTGCCCGACGCGAGGATGCTATTCACCTCGTCGAGCGGCACGTCCTTGTTCAACTTGATCGTGAGTGCCTGAGAGTGGCAGCGCATTGCGCCGATCCGCACGCACAGGCCGTCGACCGGAATCGAGCCCGGCGTGCCCATGGCCGGCTTGCCGAGAATCTTGTTGGTTTCCGCGCCGCCCTTCCACTCTTCCTTCGACATGCCGTTGCCGAGATCCTTGTCGATCCACGGAATCAGCGAGCCCGCGAGCGGCACACCGAAATGGTCGGTCGGCATGCTGTCGCTGTTCATCGCTTCTAGCACGCGGCGGTCAATGTCGAGAATCGCCGAAGCCGGGTCGGCCAGTTCGCTTTTCACCGCGCCATGCAGCGTGCCCATCTGCGACAGCAGTTCGCGCATGTTCTGCGCGCCCGCGCCCGATGCAGCCTGATACGTCATGGCCGTCATCCAGTCGACGAGGTTTTCGCGGAACAGGCCGCCCAACGCCATCAGCATCAGGCTGACAGTGCAGTTGCCGCCGATGAAGTTCTTCTGGCCTTTGACGAGTGCGTTCTTGATCACGTCGAGGTTGACCGGATCGAGGATGATGACCGCGTCGTCCTTCATGCGCAGCGACGATGCCGCGTCGATCCAGTAGCCGTTCCAGCCTGCCGCGCGCAGCTTCGGGAAAACTTCGTTCGTGTAGTCACCGCCCTGGCAGGAGATGATCGCGTCGCACTGCTTCAGGTCGTCGATGCTTGTCGCATCCTTGAGCCTGGTCTCGTTTTTGGCGAACGACGGCGCGTTGCCGCCCGCGTTGCTGGTGCTGAAAAACACCGGTTCGATCAAGTCGAAATCGCCTTCCTGCTGCATGCGTTGCATCAGGACGCTGCCGACCATGCCGCGCCAACCTACGAGACCTACGTTCATGACTTCATACCCTTCGAATGGAAACTTCCCCGCATCTTTGTCCGCAGTGACCGCGCGGGGAAGATGGGCGGGCACGACGGACGATCAGCGCTTCGTGACCGTTTTCGGGGTAATGGTTTTGATGGTAATGGCGAACTCGATCGCACGGGCAGTCGTGCCGTGCAATTTGGAAATCGAGGAGATTTGGGAGATCAGAGCCATCACAACAATATACACGAAAACGAAAAACCGGCAGCGCTCTTCGCCGTATTGAGCGCGAATCGGCCTGTTTCAAGGCCGATTCGCGTTTTTATCAATGCTTGCACCCGCTCTGCGAGCGCAAGCGTCGCACGCGTTTTACAGTGCGGCCACGACGGCATCGCCCATCGTGGCGGTACCGACCTGCTTGCAACCCGGCGTGAGAATATCGCCGGTGCGATAGCCCTGCTCGAGCACCTTCTTGACCGCGGTTTCGATGCGATCGGCCTGCTCTGGCTTGTTCAGCGAATAGCGCAGCATCATCGCGGCGGAAAGGATTGTCGCGAGAGGGTTCGCCACGCCTTTGCCGGCGATGTCCGGCGCGGAGCCGTGCGACGGCTCGTACAAGCCCTTGTTGTTCTTGTCGAGCGACGCCGACGGCAGCATGCCGATCGAGCCGGTCAGCATGGCCGCCTCGTCGGACAGGATGTCGCCGAACATGTTGCCGGTCACGATCACGTCGAACGACTTCGGCGCCTTCACGAGTTGCATCGCGGCGTTGTCGACGTACATGTGCGACAGCTCGACGTCCGCGTATTCCTTGGACACGTCGATCATCACGTCCTTCCAGAACTGCGACGTTTCGAGCACGTTGGCTTTATCGACCGAAGTCAGCTTCTTGCCGCGCTTTTGCGCCGCCTGGAACGCGACGTGCGCGATGCGGCGCACTTCGGGCTCCGAATAGCGCATCGTGTCGAAGCCTTCCTTCGCGCCGGCGAACAGGCCGTCCGGCGACGTACGCACGCCGCGCGGCGCGCCGAAGTAAATGTCGCCGTTCAGTTCGCGCACGATCAGGATGTCGAGACCCGAAACGATCTCCTCCTTCAGCGACGACGCACCCGTGAGTTGCGGATAGCAGATCGCCGGGCGGAAGTTCGCGAAGAGTTCGAGGTGCTTGCGCAGACCGAGAATCGCCTGCTCGGGGCGCAGAGCGCGTTCGAGCTTGTCGTATTTCCAGTCGCCGACTGCGCCGAACAGAATCGCGTCGGCTTCCTTCGCGAGCGCGAGCGTCGAGTCGGGCAGCGGATGGCCCTTCGCTTCGTAGCCTGCGCCGCCGACCGGCGCTTCTTCGAGTTCGAACTTCTCTCCGAGCACGTTCAGGACCTTGACGGCTTCCTTGACGATTTCGGGACCGATGCCGTCGCCCGGCAACACTGCGATTTTCATGCGAATTCCTTGACGATTTTTTTCGAGTCTTTCTGGCGCAAACCGAGATAGGCGCGCGGACCTCGAGTCCTTACGCCCTCAAGGGTTCGTTCAACGGACGAGCCGGTTGTTCAGCCACGGTTGCTTCGCGAGGCGCTCCGCTTCGAACTGACGAATCTTGTCCGCGTGACGCAGCGTGAGTCCGATGTCGTCGAAACCGTTCAGCAGGCAGTACTTGCGGAACCCCGCGACTTCGAACGGATATTCGGCGCTGCCGTCGGCCGAGCGCACGACTTGCGCTTCGAGGTCGATCGTCAGTTTGAAGCCGTTGAACGCATAAGTTTCGTTGAACAGATGATCGACCTGCTGTTCGGTCAGCACGATCGGCAGCACGCCGTTCTTGAAGCAGTTGTTGTAGAAGATGTCGGCGAAGCTCGGCGCGATCAGCGCGCGAAAGCCGTACTGCTGCAACGCCCACGGTGCGTGTTCGCGCGAGCTGCCGCAGCCGAAATTCTTCCGCGCGAGCAGCACCGAAGCGCCCTGGTAGCGCGGCTGGTTCAGCACGAAGTCCGGGTTCAGCGGACGCTTCGAGTTGTCCTGACCCGGTTCGCCGTGGTCGAGGTAGCGCCATTCGTCGAACGCGTTCGGACCGAAGCCCGTGCGCTTGATCGACTTCAGGAACTGCTTCGGAATGATCGCGTCCGTGTCGACGTTCTCGCGATCGAGCGGCGCCACGACGCCGGTGTGTACGATGAATTTATCCATGACGCTTGCGCCTGTTCAGGACCGGGCGATGCGGATGGCGACTGGAAGCCCCCGCACCGCATCGCCGGCAAAATCAAAAACCGCTTATTTCTCAGCGTGATTGCTGATCGAATTGCCGAGGTGCGACATGTCCTCGCCGAATCCGTGCACCGTGTTGCAGCCGGCTAGTCCGAGCAATAGCCCGGCGAGCGTGCCGAGTGCGAAGCGGCGCAATAGAGTGATGCGATTCATGTTCTTCATCATGCGGTTTATCCAAGCTTGCGAATATCGACAAAATGCCCTTCGATGGCCGCAGCCGCGGCCATTGCGGGGCTCACCAGGTGCGTGCGGCCACCAGCGCCCTGACGACCTTCGAAATTGCGGTTCGACGTGGATGCGCAACGCTCGCCCGGCTCGAGCCGGTCGGCGTTCATTGCGAGACACATCGAGCAGCCCGGCTCGCGCCATTCGAAACCAGCGTCGGTAAAGACCTTGTCGAGGCCTTCACGCTCCGCCTGGGCCTTCACGAGACCCGAACCCGGCACGACCATGGCCAGACGGATGTTCGGTGCGACGCGACGCCCGAGCTTCTTCACGACGTAAGCCGCGGCGCGAATGTCTTCGATGCGGGCGTTGGTGCACGACCCGATGAAGATTTTATCCGGCTTGATCGACTCGATTGGCGCGTTCGGCTCGAGCGCCATGTACTTGAGCGCGCGCTCCATGGCGTCGCGCTTGACCGGGTCCTTCTCGCGCTCAGGATCCGGCACGCGGCCGTCGACCGGCGTAACCATTTCCGGCGACGTGCCCCAAGTGACCTGCGGCACGATTTCGGTGGCATTGAGCTCGACCACGCGATCGAAATGCGCGCCGTCGTCCGACTTGAACTGCTTCCAGTACTCGACCGCGTGATCCCACTCGACGCCCTGCGGCGAGAACGGACGGCCCTTCAGGTAGTCGACCGTGGTGTCGTCGACAGCGACCATGCCGGCGCGAGCGCCCGCTTCGATCGCCATGTTGCAGACCGTCATGCGGCCTTCCATCGAC
>DATAQT010000028.1:0-5859 GCA_036264535.1 Paraburkholderia sp. | reverse complement strand
CAGGCCTGCGTGTTCGTGTTCAACTTCGCGCGTTTCGTGCCGAAAGAGACGCTCGCCGCGCTCGTGCGCTTCAACGTGACCACGCTGTGCGCGCCGCCGACCGTCTGGCGCATGCTCGTGCAGGAGCGGCTCGGCGACTATCCGGTGAAGCTGCGCGAGATCGTCGGCGCGGGCGAGCCGCTCAATCCCGAGATCATCGAGCGCGTGAAGCACGCGTGGGGCATCACGATCCGCGATGGTTACGGCCAGACCGAGACGACCTGCCAGATCGGCAATTCGCCGGGCCAGCCGGTCGTGCCCGGCTCGATGGGACGGCCGCTGCCGGGCTACCGGATCGAGCTGCTCGACGCCGACGACCATCCGGTGAGCGAAGGGGAAATCGCGCTGCCGCTCGCCGAACGGCCGCTCGGCCTGATTACCGGCTACGCAAACAGCGCGAGCGCGACCGCACAGGCGATGCGCAACGGCTTCTATCGCACCTCGGATGTCGCGCTGCGGCGAGAGGACGGCTCCTACGTGTACGTCGGCCGCTCGGACGACGTGTTCAAGTCGTCCGACTATCGCCTCAGTCCGTTCGAACTCGAAAGCGTGCTGATCGAGCACGAGGCGATCGGCGAGGCGGCCGTCGTGCCGAGCGCGGACGCGTTGCGCCTGGCGGTGCCCAAAGCGTTCGTCACGGTGCGCCACGGCTACGAAGCGGGTCCCGAACTCGCGCGCGCCGTGTTCGCGTTCTCGCGCGAAAAACTCGCGCCGTACAAGCGGATTCGTCGTCTGCAATTCAGCGAACTGCCGAAGACGATCTCCGGCAAGATCCGCCGCGTCGAGTTGCGGCGCCGCGAAATGGAGCGCGCGGCCGAGCCCGCGCGTCTGCCCGACGAGTACTGGGAAGAGGATTTTCCCGAGTTGCGTTGACTGTCTTTATTCATCGCTATTGCCGGTTTTACTGCCCCGGGTTTGAATCGCACGCGTTGAGTTCGAGCTTCGGCTTCAACGCGTCGGGGCACCGTTTTTTCATTTCCATCGCTGTCCGGCCGCCGCGCGGCCATCGCATAGGAGTTTCAGCATGAGCACCCTTGCATCGAACGAGACCAGCCGCGACGTTGCCGGCACCGCTGCCACCGTCAAACTGCTGATCAACGGCGAGTTCGTCGAATCGAAGACGACCGAGTGGCGCGAGATCGTGAACCCGGCTACGCAGGCGGTACTCGCGCGCGTGCCGTTCGCGACCGTCGCTGAAGTCGACGCAGCGGTGCGCAGCGCGCACGCCGCGTTCAGCACGTGGAAGGACACGCCGATCGGCGCGCGCATGCGCATCATGCTGAAGTACCAGGCGCTGATCCGCGAGCATATGGCGCGCATCGCGAAGACGCTGTCCGCCGAGCAGGGCAAGACGATTCCCGATGCCGAGGGCGACATCTTCCGCGGTCTGGAAGTCGTCGAGCACGCGTGTTCGATCGGCACCTTGCAGCAAGGCGAATTCGCCGAGAACGTCGCCGGTGGCGTGGACACCTACACACTGCGTCAGCCGCTCGGCGTATGCGTCGGCATCACGCCGTTCAATTTCCCCGCCATGATCCCGCTGTGGATGTTCCCGATGGCGCTCGTGTGCGGCAACACGTTCGTCCTGAAGCCGTCCGAGCAGGACCCGCTATCGACGATGCAGCTCGTCGAACTCGCACTCGAAGCCGGCGTGCCGAAGGGCGTGCTGAACGTCGTGCACGGCGGCAAGGAGGTGGTCGACGCGCTCTGCACGCATGAACTGGTCAAGGCCATTTCGTTCGTCGGCTCGACGGCGGTGGGCACGCACGTGTATCGCCTCGGCAGCGAGCGCGGCAAGCGCGTGCAATCGATGATGGGCGCGAAGAACCACGCGGTCGTGCTGCCCGACGCGAACCGCGAGCACACGCTCAACGCGCTCGCGGGCGCCGCATTCGGCGCGGCCGGGCAGCGCTGCATGGCGACCTCGGTGGCGGTGCTGGTCGGCGCCGCGCGCGAGTGGCTGCCCGAGCTGGTCGCGAAGGCGAAGACGCTGAAGGTCAACGCGGGTCACGAGCCGGGCACCGATGTCGGGCCAGTCGTGTCGCGCGCGGCGAAGCAGCGCGTTCTCGGCCTGATCGACGCCGGCGTGAAGGAGGGCGCGACGCTCGCGCTCGATGGCCGCGACGTGAACGTGCACGGCTACGAGCAGGGCAATTTCATCGGCCCGACGGTCTTCAACGACGTGACGACCGACATGGAAATCTACCGCACCGAAATCTTCGGGCCGGTGCTCGCGGTGGTGAACGTCGCGACGCTCGACGATGCGATCGCGCTCGTCAACGCCAACCCGTTCGGCAACGGCGTGGGTCTGTTCACGCAAAGCGGCGCGGCGGCGCGCAAGTTCCAGAGCGAGATCGATATCGGCCAGGTCGGCATCAACATTCCGATTCCGGTGCCGGTGCCGTTTTTCAGCTTCACCGGTTCGCGCGGCTCCAAGCTCGGCGATCTCGGTCCGTACGGCAAGCAGGTCGTGCAGTTCTATACGCAGACCAAGACGGTCACCGCGCGCTGGTTCGACGACGACACCGTCAACGACGGCGTCAACACGACGATCCGCCTGCGCTGAAGGCGAACACGGAGACGACATCATGAAAATAGGCTTTATCGGACTCGGCAACATGGGCGCGCCGATGGCGCTGAACCTCTTGAAGGCAGGCCACGCGCTCAACGTGTTCGACCTCAGCGCGGCTGCCGTGCGCATGCTCGTCGACGCGGGCGCGCACGCGGCCGGCTCGCCGAAGGCCGCCGCGAGCGACGTCGAATGCGTGATCACGATGCTGCCCGCCGCGGCGCACGTGCGCAACGTGCTCGCCGCGGACGACGGCATCCTCGCCGGCATCGCGCCGGGCGTGCCGATCATCGATTCGAGCACGATCGATCCCGCCAGCGTGAAGGCGTTTGCCGAACTCGCGGCGGCTCATGGCAACAGCTTCATCGATGCGCCGGTGTCGGGCGGCACGGGCGGCGCGGCGGCGGGGACGCTGACCTTCATGGTCGGCGGCAGCGCGAGCGCGTATGAGCAGGCGAAGCCGGTGCTGTCCGCGATGGGAAAAAACATCGTGCATTGCGGCGACACCGGCACGGGCCAGGTCGCGAAGATCTGCAACAACCTCGTGCTCGGCATCTCGATGGCGGGCGTCGCCGAGGCGATGTCGCTCGGCGAGGCCCTCGGTATCGATACGAAGGTGCTGGGCGGCATCATCAATACGTCGACCGGTCGCTGCTGGAGTTCGGACACGTATAACCCGATGCCGGGCGTGATCGAGACCGCGCCGTCGTCACGCGGGTACACCGGCGGCTTCGGCACCGACCTGATGCTGAAGGACCTCGGCCTCGCCACCGATGCCGCGCGCAGCGTGCGTCAACCGGTCTATCTCGGCGCGCTCGCGCAGCAGCTTTATCAAACGATGAGCGCGAACGGCGCGGGACGTCTGGACTTTTCCGCGGTGATCAAGCTGTATCGCGCGCAGGAGCGCGGCGGTGGCGGCAAGGGAGGCGCGCAATGATCGATCTCGACTACGCGCACGACGGCGCGGTCGCTTTGATCACGCTGAAACGGCCGCCCGCGAACGCCTTCACGCCCGATGGCCTGCTGCAATTGCAGCGCACCGTCGAGCAACTGAACGCCGATGCGCGTGTGCGCGCGCTCGTCATCACCGGCGACGGCCCGAAGTTCTTCAGCGCCGGCGCCGATCTGAACACGTTCGCCGACGGCGATCGCGAAGTCGCGCGCACGGCGGCGGCGCGTTTCGGCGCGGCGTTCGAAACGCTGCAAAACGCGCGGCCCGTCGTGATCGCGGCGCTCAACGGCTATGCGATGGGAGGCGGTCTCGAATGCGCGCTCGCGTGCGATATCCGCATCGCCGAGCAGCATGCGGTGCTGGCGTTGCCCGAGACCGCGGTCGGTTTGCTGCCGTGTGGCTGTGGCACGCAGACGCTGCCGTGGCTTGTCGGCGAAGGCTGGGCCAAGCGGATGATGCTGACCGGCGAGCGCGTCGATGCGGCAACCGCGCTGCGCATCGGCCTCGTCGAGGAAGTGGTCGAGCGCGGCGCCGCGCGCGAAGCCGCGTTGACGATGGCGCAGCGCGTCACCGGTTTGAGCCCGCAGGCGGTCAGCTTCAGCAAGCAGTTGATCCATCAGGCGCGGCAAGGCGTGCCGCGTGGTGCCGCGCTCGCGCTCGAACGCGAGCGCTTCGTCGATCTGTTCGATGGCGCCGATCAGCGCGAGGGCGTCAACGCATTCCTCGAAAAACGCGCGCCGCGTTGGCAGGCGAGCCAGGCACCGCGGGAGACGCAGCGATGAGCGCCCTGCAAAGCGTCGCGGCCGAAACGCGCAATCCGACGAACACGCTGGCCGAACCCGACATCCTGTTTCGCGTCGTCAACCGTGTCGCGATCGTCACGCTGAACCGGCCTGCCGCGCTCAACGCGCTGTCGCACGCGATGGTGCGCGAGCTCGCGGTGCTGGTCGAGCATTGCCGCACCGATCCCGGGATCGTCGCGCTGGTGCTGAAGGGGGCCGGCGACAAGGGCTTTTGCGCCGGCGGCGACGTGCGCGAGGTGCATCGGCTCGCGACGCAGGGCGATGCGCGCTGGCTCGCGTTCTTCGTCGACGAATACCGCCTCGACTACGCGCTGCACACGTTTCCGAAGCCGGTGGTCGCGCTGCTCGACGGCATCGCAATGGGCGGCGGCATGGGGCTCGGCCAGGCGGCGCGGCTGCGCATCGTGACCGAGCGCAGCCGCATCGCGATGCCGGAGACGCGCATCGGCTTCGTGCCCGACGTCGGCGCGAGCCGCTTTCTGAGTGTGATGCCGGCCGAGCTTGCGCTGTATGTCGGGCTGACCGGTGCGACGCTCTCGGGCGCCGACGCGATGCGCCTGCAACTGGCCGACCTGTGCGTGCCGGCCGAGTGGCTCGCGAGCTTCGAGGAGCGGTTGCAGCGCATGCGGCACGACGGCGAGCGTATCGACGCATTGCGCGCCGTGTTCGAGCCGCCGTGCAATATCGTGCCGCACGCGCCGCTTGCTGCGCTGACGCAACTGATGCTGCGCCACTTCGACCGGCGCTCGGGCGTCGAGCGGATCGTCGCGACGCTGCGCCAGGACCTCGAGCGCGATCCGCCGCGCGAGACGCGGCAATGGCTGCAGGCGACCTATGACGCGCTGAGCGCCTGCTCGCCGACGATGCTGCAAGTGACGCGCGAAGCGCTTCTGCGTGGTCGGCAGATGACGCTCGCCGAATGTTTCCGCATGGAACTCGGCATCGTGAAGCGCGCGATCGACGAAGGCGATTTCCGCGAGGGTGTGCGAGCGCAACTGATCGATAAGGATCGTCAACCGCGCTGGTCGCCGGCGACTCTCACCGACGTGCGGCCCGAGCGCGTGCGGCATTTCCTGAGCTCGCCGTGGCACGGCGACGTGCATCCGCTGGCCGCGCTGGGCGCGGAGCACGGCGACTGACTTGCGCCGCGTGCCTCGCGCGGGTTCGGCGCCCGCGCGCCAGCCTGAAGCCCGCGCGCCAGGCTGAAACCTCCCCGAAGTTAGGGCTGCCTGGCATCAGCCGCCCGTTGTCGATTGTGGTCTGGCGCACATAGACTACCTGCACCAATTGACATCTTTCCGGGCGCATTCTTATATAGATAGTTCAGCCCCGTCCCGACTGGCAAGGCCTGCTCGCAACCCTCACCACGGCCGCTCCTCCGCCTACGGTACGTTCACGTCACCGCATACCGCATTCACGTGCTCTTGATCGATCAGCAGGCATGCGTAGGGATAAGCCATCAAATGAGGGGCACCGCTCCCAACCTGGGCAGCGGC
>DATAQT010000017.1:0-8189 GCA_036264535.1 Paraburkholderia sp. | reverse complement strand
TGCTCGCGGGCATGTCGGGCAGCCGTCGCGTGATCAAGGACCGCATGGGCCACATCATCGAGGACGTGGACGAGCAGGTCGTGCCGCACAACGGCCAGGACGTCGATCTGTCGATCGACAGCAAGATTCAGTACATCGCGTACACGAACCTGAAAGCGGCCGTCGAAAAATTCAGGGCGAAGGCCGGCGCGGCGATGGTGATCGACGTGCGGACCGGCGAAGTGCTGGCGCTCGTCAATTACCCGACCTACAACCCGAACGACCGCTCGCACCTGACCGGCGACCAGTTGCGCAACCGCATCCTGACCGACACGTTCGAGCCGGGCTCGATCATGAAGCCGTTCACGGTTTCGCTCGCGCTCGATTTGCACCGCGTGACGCCGACTACACTGGTAGATACGGGAGGGGGCCGCTTTGTGCTCGACGGTGCGCCGATTACCGACGACAGCGGCTTCGGCGTGCTGACGGTGGGCGGCGTGATCCAGAAGTCGAGCAACATCGGCGCGACGAAGATCGCGATGCAGCTCAGGCCCGAAGAGATGTGGAACATGTATACCAGCATCGGTCTCGGCCAGGCGCCGAAGGTCGGTTTCCCCGGCGCGGCGGCGGGCCGTCTGCGGCCGTGGAAGAGCTGGCGCCGCATCGAGCAGGCGACCATGTCGTATGGCTACGGTCTGTCAGTGTCGCTGTTCCAGTTGGGCCGCGCGTACACCGCGATCGCGCATGACGGCGAGATCATGCCGGTGTCGATTTTCCGCTCGCCAGGCGATCAGCCGGCTACCGGCCCGCAGATTTTCTCGCCGACCACCGCGCGCGAAGTGCGCACGATGCTCGAAACCGTCACGGCGCCGGGCGGCACCTCGCCGGATGCGGCCGTGCCGGGCTATCGCGTCGGCGGCAAGAGCGGCACCGCGTACAAGCACGGCCCGCACGGTTACGACCACTCCAAATATCGCGCGTCGTTCGTCGGCATGGCGCCGATGCCGAATCCTCGCATCGTCGTGGCCGTGTCGGTCGACGAACCGACGGCGGGCAGCCACTTCGGCGGCCAGGTGTCGGGGCCGGTGTTCTCGGCCATCGTCGGCGATACGCTGCGCTCGCTGAATGTGCCGCCGGATATGCCGGTCAAGCAGATGGTCGTGTCGGACGACTCGGCGCCGCCCGCGCCCAGCACGCCGGCCACGCCGGCGGCGGCCAAGAAACTTTCCACCAGCGCCGGCGCGAAGAAGATGACGATTTCCGCCAGCGCGAAAAGCCACCCCGGAGTTGTGCGATGAGCGCGCTGCGTAACAAGCATCCAGCGCACCGGCAGATCGCCGACGCCCTCAGTTGGCTGCACGCCCACGTGCAGCCAGGCGCGCATCTGCATGCCGACACGCGCTCGCTCGCGGCGGGCGACGCGTTCTTCGCGTATGAGGTGGACGGCGCGGACAACCGCCCGTTCATCGACGGCGCGATCGAGCGTGGCGCGGCCGCGGTGCTGGTTCAGCCCGAATGTTTCAGCGGCGCGCTCGATCCGTCCATCACGCTCGCCGTGCCGGCGTTGAACGAACTCGCCGGTTCGATCGCGAGCGGCTGGTATCGCGATCCGAGCGACGCGATGCTGGCGGTCGGCATCACCGGCACGAACGGCAAGACGTCGTGCAGCCAGTGGATCGCCGCGGCGCTGTCCGCGCTCGGCACGCGCTGCGCGATCGTCGGCACGCTCGGCACGGGCTTCGTCGGCCAGCTCGTGCAGACGGGCTTCACGACGCCCGACGCCCCGCAGCTGCAACGCAGCCTCGCGCAATTGCACGAGGCGGGCGCGCAGGCGGTGGCGATGGAAGTGTCGTCGCATGCGCTGCATCAGGGGCGCGTGAACGGCACCGCGTTCGACATCGCGGTGTTCACGAACCTGACGCAGGACCATCTCGACTATCACGGCACGTTCGAGGCCTATGAAACCGCCAAGGCGGGCCTCTTCGCATGGCCCGAGCTGCGCGCGGCCGTGATCAATCGCGACGATGCCGCCGGCCAGCGTTTGCTCGCGAGCACGCGTGCTCATGCGCGCACGATCGCCTATGGCATCGAGGCAGCGCAAGGCGCAGCTGACGCCAAAGACACACCGCAAGCCGACGCATGGCTGACCGCATCGAACGTGCGCGCCACCGCAACCGGCACCGCGTTTCATCTGAGCACGTCGGACTGGGGCAACGCCGAAGTCGAAGTGCAAACGCTCGGCCTCTTCAACGTCAGCAATCTGCTCGCGGTGCTCGGTGTGCTGCTCGCCGCCGATGTGCCGTTCGACACGGCGCTCGCCGAACTCGCGAAGCTCGAACCGGTGAACGGCCGCATGCAGCGTTTGGGTGGCCGCTTGCAGAACGACGAACCGCTCGTCGTGATCGATTATGCGCACACACCCGATGCGCTCGAAAAGACGCTCGAAGCGCTGCGCCCGATCGCGACCGCTCGCGCCGGCGAACTCGTTTGCATGTTCGGCTGCGGCGGCGACCGCGATGCGACCAAGCGTCCGCTGATGGGCGCCATCGCCGAGCGGCTGGCGGACAACGTCGTCGTGACGAGCGACAACCCGCGCAGCGAAGATCCGCTCGCGATCATCGAGCAAATTACTGCGGGCATGACGGACGCCTCGCGGGCACGCCGCATCGAGGACCGCGCTAGCGCGATCCTACAGGCGATCCGCGGCGCCGCGCGCGAAGACGTGATCGTGCTGGCCGGCAAGGGGCACGAAGCAACACAGGAAATCATGGGCAAGAAACGCGCTTTCTCCGATCAGGACCACGCCCGCCTCGCGCTCGCCGCGCGGGCCACACAAACACGCGGAGGTGGCGAATGACCATGTTCTCGCTTCGTGCAGCCGCTGCGCAGATCCCCGGCGCGAGCGTCGAGGGCGACGACAGCGTGCGCTTCGAGCGCGTGTCGACCGACAGCCGCAGCGCCGGCCCCGGCGATCTGTTCATCGCGATCAAAGGCGAGCGCTTCGACGCGCACGACTTCCTGCCGCAAGTCGCCGAGCGCAACGTCGCGGCCGTGCTGGTCGCGCGCACGCCGCAGAACTGGAGCGTGCCCGCGATCCGCGTCGCCGATACGCGCGACGCGCTCGGCGCGCTCGCGCGCGGCTGGCGTCGTCAGTTCGACCTGCCGCTCGTCGCGGTCACGGGCAGCAACGGCAAGACCACGGTCAAGGAAATGATCGCGTCGATCTTCGCGGCGGCGGTCGGCGCGGACGCGCGTCTCGCGACCGCGGGCAATTTCAACAACGACGTCGGCCTGCCGCTCACGCTGTTCCGTCTGCACGCCGCGCATCGGCTGGCAGTCGTCGAGCTCGGTATGAACCATCCGGGCGAAACCGAACTGCTCGCGAAGCTCGCCGAGCCGACGGTCGCCGTCGTCAACAACGCGCAGCGCGAGCACCAGGAATTCATGGCGACCGTCGAAGCGGTCGCGCTCGAACACGCGAGCGTGATCCACGCACTGTCGCCGGAAGGCACGGCCGTGTTCCCCGCAGACGACGCGTATGCGAGCATCTGGCGCGTCGCCGCGACCGGCAGTCGCATCATCGATTTCGCGCTGAACAGCGCGGAGCGCACGACCGAAGCCGCGGTGCAGGGCAGGTTCGACGGCAAGCGCCTCTCCATCGATACGCCGCAAGGCCACCTCGACGTCACGCTGCAGGTGCTCGGCGATCACAACGCGCACAACGCGCTCGCGGCGACCTCGGCGGCGCTGGCAGCGGGTGTGTCGCTCGACGCGATCCAGCGCGGCCTCGAATCGTTCGCCGCGGTGAAGGGTCGTCTGCAGGTCAAGCAGGCCGCGCTCGGCACGCTCGCGGGCGCAACCGTGATCGACGACACCTACAACGCGAATCCCGATTCGATGCGCGCCGCAATCGACGTGCTCGCGTCCCGCGCGTCGCCGCGTGTGCTCGTAATGGGCGACATGGGCGAAGTCGGCGACAACGGGCCGGCGTTTCATCGCGAGATCGGCGCGTATGCGAAAGAGCGCGGTATCGACGCGCTGTACGCGATGGGCGACGCCTCGCGCGACGCCTGCACCGCGTACGGCGCGGGCGCGCACCACGTCGCCGATGTCGGCGCGCTGGTCGCGCAATTGCAGCAGGCCAGCTTCGGCGCTGCTGCAACGCTTCTCGTGAAAGGCTCGCGCTTCATGCAGATGGAGCGCGTGGTGGACGCCGTTACGAGTCCACAACCCAACGCCGCGGGCTCGACGCCCGCCGCACATTGAAATAGAAGGATCCAGGCATGCTACTGGCGCTGGCGCAATGGCTGCAGAATGACGCAAGCTTCTTGCGCGTGTTCAGTTATCTGACGTTTCGCGCGGTGATGGCGTCCATCACCGCGTTGTCGATCGGGCTCGTCTGCGGCCCGGCGGTAATTCGCAAGCTGACCGCGATGAAGGTCGGTCAGGCCGTTCGCAAAGACGGTCCGCAAAGCCACCTCGTCAAATCCGGCACACCGACGATGGGCGGCGTGCTGATTCTGCTCGGCATCGCCGTGGCCACGTTGCTGTGGGCCGATCTGACCAATCGCTTCATCTGGATCGTGATGCTCGTCACGTTCGGCTTCGGCGTGATCGGCTGGGTCGACGATTACCGCAAGGTCGTCTACAAGGACCCGCGCGGCATGTCGTCGCGCGAAAAGTATTTCTGGCAATCGGTGATCGGTCTGTTCGCGGCGGTTTATCTCGCGTTCAGCGTGTCCGAGGCGAGCAACGTGCGCGTGTTCGACCTGTTCATGGCGTGGGTGCGCAGCGGTCTGTCGATGGGCTTGCCCGCGCGTGCCGACCTGCTGGTGCCGTTCTTCAAGTCGATCACCTATCCGCTCGGCGTGTGGGGCTTCATCGTGCTCACGTATCTGGTGATCGTCGGCGCGAGCAACGCGGTGAATCTGACCGACGGCCTCGACGGGCTCGTGATCATGCCGGTCGTGCTGGTCGGCGCGTCGCTCGGCGTGTTCGCGTATGTGATGGGCAGCTCGGTCTATTCGAAGTACCTGCTGTTTCCGCACATTCCCGGCGCCGGCGAATTGCTGATTTTCTGTTCGGCGATGGGCGGCGCGGGTCTCGCGTTCCTTTGGTTCAACACGCACCCGGCGCAGATGTTCATGGGCGACGTCGGCGCGCTCGCGCTCGGCGGCGCGCTCGGCACGGTTGCGGTGATCGTGCGTCAGGAAATCGTGCTGTTCATCATGGGCGGCATTTTCGTCGCGGAAACGCTGTCGGTGATGCTGCAGGTCACGTGGTTCAAATACACCAAGCGCCGGTTCGGCGAAGGGCGGCGCTTCTTCAAGATGGCGCCGCTGCATCACCATTTCGAATTGTCGGGCTGGAAGGAAACGCAGGTGGTCGTGCGTTTCTGGATCATCACGTTGATGTTGTGCCTGTTCGGTTTGTCCACGCTCAAATTGCGTTAAGCAGCAGCATTTAAGGAAGCAGGCGATGTTCGGCGAGAAGTTTCGGGATCGGCAAAAGCCGATGGTGCTCGTGCTGGGACTGGGTGAATCCGGTCTCGCGATGGCGCGCTGGTGCGCCAGGCACGGCTGTCGGCTGCGCGTGGCAGACACGCGCGAAGTGCCGCCGAACCTGTCCGCGCTCGAAGCGCATGGTGTCGATGCCGATTTCGTCGGCGGTCCGTTTTCGCCGGCGCTGCTCGACGGTGTCGAACTGGTCGCGATCAGCCCGGGGCTGTCGCCGCTTGCCGCCGATCTGCTGCCGCTGATCACGGCGGCGCGCGAGCAGGGCATCCCGGTGTGGGGCGAGCTCGAACTGTTCTCGCAGGCGCTGCGCACGCTCGGCGAGTCCGGCTACGCGCCGAAGGTGATCGCGATCACCGGCACGAACGGCAAGACCACGACCACGAGCCTGACCGGCTTGCTATGCGAACGCGCGGGCAAGAAGGTCGCGGTGGCGGGCAACATCAGCCCGTCGCTGCTCGACAAGCTGTCCGAAGCGATCGACCAGACCGCGCTGCCCGACGTGTGGGTGCTCGAACTGTCGAGCTTCCAGCTGGAGACGTCGCAGACGTTTACGCCGGACGCGGCGGTCGTGCTGAACATCACGCAGGATCACCTGGACTGGCACGGCGGACTCGACGCGTACGCGGCCGCGAAGGGCCGCATCTTCGGTACACAGACGGTGCGCGTGCTGAACCGCGACGATGCGCGCGTGATGGCGCTCGCGCCTGCCAGCGGCGACGCGGAAATCGTCACGTTCGGCGTGACGGAGCCGAAGAACGACGGCGACTACGGCCTTTTGCGCGAGAACGGCATGGTGTGGCTCGTCCAGGCGCAAGACCGCGATGCGAGCGACGAACCTACGCCGAAGCGCCGTCGCAAGAACGAAGTAGCCGCAACGCCTGACATCACGCTGAAGCGCCTGATGCCCGCCGACGCGCTGCGCATCCGCGGTCTGCACAACGCCGCGAACGCGTTGGCGGCGTACGCGCTCGCACGCGCGATCGGCTTGCCCGGCGCGCCGCTCCTGCACGGCCTGCGCGAATATCGCGGCGAGCCGCATCGCGTGGAGCTGATCGCATCGATCGACGGCATCGACTACGTGGACGACAGCAAGGGCACCAACGTCGGCGCGACGGTCGCCGCGCTCGACGGTCTCGCGCAACGTGTCGTGCTGATCGCCGGCGGCGACGGCAAGGGTCAGGAATTCGAGCCGCTCGCCGCGCCGGTGATGCGCTGGTGTCGCGCAGTCATGCTGATCGGTCGCGACGCGCCGCAGATTCGCGCGGCACTCGAACATAGCGGCGTCGCGATGACCGATCACGCGACGCTGGAAGACGCGACGCGCGCGGCCACCGCGCTGGCGCAGCCCGGTGACGCGGTGCTGCTGTCGCCCGCGTGCGCGAGCTTCGACATGTTCAAGGGTTACGCACACCGCGCGGCGGTATTCCGCAGCACGGTCGAAGAGATCGCGGCCGAACGGGGGACGATGATATGAGCTGGTCGGAACGTTTCGGTTCGCGGCAGGCAGGCGGCAACGGCGCCGCGGCGCGCACGTCCACCCGCACGGACGGCAGCGGTCTCGCGAGCGCGGTCAACGGCGTGCGGCCGTTGCGCTCGCGCATGCTCGACTACGATCACTCGCTGCTGTGGGTCGTCGTTGCGCTGCTCGGGCTCGGCATCGTGATGGTGTACTCGGCGTCGATCGCGATGCCCGATTCGCCGAAGTACGCGTCGTATCGCGATTGGGCGTTCCTCGTGCGCCAGATCATCTTCGTGCTGATGGGCGCGGCGATCGGCGTCGTGTCGTTCCGCATTCCGATTTCGACGTGGGACAAGTACGCGCCGAAGCTCTTCCTGATCTCGCTCGTCGCGCTCGTGATCGTGCTGATTCCGCACGTCGGCAAGGGCGTGAACGGCGCGCGCCGCTGGATTCCGCTCGGCATCACGAACATGCAGCCGTCGGAAATCATGAAGCTCGCGGTGACGATCTACGCCGCGAACTACACGGTGCGCAAGCAGGAATACATGCACAGCTTTGCCAAGGGCTTTCTGCCGATGGCTTTCGCCGTCGGCGTGGTCGGGGCGCTGCTGCTGCTCGAACCGGACATGGGCGCGTTCATGGTGATCGCTGCGATCGCGATGGGCGTGCTGTTTCTCGGCGGCGTGAACGGCAAGCTGTTCGGCGGCCTTGTAGCAACCGCGGTCGGCACGTTCAGTTTGCTGGTGTGGGCGTCGCCGTGGCGTCGCGAGCGGATCTTCGCGTACCTCGATCCATGGGACGACCGTTACGCGCAGGGCAAGGCGTATCAATTGACGCACTCGCTGATCGCGTTTGGCCGCGGCGAGTGGTTCGGCGTGGGCCTCGGCGGCAGCGTCGAGAAGCTCAACTATCTGCCGGAAGCGCATACCGACTTCATCCTCGCGGTGATCGGCGAGGAACTGGGTTTCGTCGGCGTGCTGGTCGTGATCCTGATGTTCTACTGGATCGTGCGCCGCTCGTTCGAGATCGGCCGTCAGGCGCTCGCACTCGACCGCACGTTCGCGGGCCTGGTCGCGAAGGGCCTCGGCATCTGGTTCGGCGCGCAGACCTTCATCAACATGGGCGTGAACCTCGGCCTGCTGCCGACCAAGGGCCTGACGCTGCCGCTCGTGAGCTACGGCGGTTCGGGCATCCTGCTGAACTGCGTCGCGCTCGCGGTGCTGCTGCGCGTTGAG
>DATAQT010000013.1:0-9081 GCA_036264535.1 Paraburkholderia sp. | reverse complement strand
AAGGGCGAATTCGAGAACCGTCTGCGCCAGGTG
The DNA here is from genome assembly GCA_036264535.1 of Paraburkholderia sp. GTDB lineage: Bacteria > Pseudomonadota > Gammaproteobacteria > Burkholderiales > Burkholderiaceae > Paraburkholderia. Next base: position 9,048 of record DATAQT010000013.1, on the reverse strand, counting down.
ATCGACGAGGTGCAGGCGTCGCCGAAGCCGATCATCCTGTTCATCGACGAGGCGCACACGCTGGTCGGCGCCGGCGGCGCGGCCGGCACCGGCGATGCGGCGAACCTGTTGAAGCCAGCGCTTGCGCGCGGCAACCTGCGCACGATCGGCGCGACTACCTGGGCCGAATACCGCAGGCACATCGAAAAGGATCCGGCACTGACGCGGCGTTTCCAGACCGTGCCGGTCGACGAGCCAGCCGAGGAGAAGGGCATCCTGATGATGCGCGGCGTTGCGAGCGTCATGGAGCAGCACCATCGCGTGCAGATTCTCGACGAAGCGCTCGAAGCGGCGGTGAAGTTGTCGCATCGCTATATCCCTGCGCGCCAGTTGCCGGACAAGGCGGTCAGTCTGCTCGACACCGCGTGCGCGCGCGTCGCAATCAGTCAGCACGCGGTACCGGCGGAGATCGACGACACGCTGAAGCGAATCGAGGCGCTGGAGACCGAACAGAAGATCATCGCGCGTGAGAAGAGCGTCGGTGTCGACGTCGCGGCACGCGAGGCACGCGTCGTCGCGTCGCTCGAGACGCAGCGCGCGCGCCTGTCGCAACGCGAAGCTGCGTGGGCCACGGAAAAGGCGCTGGTCGAGCAGATTCTCGAACTGCGTGCACGACTGCGTGGCGACACCGCGCCGGTCGAAGGGACGGGCAGCGAACTCGAACAGGCGGTGCGTGCGGAGGCTGAAGAGGCGACTCAGGCGACTCAGGCGACTCGTGCGACCCAGACGAAAGGCGCGGCTCGGGCCGCCAACGACAGCTCGCCGTCGCGCACATCGCCCGCGCTCGACGACGACGCGCGCGCCGAGGTGCTCGCCGACCTGAAGCGTCTGCAGGCACAGCTCGCCGAGTTGCAGGGCGAGAACCCGCTGATTCTGCCGGACGTCGATTACCAGGCAGTCGCGTCGGTCGTCGCCGACTGGACCGGCATTCCGCTCGGGCGCATGGTTCGCAGCGAACTGCAAACCGTGATGAATCTCGCGAGCCTGATGTGCGAGCGCGTGATCGGCCAGGACCACGCCATGGAGGCGATCGCAAAGCGGATCCAGACATCGCGGGCGGGCCTCGACAATCCGGATCGCCCGATCGGTGTGTTCATGCTTGCGGGCACGTCCGGCGTCGGCAAGACCGAGACCGCGCTCGCGCTGGCCGAGGCGCTGTATGGCGGCGAGCACAACCTGATCACCATCAACATGAGCGAGTTTCAGGAGGCGCACACGGTCTCGACGCTGAAGGGCGCGCCGCCGGGCTACGTCGGCTACGGCGAAGGCGGCGTGCTGACCGAAGCGGTGCGTCGCAAGCCGTATTCGGTCGTGCTGCTCGACGAAGTCGAGAAGGCGCATCCGGACGTGCACGAGATGTTTTTCCAGGTGTTCGACAAGGGCGCGATGGAAGACGGCGAGGGCCGCTCGATCAACTTTCGCAACACGCTGATCCTGCTGACCACGAACGTCGGCACCGATCTGATCGCGGGGCTGTGCAGGGACCCGGACCTGATGCCCGACGCGGACGGACTCGCCACGGCACTACGCGAGCCGCTGCTGAAAGTATTCCCGCCAGCGCTGCTCGGCCGCCTCGTGCCGATTCCGTACTTCCCGCTCAGCGGCGAGATGCTCGCGCGGATCGTCACGCTGCAACTGAATCGGATCAGGCGCCGCGTGGAGGAACGCTATCGCGTGCCGTTCGATTATGACGACGCGGTCGTGCGCCTGGTCGTCGGCCGCTGTACCGAGAGCGAATCGGGCGGCCGGATGATCGACGCGATTCTGACCAACACGATGCTGCCGTCGATCAGCCGGGAGTTTCTCGCGCGCATGATCGACGGCGGCGAGATCGAGCGGGTTCGCGTGAGCGTCGAGGAAGGCGATTTTGCGTATCGCTTCGACGGCAGCGCCGTGTGCTGAGTCGAATCAAAAAATGTGACGTGTATGAGGAGATCGAAACGTGAAGGCCATACCAAGGGTGATCCACATTATCTGGATCGGTGGCGATATTCCGCAACGAAACCGCGATTGCATCGTAACGTTTCCAAAGATGAATCCCGATTGGGAAGTGAATCTCTGGATCGACGCCAACCAGTTACTCACGGGTGAACGTCGCCGCCAGATCAGCGCGCATAACAATGCCAGCGTTTCTCCTGCGCAATGGAGCGATGTGGCTCAACGTCTGGGTGAGGATGGGGGCGATTCAGCAACGATCCAGTATCTGGACAAGTACCTGAACATGCGCGGCGAGGCGTTGCAAGGCATGCGGGTCAAGCAGATCCACTCGATCCTGAACTTCTGCACGGCTAACAAGATCAGGTTGCGCGAGGTGCAACGCGATCTGAAGATGGGTAAGAACTCCGTTATCTACCGAAAGGAACTAGTTAATCGCGGCGCCAACTTCGGTTCAGCCAGCGACATTTTGCGCATCGAGATTCTGCTTCAGCGTGGTGGCGTGTACGTCGATACCGACGTCAGCTGCGTCAGTCCCTTGGGCGACATCATTTGTCACCAGTCTTACCCGCGATTCTCCGCCGTGAGCTCCGTCTGGCGTGACGGAATACCGCAGAGCCACTGGGAGAGTCGTGACTGGTGGAATACGCAAATTGGAGGCGACCAGCCGCCGCCGATCAGCAACTCGATCATTGCGAGTCACGCTGGCAGCGCCGGCTTGAAGTCCTACAAGTCGCTCATACACAGCAAATTCAAATCGCTCAAGACCAGCGAGGATCTGCGAAGAGAATATCTGGAGAACATCCGCTCGGCCACCATCAGGATGACGGGACCCACGGCAGCCGCCGAGAGTTCAGGCTTCAAAAAGGTTCGGGACAGGATGTTCGCGGAGCTGGCCAGCTCTCAGGTTCCGGATCTGAGACTGCAAAACAGGCTATTCATGCGAGATAACTGGTACTTCCCCATGCACAAGGTCAAGGACAGTTACTTTCACGATTGGCTTTGACTGAGACAGCGTGCGTTGAATCGCGCCGTGCCGAAGGAATAGATTGCGGCGCCCGGCTGTTCTATTTTCCGAAGGGCGCACTAATCGCGCCGGGAGATGGAGCGATGCCAGCGGGCAAAAGCAACGATGGATTTACAGAACTGTCGAAACTGAGTGACACGAATGTCGTGCAGTTCGTGACCAGGGTGATCGAGGGATTCGAGCATGGCTCGAATCCGCAGTTCAAGTACGAGAACGTACTGGCCGACGACGCGACGGACAATAAGTCGAAGTCGGTGAACCTGATTTCGAACCCCATCGTGATTCCGTGGGAACTCCACCAGGAGGACGGCGGACACGACGTCGTCTATCTCTCGGCGCACGTGAACGCGACGATAAAGATCGGACAGCTGAAGAAGAGCTCGCCGCTGAAGATCAACGTCAGCAAGTTTCATCTGACCGTGCGCCGCAAGCGCGTCCAGGACGCGATCCACGCAAACGGCGTGACGCTCGACGTCGGGCCGGAGTCGATTCATATCGGCGGCGCGAGCGACGGCGGCTGGGGCAAGCGAGACGAAAACCTCGAGACTTTGCGCAAAAAGCTGATCGACGATTCGACGCTGCCCGAGAAGGAAACGCTGCTCACGAAGGAAGCGCTCACGCAGATGCTCGACGAGTGGGTGTCGGTGTCGCGTTTCAAGGGTGAAATCAAAGAGAATTTCAGGACATCGCTGGAAACGCGGGTCGAAAAAAACATCAGGTCCAAGGCGAGTCTCACCAGATTCGTGGTGGACGTCGACCTGTAGTCGCCGGCCCGCGACAGCACTGCGGCGACCGGCATTGCTACTGACACGCTTACCGCCCCACGGTCCCCCGCCGGGTTCGACTTATCCGCAACGTAACGAAGGTTCGCAGATCACGTCATGGCTCACGCAATTACGCTCACCTCCAATCTCGGCAGCAGCCTTCTGTTCTCGAACATGACGGCGACCGAGTCGCTCGGCCGGCTGTTTTCGTATCGGCTGGAAGCGATCTGCAAGAACGCCCAGGTCGATCTGCGCGCCTTACTCGGCACGCCGATGACGGTGAAGCTCGTCAGCCCGCAGGGCTACACGCGGTATTTCAACGGCATCGTCTGCGAGGGCGAGCAGAGCGGCTTCGTCAACATCGACGAAGTGCGCTACGCGGTCTACACGTTCGTGCTCGTGCCGAAGCCGTGGCTGTCGACACGCCGGCGCGACTGCCGGATCTATCGCAGCATGAGCGTGCCGCAGATCATCCAGTCGGTGCTAGGCGACATCGGTTATAGCGACGTGAAACTGAGCCTGAGCGCCAGCTATCCGGCGCGCGACTACTGCGTGCAATACCGCGAGAGCGACTTCGACTTCATCAGCCGCCTGATGGAGCAGGAGGGCATCTATTACTTCTTCACGCATACGGACGGCACGCACACGATGGTGCTCGCCGATGCGCTCGGCGCGCACTCCACGGTGTCCAGCTTCGAACAGATTCCGTACGCGCCGCCGACCGAGCGCGGCAAGCGGATGAAGGCATCGATCAGCGAGTGGGAAACCGCGCGCTCGGTGACCACGACCCGCGTGCAGTTCGATGACTACGACTATCTGAAGCCGAAGGCATCGCTGCTCGCGACCGAGGAACTGACCGACCAGGACGATGCGCACAACGTCGGCGGCCTCGACATCTATGACTACCCGTACGAGTACGTCGGCTACGACCAGCGGCTCTCGGACGGACAGCGTTACGCGCAGGTGCGCGCGGATGCGCTGAACGTGCCGCTGCTGACGAGTGCCGGCCACACCGATGCGTGCGGCCTCGCAAGCGGCGCGCTATTCAGGCTGAAGGATTTCCCGCTCGCCGACGCGAACCAGGAATATCTGGTGATCGAGACCGAGATGCGACTCGTCGAGCCGGACTACGTGTCGGGCGGGGGCGCGGACGACGGCGAGGAGCCGTTTCACTGCGCGTTCAAGGTGCTCCGCAGCCGCCAGCCGTTTCGCACGATGCCGACTACGCCGCGTCCGGTGATCGCTGGCTTGCAGACCGCGGTGGTCTACGGCGACACGCCGGAGGACATCGCCGTGGACAAGTACGGCCGCGTGCAGGTCACCTTTTTCTGGAGCCGGCCGGGCAAGCCGAACGCACAGAACTCGTGCCCCGTGCGGGTCGCGCAGATGTGGGCCGGCAAGCGCTGGGGCGCGCAGTTCATTCCGCGCGTCGGACAGGAGGTGGTCGTCAGCTTTCTCGATGGCAATCCGGACCGGCCGCTGATTATCGGCAGCGTCTACAACGCGGACAACATGCCGCCGTACAGCCTGCCCGACAACAAGACGCAGAGCGGCGTGAAGAGCCGCAGCCACGAAGGCGGCGGCAGCGAGGACTACAACGAGATCCGCTTCGAGGACAGGAAGGGCGGCGAACAGGTGCTGATTCACGCGCAGAAGGATCTGCGCGAGGAGTCCGAGCACGACCATGACGTGCAGGTCGCGCACAACTACACGCTCACCGCCGGCAACCAGATCAAGCTCGTCACCGGGCTCGCGAGCATCACGATGAAAAGCTCCGGCGAGATCGCGATCCAGGGCACCAACATCACGATCAACGGCGAGCTGAACCTGACGATGAGCTCGGGCCTCGCGATGGAAATCAATTCGAAGGCCAATCTGAACATGAGTTCGATCGCGGCGATGGAGATCCTGTCCGAGGCCGACTGTCTCGTGCAATCGACCAACCTGCAGTTGATCGGCACCGCCACCGCGGTACTCGGCGGCGCGGCGCCGATGATCCTATGAGCGCGATCCTCGACGCCGCCCGGCAGATGCGCCTTTCCGCGCCGGCGAAGGATCGCCTGCGGCCGGCGATGACCCCGCATGCGGCCGTGCAGACCCTGCTCGACGACGGCCTGACGGCCGACGCGCTAAGCCTGCTGGCGCGCTTGCTGCCGCGCCGCTACGCGGTCGCCTGGGTGTGCCAGTGCGGCGGCCGGCAGACGCTCGGCGAGCACGATCGCGCGGGTCTTGCGCTCGCCGAAACATGGGTACGCGATCCCGGCGAAGCGCATCGGGAAGCCGCGGCGTCGTTCGCGAACGCGCACCGCTACCGGACGATCGGCGCATGGGCCGCCGCCGCCGCCGGCTGGACGGGCGGCAACCTGAATCCTCGGCATCAGCAGCCGACCCCGCCGCCGGAGCATCTGAGCGCGATCGCGGCCATGGCGGCCGTGACCTACATGGCCGCGTTGATTCCCGCGCAACTGGACGTGCGCCGCGCCGCTTTCGTGCACGACGCGCTGGGCCTGCTCGGCGTGCCCAACGGTAGCGACGGAGGTAGTCAATGAGCAGCGCGCCAAGCCTGATCCTGTCGGTGCGCGGCGAACGGGCCGAGCGTTTCGACGGCCAGCGCGAACGGATATTCGATCGTCGCGACGGCAGCATCGGCCGCGCCGACGAGTGCGACTGGGTACTCGACGCGCAAGGCGTATCGCGCCTGCATGCGCTAGTGCGCTACCTGAATGGTCTCTACTTCATCGAAGACCGCAGCACCAACGGCATGCTGCTGAACGGCGCATCGCTGCGCACCGGAGAGCCCGCCGCGCTGAAGCACGGCGACCGTCTGCAGATCGATACGTTCGAGATCGGTGTGCGTCTGAGCGGCGAGCCGGCGACGCAATCGGATGCCTCGCAGGACAACGTCCTGTCCGAGGCGACACCGCCCGCGCCGGTATCCGCATCGGCTCGCGCGCCCGCCGCCGCGCAGAGCAACGATCCACTCGATCTGAGCCTGTTGCTGGCCCGGCGAACCCAGGCAGATCCCGGCGCAGACCATACCGGCGGATTGATTCCCGGCGCGGCCGATGCAGCGTCGCCGGGCGCGAGCCTCGATCCGCTTGCGCTGTTCGATTCACCGTCGTCTTACTTCGACGAGGAAACGCCGGCCGCGCCGCCCGTGCACGGGTGGAACCATACGCCGGCCGTGTCCGACCGCTTCCGGCCGCCGCAGGTCGAGTCGGTGCGTGCGAGTGGCCCGCTGTTGCCGGACGACTGGGACGCGACCGGCAGCCGCGTGGCGCCGCGTCGTGAGCCGCAGCAGGGCAATTCGCTGCTTGAGCCTGTTGCACCTGGTGCGCCCGCTGCGCCAGTTTCGCAGCCGGACCGCTCGGTGTTCGAGCCGTCGGCGGCGATGCAGCCGCATTCCCCGGCGCTAGCGATGCTCGACGCGCCCGCGGCTCCGATCGCGTCGGTTCCCGGCTCACAGCCGCCGCCGATGCCGATGTCGGCACCGGTTTCGACGCCGCTGGCGCCACCGTCTGACATCGCATCGGCTGCCGGGTCCGAACCGGTTGCCTCCGCGCAGCCGGCGCCGTCCACCGGCACGGCGTCGCCGGAGCTGAGCGAAATGTTCCATATCGCCGTCGACGCGATGATGGACGTGCTGCGCGCGCGGGCGGAACTGAAGAACAGCTTCCGGCTGCCCGCCACGCTGATCCAGCGCGCCGAGAACAACCCGCTGAAGTTCGCGCCGACCGCGCAGGACGCGGTCAGGAGGCTGCTCGCGCCGCCGGACAATGGCTTTCTGTCGGGCAGCGCGGCGCTCGACGATGCCGCCGCCGACATCCGCAATCACCAGATGGCGATGCTGGCTGGCGTGCGCGCCGCATTCCAGTCGCTGCTCGCGCATTTCGATCCCGCGCGGATCGAAAAGGAGTCCGAAGGCAGCGCGCGACGCTTGCCATTTGGCGGCCGACCGCGCTACTGGGAGCGCTACAAGGCGCACTTCGACGCGCTCACCAGAAATCCCGAAGAATGCTTCCAGCGCCTGTTCGGCGACGAATTCGCGCGGGCCTACGAGGAACAGCTCGCCCGGCTGAAACGCCGGCGCGACTGAGCGTCGCGAACGACCGTCGTCCAGCAGCCAGACGACTCATAGAGACCCCTTGATCGACGTACCGACATGACCCAAAGCAACAAAATCATCTGGAGCGAAGGCCTGTTTCTGAGGCCGCAGCATATGCAGCAACAGGAACGCTACTTCGAGCGCTACGTCGAGTTGCGCGCGGGCGGACTGCGCCCGTATGCGTGGGGCTTCCAGGAGCTGGAACTCGAAAGCGATCTGCTGGCGATCGGCAAGCTTGGCATCAAGCGCGCAAGGGGCGTGTTCCCCGACGGCACGCCGTTCGCGATGCCCGGTGACGATCCGCTGCCGCCGCCGCTCGACATCGATGCGAACTGGCGCGACCAGATCGTTCACCTGAGCTTGCCGCTGCGCTCGTCGACGCAGCCCGACAGCGCGTGGGTCGATTCCGGCACCGATCAGATGTTCCGCTATCGCGTTCGCGAAACCGAAGTGCGCGACGCGTCCGGCAGCATGGAGGGGCTCACCGCGCTCGAAGTGGCAGGCATGAGCACGCGGCTACTGGCCGACTCGCAACCCACCGAAGGGCTGGTAAGGATTCCTGTCGCGCGTGTGACCGAATGTCGGGCGGACCGGCGCGTGATTCTCGACGAAGGCTTCATGCCCACCGCGCTGCACACCGAGGCTGCCGACCGTCTGGTGACCTTCCTGTCCGAACTGCTCGGCCTCTTGCACCAGCGCGGCGAGGCACTCGCTGGCCGCGTCGCCGAGACGGATCGCGGCGGCGCGGCCGAGATCGCCGACTTCCTGATGCTGCAGGTGATCAACCGCTATCAACCGCTCGTCGCGCATCTCGCCGAGGCGCCGCTGCTGCATCCGGAAGCGCTGTACCGGCAGCTGCTCGAACTGGCCGGAGAACTGGCGACGTTCACCGTGCCGGGCAAGCGCGCGCCGACGTTCCCGCCGTATCGGCACGAGATGCTGCGCGAGAGCTTCGAGCCGCTGATCGCCGCGTTGCGGATCGCACTGAGCGCGGTGCTCGAGCAGAGCGCGGTGCCGATTCCGCTGCAGCAGCGCAAGTACGGCGTGTGGGTCGGCGTGGTGCCCGATCCGACGCTGCTCGACACGGCGACGTTCGTGCTCGCGGCGAAGGCCGATATGAAGGCCGAGGACATGCGCCGGCAGCTACCGGCGCAGTCGAAGATCGGTCCGGTCGAGAA
>DATAQT010000007.1:0-17723 GCA_036264535.1 Paraburkholderia sp. | reverse complement strand
CGACGGCACGATGTTGATGCGTCGTCCTTACGAATCGAAAACAATCGGCATCAATCTGACCGGCACGGCCAACTACTCGCGCTTCATCACGCGACCGAGCGGCGATTTCTTCGGCACCGCGGCGATCGACGGCGTCGAGCGCTGGTACGCGTTCCGCCATATCGACGTCTATCCGCTGATCCTCGACGTCGCGCTGTCGACGCGCGACATCTACGTCGAATGGCGGCGGCGCGCATGGATCTTCGGCACGCTGATCGGCGCGCTCGACGTAACGATCATCGCGCTCGCGATCCTGTTTTCGTACCAGTTGCGCCTGCGCCGCGCGGCCGAGGAAGAGCTGCGCGAACTCGCGCGCACCGACGGGCTGACCGGCCTGAACAATCGCCGCTCGTTCGAGGAGCACGTGAACGACGAATGGCGCCGCGCGCAGCGCAACGGCTGGCCGCTGTCGCTGCTGCTGATCGACGTCGATTACTTCAAGGGCTTCAATGACCTGTACGGCCATTCTGCCGGCGACGAAGCGCTGATCGGCGTGGCACGCTGCATTGCACAGAACGTGCGGCGCCCGGGCGACACGGCGGCGCGCTACGGCGGCGAAGAGTTTGCGGTGCTGCTGCCGGATACCGACGCGGCGGGCGCTCAGCGCATCGGCGAGCAGATTCGCGCGGCGGTGCAGGCGCTGCAGTTCCGCCACGTGGCGAGCACGCATCACGTGCTGACGGTGAGCGTCGGCGCAGCGGCCGCGCACGGCCATCTGGTTGCGACGAACCGCGCGCTCGTCAACGCCGCCGACGAAGCGCTGTATCGCGCCAAGGACGCCGGCCGCAATCGGGTGGTGATGTATGGCGCGAAAGCGGACACGACGCCGCAGGACGGCACCGCGGTGACGCCGGACACGGACGCGCGCGGCGCGGATTGACGCGCTCGCGAGCTCCGCTCTTCGGTCGCGCCTTTCGGCCCGCTCTTCGGCCTGCTTCCTGGGCCAATTTCCGGCCCGCTTGCCAGCGCTTATTGCTCTCCGTAAACTCGCGCGTAGTTTTGCCGGACCCGCGCCGCAACGCGTGATCGGCACGCACCACACCGCACACACCACGCCGACCAAGAGGAGAATCCCCGCAATGGCCGCATCCTATTTCCCCCGCTGGCGCCGCCAGCCTGCCGCCGCCGAGGGCAGCATCGTCGGTATCGACGAACGTCTCGCATGGCCGCAGATGTTCGCGATGGGCATCCAGCACGTCGTCGCGATGTTCGGTTCGACCGTGCTCGCGCCGCTCCTGATGGGCTTCGATCCGAACCTGTGCATCTTCATGTCGGGGATCGGCACGCTGCTGTTCTTCGTGCTCGTCGGCGGCCGCGTGCCGAGCTATCTCGGCTCGAGCTTCGCGTTCATCGGCCTCGTGATCGCGGTGACCGGCTACGGCGGACACGGCGCGAATCCGAACATTCCGGTCGCGTTGGGCGGCATCATCGCGTGCGGTGTCGCATATGGGGTGATCGGCCTGATCGTGTCGGCGGTCGGTACGGCCTGGATCGAAACGCTGATGCCACCGGTCGTGACGGGTGCGATCGTCTGCGTGATCGGCCTGAATCTCGCGCCGATCGCCGTGCACGGCGTGAGCGGCAGCAACTTCGAATCGTGGATGGCACTCGTGACGGTGCTGTGCGTCGGCGCGGTCGCGGTGTTCACGCGCGGCATGCTGCAGCGGCTGCTGATCCTGGTCGGCCTGCTGCTCGCCTACGTTATCTACGCGATCGCCACGAACGGCCTCGGCATGGGCAAGCCGATCGATTTCTCGATCGTTGCGAACGCGGCCTGGTTCGGCATGCCGCACTTCACGTCGCCGGAGTTCGACCCGCATGCGATGGCGCTGCTCGCGCCGATCGCGGTGATCCTCGTCGCCGAAAACCTCGGCCACATCAAGGCCGTCAGCGCGATGACGGGCCAGAACCTCGACCGCTATATCGGCCGTGCGTTTCTCGGCGATGCGCTCGCGACGATCGTGTCCGGCTTCGCGGGCGGCACCGGCGTGACGACGTACGCGGAGAACATCGGCGTGATGGCGGTCACGAAGATCTATTCGACGCTGGTGTTCGTGATCGCCGCGCTGATCGCCCTCGTGCTCGGCTTCTCGCCGAAATTCGGCGCGGTGATCCAGACGATTCCGGGGCCGGTGCTGGGCGGGGTGTCGATCGTCGTGTTCGGGCTGATCGCGGTGACCGGCGCGCGCATCTGGGTCGTCAACAAGGTCGACTTCTCCGACAACCGCAATCTGATCGTCGCGGCCGTCACGCTCGTGCTCGGCGCCGGCGATTTCTCGCTGAAGCTCGGCGGCTTCGGGCTTGGCGGCATCGGTACCGCGACGTTCGGGGCGATCATCCTGTACGCGCTGTTGAGAAGAAAGCCGGCGCAAGGTCCGGTGGCCTGAGCGGCGATCGGCACCGGCGGTTGACGCGCCGGTGCCGATTTTCGATGCGGCGGCGAAGCCTATCTGTTACGCGCGGTCAGCGCCGTCTCCGACAGATCCACCTCGCGCATCAGCTTGTTCAACGTCTCGTCGTTGATCCGCTGGGTATTGCGTAAGTCGAGCAGCGTCTTGCGTTCGGCCCGCATCGCGGCGAGCTTCATGCGAAATTCGAGCTTATCGGCGCGCCGCGCGAGCTCGCGCGGCGCCTGGTCGTCGTCGAGCGTCGCGAGGCGGCGGCGGTACAGGTCCATCACACGCGCGGTCACATCGGTCGCATACGCCTGCGCCGATTCATCGAGGTCCACGCACTCGGTGTCGTGCAGATGATCGACCGCGCGAATCGCGGCCTGCGCGGCGAGCGTGCGCGCAAGCGCTTCCTCGGCCGCATGTGGGTCCTTGCCGCGCCGCCAGCCGCTCAGCAGCAGCGGCAACGCGGCCAGCGCGACCAGCAGCGACAGCAGGATCACGCCCGATGCGATGAAGATCGCGAGATCGCGTCCCGGCAGCGGCGTGCCGTTGGGCAGCAGCTCCGGCAGCGACAGCACGCCCGCGAGCGTCACCGCGCCGCGCACGCCCGCCACCGTCGTCACCGATACCATGCGCAGACCCGGCACCGCGTTCGCGACGCCTTGCTTCGTCGCGCCGCGGCTCGCGAACCAGCGCAGCAGCCAGACCCACGCGAAGCGCATCGCGTACAGCGCGATCGCCACCGCGACGATATAGCCGATCAGCAGCGCGACCTGCGCGTCGTTGGTTTCGTGCGCGTCGAGCAGCGCGCGGCCGAGGATGTGCGGAAACTGCAGGCCCAGCATGATGAACACCATGCCATTGAAGACGAACTCGATCATCGTCCACGTGCTCGCGGCCCGCACGCGCGAGGCGACCTGCCACGTATCCGCGATGGTCGCGTAGTTCATCATCATCCCGGCCGCGACCGCGGCGAGGACCCCCGACACCGCGAAGCGCTCGGCGGTCAGATAGGCGGCGAACGGAATCAGCAGGGTCATGACGACGCCGGGGGCGGGATCGCCCTCCGGCGTGAGATTGAGGAAACGCGCGGACACGAAGCTGAACACCGCGCTCACCGCCGCGCCGATCGCGAGGCCGCCCACCGCGATGATCACGAAGCTCACCGACGCGTCACGCAGCGAGAACGCGCCGGTCAGCGCCGCGGCGATCGCGAACTTCAGCGCGACGAGGCCCGACGCGTCGTTCATCAGCGCCTCGCCTTCGAGGATATGCATCAGCTGCCCCGGAATCTTGCCCTTGCCGACGATGCCCGATAGCGCGACCGCGTCGGTCGGCGACAGCACCGCGGCGAGCGCGAACGCGACCGGCAGCGAAATCTGCGGCACCAGCGCGTGCACGAAGTAGCCGACCACCAGCACCGTCATGAACACGAGGCCGAGCGCGAGCATCAGGATCGCGCGGCGCGCCATGAAGAACTCGCGCTTCGGAATGCGCCAGCCATCCGCGAACAGCAGCGGCGGAATGAACAGCAGCATGAAGATTTCCGGGTCGAACGTGACGTGCAACTCGAGGCGCGGCCACGCGAGCAGCGCACCGATCGCGATCTGCACGAGCGGCAGCGGCAGCTTGAACGGCAGCGCGCGGGTCAGCACGCCGGATGCGGCGACCGCGAGCAACAGGATCAGGACGGTAAAGACAATTTCCATCGTGTGTTCCGGGCTGATGAAGAGGGTGTCCTCGGAAGACGCGCGATGCGCAAAGTCGAGTGTAGCGTGGCGGCGCGGGCGCTTGCCGCGAGTCGCGCAGCGTCGCTCGCCGCAAGCCGGTGCACCGCAACGGTGCGCGTCGCGCCCACCGCCGGCGCACGATCCTTGTCGCCGGTGCAATCTCTCTGACGAGTGGCAGCGCAATGTGCGCCAGCGTGCGCATGGACCTTGCTTAACCGGTAACGATGACGCACATTTTGAGAACCGGCGGCGGTTTCGGTGTTTTTCGCGTTCGGACCGGCCGGCTCTCGCGTGAGAGGATTGCATGACGATTGCGCAACAGGACAGGGCGGCAAGTGTGCCGCACGGCTTCGAGGTCGAGGTGACCTCGGGCCTTCAACGCTATTCCGTGCAGCATGGCGGGCTGATGCTGACGAGCGTGTTCCAGCCGATTTTCAGCCTGTCGCACATGCGCGCGGTCGGCTACGAGGGCTTGCTGCGCGCGCACGACGCGCTCGATCGCCCGGTGTCGCCGCTCGACGTGTTCGGCGAGGCTGCGCGCATCGGCGACGCGCTGCAGATCGACCGGCTCGCGCAGACGCTGCATCTGGAGAACTTCAAGGTGCTCGGCGCCGAGCGCGAGTGGCTGTTCCTGAACGTGCACCCCGGCGTGCTGACCGACCCGTATCTCGCGGCGGCGCTGCTCGCGAATCTGCGGCGGCTCGATCTGTCGCCGCGACGCGTCGTGCTCGAAGTGCTCGAGCAGAGCGCCGAAGATCTCGATCGTCTGGCCGACGCCGTGCGCGAGTTCCGCGAGCGTGGCTTCCTGATCGCGCTCGACGATTTCGGCGCGGGCCATTCGAACATCGAGCGGATCTGGCAGTTGAATCCCGACATCGTGAAACTCGATCGCATCATGCTGTCGCATGCCGCGCATCGCGCCGACATGGCGACGATCCTGCCGGGACTCGTGTCGCTGCTGCACGAGGCGGGCAAGCTCGTGCTGATCGAAGGCGTCGAAACCGAGCACGAAGCGCAGATGGCGCTCGCCTGCAATGCCGACTTCGTGCAGGGCTTTTTCTTCGGCCGACCGAATCCCGGTATCGCCGATGCGATCCACGCGGCCGCCTGCATCAGCGAAGTCACCGAACGCTATCGTGAGCAGGCGGAGGCGCGCGAGCGGCGCAGCGCGAGTCGGCTCGCGCCGTATCTGCGTGCGTTCGAGCGTGCCGCGGAGCGCCTCGCCGCCGGCGAGCCGCTCGATGAGGTGTGCTGGAATTTCCTCGCGCTCGATCACGCGGCGCGCTGTTTTCTGCTCGATGCGAAAGGTCGTCAGGCGGGCCGCAACGTCGTGCTGCGCGCCGATCGCGCGGCGCACGAAACGCGCTTTCTGCCGCTCGCCGACGCGCAGGGCGCGAACTGGCTGCGTCGTCCGTACTTCAGCGTCGCGATCAATGCGCCGGAGCGCGTGCACGTGACGCGGCCCTATCTGTCGATCAACGAGGCGTTGCCGTGCGTGACGCTGTCGGTGGCGACGCGCGTCGGCAGCGAGACCTGGGTGCTGTGTGGCGATATCGACTGGGTCGAGGAGGAGCGCGACGCGCACATCTGACATGATGTCGTTTTCAACGACACCAGGTTGCATTCATGTCCGTGCTGCTCGAAGTGATTGCCACGACCGTCGCCGATGCGCGCGCCGCCGCGCAGGCCGGTGCCGACCGTCTCGAACTCGTGACCGCGATGGGCGAGGGCGGTTTGACGCCGAGTGTGGGGTTGATCGAGGCGGTGGTTGCCGTGGCCGGCGTGCCAGTGAACGTGATCGTGCGACCGCATAGCCGCTCGTTCGTCTACGACGCCGACGACTACGCCGTGATGCTGCGCGACATCCGTGCCGTGAAGGCGGCCGGCGCGAACGGCATCGTGATCGGCATGCTCGATGCTCAGGGCGGGATCGATCGCGAAGGCCTCGCGCGTGCGTGCGACGCCGCCGATGGACTCGTGATCACGTTCCATCGCGCGTTCGACGAGGCGCGCGATCTGCGCGAAGCGCTCGATGTGTTGCTCGGTTTCGAGGCCGTGACGAATGTGCTGACGTCGGGTGGCAAGCCGTCGGTGCTGCACGCGCAAGCGGTGGTTGCCGAACTCGTGCGGCAAGCGTCAGGCTCGCATTGCACCGTGCTTGCGGGTGCCGGGTTGACGGTCGATGCGGTGGCGGATTTCGTGAGCCAAACGCACGTCGAGGCCGTGCATTTCGGCTCCGGCGTGCGCGTGAACGGCAACGGACTCGCGCCAGTCGATCCGGCGAAAGTCGCGCAGGTGAGGGCGCTGCTCGACGCGACCCAACGTTGAGCAGCGCAACGGACTACTTCGCGACCACCACCGGAATGCCGCGCAACTGCCCGGCGCCCTTCATTTCCTCCAGCGACTTCTTGACCGCCCCACCCGTCGCTGCATCGATGCCGAGGCGCGCAGCGAGGTCACGCTCACCGCGCTTCACGCCCGCCAGATTCGCAAGCTTCACGTGTCCATAACCGCGCACGCGCGCATGCAGGTCGGCGAGCTTCGCGACGTCGTCTAGACGGCTCGCGTCGAGTTTGGCGAGCGCGCGTTGCAGCGTGGTTTCGTAATCGCTCGCGAGTTCGTGCTCCATCTTGCGTTCGAGTGTGCGGCCGAACGGATCGAGCGCCGTGCCGCGCAGGCCGCGCCATTTCGCGAGCAGGCCGAGCACGGGCCACATCCATTGACCGTAGGTTTTCTTGGTCGGCACGGCGCCGGGCTGCGCGCGCGTGAGCGTCGGCGGCGCGAGGTTGAAGCGGATCGTGAAGTCCTTGCCGGCGGCGCCTTCGAACTGCGCTTCGAGCGCTTCGCGGAACGCAGCATCCGTATGCAGACGCGCGACCTCGTACTCGTCCTTCACCGCGAGCAGCCGATAGAACGTCGTCGCGACTGCGCGCGTCACGCGCTCGCTCGTCGCTTCGACGGCGGTTTCCGCGCGCCGCGCCGCATCGACGAGCCCGCGATAGCGCTTCACATAAGCCACGCCGCCGTACGTGAGCAAGCGTGCTTCGCGATGGGCGATCAGCTCGTCGAGCGTATCGACGCGCACGCTCTGTTTCGGCGCGTGACGTGTCTGCCACATCGATTCGAGCGCGGCAGGATCGGCGGCGGCCATGCGGCCAATCGAGAACGCGAGCTGATTCATCTGCACCGCGACGTTGTTCAGTTCGAGCGCGCGCATCATCGCGGCGAACGACACCGGCACGAGACCGAGCTGCCACGCGAAACCAAGCATCAGAATGTTCGCGCCGATCGTATCGCCGAGAAAGCGCGTCGCGAGCGCTTGCGCGTCGCACGTCGACATGCGCTCTTCACCTGCCGCATGACGCATCTTGTCGATCAGCGCGTCGGCATGCAGCGTCGCGTCCGGATTCTGCACGAAGCTCGCGTTCGGAATCGCATGCGTGTTGACGACGATCCGCGTGCGGCCATGCCGCACTGTCTGCAGCGCATCGGCGCTCGCGCCGACCACCATGTCGCAGGCGAGCAGCACGTCGGCCTGTTGCGTGTCGATGCGCACCTGGTTCAGCCATTCGTCGCGCGCGGCAAAGCGCACGAACGACAGCACCGAGCCGCCTTTCTGCGCGAAGCCCATGAAGTCGAGCACCGACGCGCTCTTGCCCTCGAGATGCGCGGCCATGCTGATCAAGGCGCCGACCGTCACGACGCCGGTACCGCCCACGCCGGTGACGAGGATGTCGTACGGCGCGGCATCGAGCTGCGTCGCGGGAATCGGCAAGGCGTTGACGTGGGTGGCGAGCGCCTGCGGATCAAACGCGACGCCCGCGGCTTTCTTCAGCGTGCCGCCTTCGACGGTTACGAAGCTCGGGCAGAAACCATTCACGCACGAGTAGTCCTTGTTGCACGACGACTGATCGATGCGACGCTTGCGACCGAGCGCGGTTTCCACCGGTTCGACCGACAGGCAGTTCGATTGCACGCCGCAATCGCCGCAGCCTTCGCAGACTTCCTCGTTGATGAAGAGCCGCTTGTTCGGATCGGGAAATTCACCTTTCTTGCGACGCCGGCGTTTTTCGGCCGCGCAGGTCTGGTCGTAGATCAGCACGGTCACGCCATCGGTATCGCGCAAGTCGCGCTGTACTGCGTCAATTTCGCTGCGATGGTGAAACGTCGTGCCCTGCGGAAACTGGCCGTGATGGCCGTCGTATTTCTCGGGCTCGTCGCTGACCACGACGAAGCGCGATACGCCCTCGGCTTCGACCTGTCGCGCGATCTGCGGCACCGAGATGCTGCCGTCGACCGGCTGGCCGCCCGTCATCGCGACCGCGTCGTTATAGAGGATCTTGTACGTGATCGTCGTCTTCGCGGCGACGGCCTGGCGAATCGCGAGAATGCCGGAGTGAAAGTAGGTGCCGTCGCCGAGGTTCTGGAACACGTGGCGCGTCTTCGTGAACATCGAGTGCGCGGCCCAGTCGACGCCTTCGCCGCCCATCTGAATGAGCCCGGTCGTGTCGCGCTCCATCCACGAAGCCATGAAGTGACAGCCGATGCCGGCCTGCGCGATCGAGCCTTCCGGCACTTTCGTCGACGTGTTGTGCGGGCAGCCCGAACAGAAGTACGGCGTGCGCTTCACGCTGTCGGCTGCGTTCGACAGGATCTGCGGTGCCACCAGATCGACGACGCGCTCGCGCCGATCGAGCGCGGGCTTGTGCTTTGCGAGCCAGTTCGCGAACACCGGCAGGATGCGCGACGGCCGCAATTCGCCGAGCGACGACAGCAGCATCGTGCCATCTTCGGCGTGCTTGCCGATCACGACCGGCCGCGTGCCCTGCGTTCGGTTGTACAGATAGTCCTTGATCTGCTGCTCGATGACGGGACCCTTTTCTTCGATCACGAGCACTTCGGAAAGACCCGACACGAACGCATCGATGCGCGTCATCTCCAGCGGAAACGACAAGCCAACCTTGTAAATGCGCACGCCGGCCGCGTCGAGATCGGCGACCGTCAGATCGAGCCGGCGCAACGCTTCCATCAGATCGAGATGCGCCTTGCCGCAGGTGACGATGCCGACGTTCGCGTGCGGGCTCGGTGCGATCCATTTGTCGATACTGTTCATGCGCGCGAACTGACGCACCGCGTCGAGCTTCGCATGCAGACGCGCTTCGATCGTCAGGCTCGGCAGATCGGGCCAGCGATTGTGCAGGCCGCCCGCCGGGGCCTCGAACTCCTGAGGGAGCGTCCATTCGGTTTGCAGCGCGTCGAGATCGACGGTCGAGCCCGATTCGACGGTCTCCGAAATGGCCTTGTAGCCGACCCACGCGCCCGAGAAGCGCGACAACGCCCAGCCGTACAGGCCGAACTCGAGCATGTCCGCGATGTTCGACGGATTCACGACCGGCATATGCCACCCGATCAGCGCGAAGTCACTCTGATGCGGCATCGACGACGACACACAGCCGTGATCGTCGCCGGCGACCACCAGCACGCCGCCGTGCTGCGAGGAGCCGTACGCGTTGCCGTGCTTCAGCGCGTCGCCGGCGCGGTCGACGCCCGGGCCCTTGCCGTACCACATCGCGAATACGCCATCGACGGTGCGCTCCGGATCGGCTTCGACGCGCTGCGTGCCGAGCACGGCGGTGCCGCCCAGTTCTTCGTTGATAGCGGGCAGGAAGCGGATGTCACTCGCGGCGAGCAGTTTGTTCGCCTTCCACAACTGCTGATCGACCATGCCGAGCGGCGAGCCGCGATAGCCGCTGATAAAGCCGGCCGTGTTCAGGCCGCGGGTTTTGTCGAGTTGGCGCTGCATCAGCGCGAGGCGCACGAGCGCCTGTGTGCCGGTCAGAAAGATCCGGCCGCGCGTCGCGGTGAGATTGTCGGACAGCTTGTAGTCGGCGAGGGCGGGCGTGCCGTCGATGGGCAGGCGGGCGGTCATGGGCGAGTCTCCAATTGAGGCTCCGCGCGCGGGTGGTGGGGTCACGAATATCGCGCAGCGAAAGAGACTCTATTTTTTAGCGCTAGTGAGAGTGAATTATTTCTTCTTTAAATGAGCGCGCGCGAATGGGCGCGAAGAGTCGCGTGTTTTGGCCGGCTTTTGAGCCGGATTTGCCGGGCGTCGGCGCGCTTCGGGTATGCCCTGGTGCGCGGGCAAGACGGGTGGGGCGCCGAATGCGCCTCTGACTATTGCGCCGTGTTTGCCGCGATATCCGGTTTGAGCGGCGCGGCATCGAGCGGCACGATCTCGTCGAAGTGCGCGTAGTCGATATGGCTCACGCCGTCGCGCTCGCTCATGATGTCGACGAACCGGTGCTGCCAGAAGATCTGGTCGCAGCTCCACATGTGGCGCGCCTGCATGGTTTGCGACGTCGATTCGTCGATGCCTTCGAGCGTGAGCAGCAGCGACACGTCGCGGCCTATCAACGATTCAGCGTTTTCACCGAACAACGGACTCGCCTCGTCGATGATGTGCATCAGCGTCCAGCCGAGCTTGAACACCGGATGCTGGTCGCGCACCAGCGCGAGGTCGTAGAGCTTGCGCAGCGTATAGCCTTCGATCGAGGTCTCCAGACGCATGATGCGCAGCCGCGCGCGCGCCTCGGCGATCACGTTCTGACGCGCGTTGGCCGAGCGCACCATCAGCGTCATGCGGCCGTCGATCGGCCGGATCACCGCGTAGCGCGCAAACATGATCTTCGCGTGCGGCCGCGAAAAGCGCGCAAAGATCAGCCCGGTCGCCAATGCGATGCTCGACATGCCGACGAAGATTTCGAGCGTCGTGATCCAGTGCGCGTAGAGGGTTTGTGGATGCATGTCGCCGTAGCCGACCGTCGCCAGCGTTTCGACGCTGAAGAAGAACGCGCCGCCGAAGCCTTGCGGAAACTGATTCGCGATCGACGCGTTGCCGAGCATGTACAGCGCGGCGAACACGGTGTTGAGCAGCAGGAACAGCAGAGCCAGCGACACGAAGAACACCGGCCAGCGGACCCCGAGCGCGCGGTGATACAGGTCCTGCCAAAGCGGTGTCGGCATGCCGTGTGCGATCACCACGCGATCGTCCAGACGCATTTCGCGGCTGCCGCGCGCGCGGCGCTTCGATGGGCTCGCGACGGTATCGGTGTCGGTATCGCCGAGCGTGGAAAAACGGTCTGACGGTTCGCTTGCCATCACGCGCTCGAGGGGATGAAAACGGGCACAGCGTAGCATGGCACGTTGCGCGCGCCGCGAGACTTCAGGCTGGGTCAGTTTGCGTCACGCGCCTCGTGCGGGTCGATGGACCCGCGCGCCACACCCACGCACCACCCGTCACGGAAACGCGTGCGGCTTCGGAATGCCCGCGCCATGCTCGATATCGTCGACCGCCTGCCGATGCGCGTTATCCACCGCTTCGGCCTGATCGGCATAGCCCGCGTCGCCGCCGACCGTGGTCCACGCCTTGACGGCCTTCTCTCGATGACGGATTTCGTACTCGGCGTC
Organism: Paraburkholderia sp.; assembly: GCA_036264535.1. Classification (GTDB taxonomy): domain Bacteria; phylum Pseudomonadota; class Gammaproteobacteria; order Burkholderiales; family Burkholderiaceae; genus Paraburkholderia. Next base: position 6,094 of record DATAQT010000007.1, on the reverse strand, counting down.
CCAGCGCGCACCGCTGAGTTCGAGCGGACGAACGTGAATCGAATACACGCCGTATTGGAACAGCTGTTCAGCCATGATCGCCTCCAGCCGGTCGACCCGGCGGCGCGCCGATGCGCGAGGGCGCGCGGCGCGCTGCCCGAGGTTCGGCCTACAGTTCGATTTCCCCGAGGATACGATGCGCGAGCGCTTTGGCTTCTTCGAGCGCTTCCTGTGGAGTCGACGACGTCGAGTCGACTTCATAGACCGTGGTTTCCTGATTGTCGCTGGGTTCGCCCTCGTCGCGCGAGAGGGTGACGACACCTTGCCAGGCGTCCTGGGCGACTTCTCTTATCGACGCGATGGCCGTGTAGATCCCCTTGGTGTAGGTGACGTCCTCCATGGCCTCGCTCCTTTTCGCAAAGGTTTCGATGTTTTCATCGTAGCACGGCGTGGCGGGATCGGTTCCCGCCCGGGGCGGTTTCGCGCGTCATGATGTGCTCGACATCCGTCACGCTACGCGCACCCCAGGGCAGCAAAATTACAGCGCCGCGCTTTATAGCAGCGCGACCACCTCGTCGAGCGTCGGCGCGTGCGCGCCGGCATGCCCGCAGGCCGCCGCGCCGGCCGCGAGCGCGAAGGCGAGATGCTCGGGCCACGCGCGTTGCGGGGCGCTCATCAGGCTGAACAGCAGGCCGCCGATCGATGCATCGCCCGCGCCGACCGTGTCGACCACCTCGACGCGCGGCGGCTTCGCCTCGATGACCGCGGCGCCGTCGAGCAGCATCGCCGATTCGGGCCCGCGCGTGACGAGCACGGTGGCGGCCGGATTCATCGCGCGCAGTTGCGCGAGCGCGGCCGCTTCGTCGCTGGTCTTGAAGATCATGCGCAGGTCTTCGTCCGAGACCTTGATCAGATCCGCGAGCGCGGCCATCTTGCGCAGCGTCGGCTCGTAGCCGTGCTCCATCAGGTTGCGATAGTTCGGATCGAAGCTGATCTTCACGCCCTGCGAACGCAGCTGCGCGGCGAGCCCCGCGAGCGTATCGCCGAGCGGTTGACGCACGAGGCTGATGCAGCCGAAGTGCGCCCACTTCACGGCCTTCATCCAGCCTGCCGGCAGCGTGGCCGGATCGAATGCGAGATCGGCGCCGTTCTCGCCCATGAAGAAGTACGCGGGCGGATGCGTCCGATGCACGATCGCGAGCAGCGGCGGACGTTCGACGCGCTGCAGGAAGCGCATGTCGAGACCGGCGGCGACGCTCGCGTCCCACAGCTCGTCGGAGAAGTTATCGACACCGAGCGAGCCCGCGCACGCGGTCGGCAGGCCGAGCCGCGCGACGCAGCGCGCGACGTTCCAGCCCGCGCCGCCCGGACGCGAGAGCCATTGCGATGCGCCGGTGCGCACGAGATCGGTGAGGATGTCACCGGCGGACACGAAAACGGGAAGGTCGGTCGTCGCGTTCATTGTGCTTTCTCCGCGGAATGCGCCGAGGCGGGCGCGGCCGATTCGGCCGCCGCGCTTTCGCCAAGCGCATGGGCGAGCACTTCATAGCACGCGCCCATCGTGTGATAGTCGGTCTTGCCGGCCGGGCTCTTTTCATCGCTGTACTTGCGGTTGTCGCAAGTGAGGATGCGATACCACGCGCCGTACTTATGGTCGACGAAATGCGCCCAGCTGTAGCGCCAGATCTCGTCGTACCAGTCCCAGAAGCGCTCGTTGCCGGTGCGCTTGCCGAGCAGCGCGGCGGTCGCGAACGTTTCGGCCTGCACCCAGAAGTACTTGTCGTGGTCGCACACGGTGCCGTCGGGGCCGAAGCCGTAGTAAAGGCCGCCGTGATCTTCGTCCCACGCGTGCGTCATCGCGGCGTCGAACAGTTCGATCGCGCGCGGCAGCAGCCACGGCAACGGACGGAAGCGTTCGAGAATCAGCAGCAGTTTCGCCCATTCGGTCTGATGGCCGGGCTGGAAGCCCCACGGACGGAAGATGTTCGAGCTGTCTTCCTCGTTGTAGTGCCAGTCGACCGACCAGTCCGCGTGAAAGTGCTCCCACACGAGCCCTTGCGAGAGCTTCGCCTGGCGCAGCGTGATATTCGACGCCACGCGCTCGGCGCGATCGAGGTAGACCAGATGACCGGTCGCCTCGTGCGCGGTGAGCAGCGCCTCGGTGGTGTGCATGTTCGCGTTCTGCCCGCGGTAGGAACTGATGAGCCACTCGGGCGAGGCGTCGTCGGCATAGAGGCCGGCGGCGGCGTCCCAGAAGCGGTGCTCCATCAGCTCGAAGGTCGCGCCGATCATCGGCCTGGCCTCCTCGATGCCGGCCATCGCCGCATGCGAGTAAGCGAGCAGCACGAAGGCGAGGCCGTAGCAGTGGCGCGCCGCGTCGAGCGTGCGCTTTTTGCCGTCACGCCATTCGATTTCCCAGTCGTAGCCCTCGTGCTGCGAGTCCCAGTGCGCCTCGCGCAGAAAGCGCAGGCCGTGGCGCGCGTACTCGCGGTGCTTCGGGTCGCCGAACTGCCGATATGCCATCGCGTAGTTGAACACGTAGCGGCAACTGCTGACCAGGTGGCGCGTGGTGCGGTTGTAAATCGAACCGTCGTCGCGGAAAAAATGGTAGAAGCCGCCGCTCGGGTCGAGCACGTTCGGCGCGTAGAAGCGCAGCGTGTCCTCGATGTGCGCGAGCAGGAACTCACGGTTACGGAAGCTGGCGACGGGTGGCGCCGTCGTGGCGTCGGCGGAAGGGTGAATCGGATCGGTTAGCGTCATGGCGTTTTCACCAAAGTACTGGCACGGGCAACGAGTTGAACGGGCAAGCGGACTTCGAGTTCGGCGGGCGAGTCTTCGAGCAGCAGTTCGACGCCGCGTCGGCCGAGCGCTTCCTTGTCGACCGAGATCGTCGACAGCGGCGGCGTGGCGTGCGCCGCGGCGGGAATGTCGTCGAAGCCGATGATCGCGATGTCGTCGGGCACGTTGAGGCCGCGCGCGAGGCACACGCGCAGCGCGGCGAGCGCGGCGGCGTCGTTGAACGCGAACACGGCATCGGGGCGCGGGCCCGGCGCGTCGAGCAGGCGCTGCATCGCGCGCGCGGCGCCGGTGTCGGGATCGAGCCCAGCGTCGATGTTCACTTCGAGCGACGGGTCGAACAGCAGCCCCGCTTCGAAGAACGCGCGTCGGTAGCCGAGCGCGCGCTCGGCGATGCTGAAATGCGCGAGCGAGCCGCCGATGAACGCGACGCGCTTGCGTTGCTGCTGGAACAGATGGCGCATCGCAAGCGTGGCGCCGGCGGCGTTGTCGAGATTGACCGAGCGCAGGCCCGGCGACCAGAGATCGATCAGCACCAGCGGGCGTTGCATCGCGACCAGCGTCGCGAGCGTTTCGGGCTCGACGAAACCGGCGATGGCGACGGCGTCGGGCGCGTGCAGGCGCATCTGGTGAATCACGTCCTCGGTGGGCCCGGCGGTCAGCACCGACGGCACGATGCCGCGCTCGCGGCAGGCGTCTTCGACGCCGTGCAGCACGTGCGAGAAAAACGGACTCGCGGCGAAGTTGTTGTGCTGACGATGCAGCAGGAAGGTCAGGCGGCGGATGCGCGGTCGCAGCTGCGCCGGATCGTAGCCGAGCTGGCGCGCCGCTTCGACGACACGTTCGCGCGTGGTCTCGGAAAGGCCCGGCTGATTTTTGAGCGCGCGCGATACGGTGCCGATCGAAACGCTGGCCGCGCGGGCGACGTCGCGGATGGTTGTGGCCATCGAATGAAGCTGCCGCGCGAGGCGAGGCAGCACGGGTTCAGGTCGGGCGATTGTATAGTAAAACACTGCAAAAACAGCCCCGAAAGCGCCGGCATGGCACCCGTAAATACCCGTATCGTATGGAATTAGTGACAGTTAAACTGTTTAGTAAAAAAACTAAACAGCCGGCGGCCAGCAGTTTTCGAGACACGTCTGGAGTCTTCCTATGCCATCCGGCCGAGGCGACAGCGCGAGCGTTTGCGCGTGAAATAACGAAAAGGCCAAAAGAAAAAGCCGCCCGAAGGCGGCTTTCCTCACACGACCAAAACGACGCTCAGGGAGGGCGCTTATGAATGTCCTGTTTGTATTGCGCGTGTTCTCAACGGCGCGCGACGGCGGCGGCGGGTTGCCGCGCCGCGGCCTCGCTCTCGGCGCTGAGGTCGCGCGCGCCCCAGCGCTGGGCGAGCGCGGCGCAGACCATCAGCTGGATCTGGTGGAACAGCATCAGCGGCAGCACCACGGCGCCGACCGCGTGCGAGGCGAAGATCACCTTGGCCATCGGCACGCCGGCCGCGAGGCTCTTCTTCGAGCCGCAGAAGATGATCGTGATCTGGTCCGCGCGGTTGAAGCCGAGCCGCTTGCTCGCGAAGATCGTCACCGCCAGCGCGAGCGCGAGCAACACGGCGCTCACCACGACGAGGCCGCCGAGTGCGGACAGCGGAATCGTGTGCCACAGGCCTTCGTTGACGGCCTCGCTGAACGCGCCGTACACGACGAGCAGGATCGAGCCCTGGTCGACGAACTTCAGCACGCCGCGGTTCTTCTCGATCCACTTGCCGATCAGCGGGCGCAGCAACTGGCCGGCGACGAACGGCACGAGCAGCTGCAGCACGATGTTGCCGACCGTATGCCACGGCGACGCGCCGCCGCTCGCGGCCTGATTCGTGACGACGACGCTGACGAGTGCTGGGGTGACGAAGATGCCGAGCAGGCTCGACGCGGACGCGCTGCATACCGCGGCCGGCACGTTGCCCTTGGCAATGGACGTGAACGCAATCGACGACTGGACCGTCGACGGCAACGTGCAGAGGAAGAGGACGCCGGCGTAGAGCGATGGGGTCACGAGCGGCGAAAGGACCGGTTTAAGCGCGAGGCCGAGCAGCGGAAACAGCGCGAACGTGCTCAGCAGCACCACCAGGTGAAGGCGCCAGTGCGTCGCGCCCGCAACGATCGCCTCGCGTGACAGCTTGGCGCCGTGCAGGAAGAACAGCAGACCGACCGCGATGTTCGTCACCCAGTTGAACCCCACGGCGGCCTGTCCGTGCACGGGCAGGAAGCTGGCGAGGATCACGGTGCTCACGAGGCACAAGGTGAAGTTATCGGGTAGAAATTTCGGGCGAGCCATGTCGGAATCTCGATTCAATGACGCGGAGTGAGCACGGAACGCGCCGGTCAGCGCGCGGCCTGTGGCAATGGAAAGCGGCTATTGTTGTCGAAAGTCGATTGAAAACGCAAATTCATTTGCCGAATCGATTAATGAGGTTTGTGCATCGACTCGCCCGCTGTGTATGGCGACATCGTGCGAGGCGCCAGATATCAGTATTGGCGACGCGCTTCTTAGCGACAAACCTTGCAATAAATGCCGCGACCAGTCGTTAACCATTGACGTTGCAAGCGCCGTGTTTTTGCAACAACCGAGGCATGCCGGGGTGAGCGAAAGCGGCTGCCGGCAAGCCGTCGCGAGCCCGCTCGCACAAGCGTTCCGTCGAGGAAAAACGCCGCAGTAACAAGGTGTTACATCCACCGACGAGACCTAACACTTTTTGGCTCGACACCCTCTGCCGACGACCATAAATTACCCGTTCAGAGGCCGTAGGGATGCCCCGCGCCGCGACAGGAACGCGGTGCCTGGCTTCCTTCCCGCAACAGGTCCATCGCAGCTCGAACGGTGGATTTCAGGCAAGTCTTCGGGCGTGAGAGTCACAAGGTGGACGGGTTGTCGAGAACGAGGCACTGGGCGTGGGGCGCGGTCATCGCCGTGCTGTGTTCGTTCGCCTATGCGAAAGGACCGGGCGTGCCGCATGGTCCCGCTGCGGGAGCCGCTTATTCACACGGCAGCGGCCAGCGTGCGCCGCGCATGGAGATGCGCGGCGGCGCCCGTTATGCCGGTGCGGGCGACGCGTTTGCTCCTCGTACCTCGCGCAATGCGATGCCTTCTCGTGACCTGCGCGCGCAGCGTGGCAATCCAAATGTCGCGGACGCCAATTTCGGCTATGGCTTCGGCGGCTACAAGTCCGGCATGCGCCGCGTCGGCGATCCGTCTGGCTATGCCGGCGCGATCACGCCGGTCAGCGCGGAGTCGCGTCCGGTGCCGCATCCGCCGCCCAACATGC
>DATAQT010000503.1:0-31492 GCA_036264535.1 Paraburkholderia sp. | reverse complement strand
CGCTGGCCGCCCGACAGGCTCACGAGACCCACGCCCGCGACCTGCGAAATCTTCTGTGCGAGCCGCGTGTCGGCGAGATCCTGCACCTGCGTGAGCGGCAATGTCTTCGACGTGATCGCGAGCGTGATGATCGGCGCGTCGGCCGGGTTGACCTTCGCGTAGATCGGCGGCGCGGGCAGGTCGGACGGCAGCAGGTTGCCCGCTGCGTTGATCGCCGCCTGGACTTCCTGCTCGGCAATGTCGAGCGGCAGGTCGAGGCTGAACTGCAGCGTGATGATCGACGAGCCGGCCGAGCTTTGCGACGACATCTGGTTCAGCGACGGCATCTGCCCGAACTGCCGCTCGAGCGGCGCCGTCACGGACGAGGTCATCACGTCCGGGCTCGCACCCGGATAGAAGGTCTGCACCTGGATCGTCGGATAGTCGACCTCGGGCAGCGCGGAGAGCGGCAGAAAGCGCAGCGCGACGAGGCCGACCAGCATGATCGCCGCCATCAGCAGCGCGGTGCCGACGGGACGCAGAATAAAAGCGCGGGATGGATTCATGCGGTAAGTGCCGTGCCTTTACTTTATGACGATGCCTGCGAGGCGTGGCGGCCGTGATGCGCGCGCGCACCCGAAGCACCCGCCGGGGCGCTCGCGCCGTGCGCGCCGGATGCGCCACGCGGACGCTCGGCCGGGATCGTGATCTTCGCGCCTTCGCGCAGACGGTCCGAACCGTCGATCACGACGCGCTCGCCGAGCGCGAGACCCGACTGGATGCTGCTGCGCTCGCCGTCGACGGGGCCGACCTTGACCTGACGCACGGTCACCGTGTTGTCGGGCTTCACGACGTACACGAAGGTGCCCATCGAGCCGTTCAGCACCGCGGAGGTCGGCACGATGATCGCGTCCTTGATCGTGTCGACGAGCAGGCGCGTGTTGACGAACTGGTTCGGGAACAGCCCGTTGTCCTTGTTCTCGAAGATCGCGCGCAGCTTGATCGTGCCGGTGGTCGTGTCGATCTGGTTGTCCATCGTCTTCAGCGAGCCGACTTCGAGCGGATGCGTGTTGCTGCGGTCGTACGCGGTCGCCGAGAGCGCCTCGCCGTTCTGCGTGTGCTGGATGATCTGCTGGAGATTGTCTTCGGACGTCGTGAAGATCACGCTAATCGGATCGAGTTGCGTGATCACGACGATGCCGTTCGTGAGACCCGAGGTCACGTAGTTGCCCGGATCGACCTGACGCAGACCCACTCGCCCCGACACCGGCGCGGTGATGCGCGCATACACGAGGTCGAGCCTGAAGCTGTCGATGTTCGCCTGGTCGGACTTCACCGTGCCTTCGTATTGCCGCACCAGCGACGCCTGCGTGTCGACCTGCTGGCTCGCGATCGAGTCCTGTGCGAGCAGCGTCTGATAGCGCTTCAGATCGAGACGCGCGGTGGCAAGCAGCGCCTCGTCGCGCACCAGCGTGCCCTCGGCGTTGCGCAACGAAATCTCATACGGGCGCGGGTCGATCTGGGCCAGCACGTCGCCCTTCCTGACCATCTGGCCTTCCTTGAAATAGACGTCCTGCAGCACGCCGCTCAACTGCGGCAGCACGGTGACGGTGGCCAGCGGCGTGACCGTGCCGAGCGCGGTCAGCACGACCGGCATCTCGCCTTGGGTCGCGGCGGCGACGTGCACCGGCTGCGCGAGGTTGGCCGTCGCGTTCGGACCGCCGCGGCCGCCGCGCGCGCCGCTTGCGGCACCCGGCGCGCTCGCGCCGCTGCCGGGGCCGCCCCACGGATGCCAGCGCCACAGCACGACGCCGAGCACGACCAACGCCGCGACGATCAGCGCGGTGGTGCGACCACGGTGGCGTTTCACCGTGCCGGGCGCGCTCGATTGCGCGCCGCTAGCGGATGGCTGGGAAGCGGCGGGGCGTTGGGTTTCCGGGTGCTTTTGTTGTTCGTCCATCGGTTCGGTCAGGTGGCTGGCTTTGTGATGTGAGCCGCTCAGGCGCCCGGCGCTCCTGGAAGGGCGGCGCAGCGGCACGTGGGCGGCATGTCAGGCGGTTGTGGCAGCGGGCGCCGCGCAAAAGTTCAGCGCGATGCTACCCGAGACGCGGGACAGAGATGTTAACGCAATGCGGAATCATCACGGATGGGCGGGGCCGTTTTCGGCGGCGCTCACGACTCGCCGCGCGCGTTCCCGCGACGGGATGCGTGATCGTACGTTGCGGCGTCCGTCAGAGTCCAGCCGCGTATTTTTCGGTTGATTACGAAGGTTACAGGATGTTGGCGAATTGTTGGGTGAGGGCGATCCGCCAGCGCGGGCGCCGTGAGCGCCCGTTGCGGCCGATGGCTTATTCGTCGAGCCGGCGCCCCGGCGCGCCGCCGATCTCCAGCACGATCTTGTCGATGCATTCGAGCAGCGCGGGCGCGGCGCGCGAGATCAGCCAGTCACGCGGACACTGATCGGCCGAGCCTCCGCAATTGACCGCATAGCGCTCGCCCGACGGCCCGACGAAGCCCAGCGCGATCGCGTTCAGACCGTCGTACCACTCGCCGGTGGCGATCGCGAAGCCGCGCTCGAGCGTGTCCTGGATCGCGCTTTCGAGACGGCTGCCGATATAGCCCCAGTCGTCACCTTCGGCCGTCTGCAGGCCGGCGAGCAGCCGGTCGCGGTCCGCTTGAGCGAGCGACGCAAGATAAGCCCGGCCGACGGCGGTGCGCGTCAGACTCATGCGCGAGCCGATTTCGAGACGCGACACGAGCACCGCCGAACGAGGCCGGATCGTGTCGATCACGACCATATCGTAGCGGTCGCGCACCGCGAGATGCACCGACAACGCGGTGAGTTCGGCGAGCTCGATCAGGAACGGCCGCGCGCGGGAGCGAATGTCGAAATTGCGTAGAAAGCCGTTGCTCAGTTCGAGCACCGACGAGGTCAGCACGAAGCGCTCGCTGTCGGGCAGCCGCAGCAGAAAACCGGTGCCCACGAGCGTTGCGGTGATGCGCGACACGGTAGGTTTCGGGATGCCGGTCAACTCGGCAAGTTCGCGATTGCTGAGCGGCGCGTGCGCGGCGGCGACGGCGCGCAGCACGGTCAGTCCGCGTGCGAGCGCGGTGACTTCGTCGCCCGGGCTGTCCCTGTCTTTGTTGGTCTGGGCCTTGGTGGCTATGGTCTGATTGGAGGTGGATCGGTTCATAGTTTTTTGGAACGGTATTTCAAATTATTCGTTCGACAACCTGTTGACGGCCGCTTGCCGAGGGGCGCGGGCATCTCCAAACCGGGGAACCGATTCATATATCTTTAAGAAAAGTCATTGTATCGGAACAATTTGCCGATTCATGCGCGTCACTATATGTTTTGCTTGACTTAGTCAGCATAACCATAAAAAATGGAACCTCATTTCGAAAGTCGCTTCTGTTGGCTGCAATCTGGTGCATGCAAGCCGAAAATCCCGAAATGCAGGATCAATCGCCTATTCAATGGGCTCCGCGACTTTTGAATACCGTCTCTCAGGTTCTAGCACGGCCCTCGGAATGGCTAGAACTTTTTAAGGCGTCACGGCAACGTGACGCCTTTTTTTTACGCCTGAATTCTGCAAATAGTGGTGAGGATTCTTGCGTAACAATTACGCTGACTTACATTTTCCCCCGAATTTTCCCACGAGTAATCCCACTTGGCGAGACTTGCGAAATTCTCGCAAGCCGCTTCGCATAAGTCCCGGTCGTCCGCAATCCATGGTGCATGCGCCGGGCGTCAAACGCGACGCGTATGAATCATCTGTTGTTATTGCCTGCGGCTTTTCTTCCGATTTTACCTATTTCTCCTGAGACTGATTCTTATTATCGGGAGTGTAAAGCAGCGAAATAAAAAGAATTGCGAATTTCGGCGGTGTGCTGCAAAAGCGGAATTTGCAGCAGCATTAGGTGCGAAACCGCACATACCGACTGCCGTGCCTCAATGAATCATGCTTCACATACTAAGCCGCGTAAATACTTTCAATTGAAAAAGAAAATCATATAAAAATGAAAGGAAACGCGATGAATGGATATCTCCCTGTAAGAAAAAGGAAATTTAAATGAAGGCGATGCTGCCAGGCCTGGACGTTCTGCGGTTCCTGCTGGCCTGCTATCTGGTCGTCTTCCACACGCTCGTGATTTACCCGGACGCCAGGTCGATGCCGCTGGCCGACTTCTTCAAGTTCGGCGGTTGCGCGACGAGTATCTTCTTTATCCTGTCGGGATTTATTCTGTCGCACGTTGCGGTGGAAAATAAAGCCGGCGAGAAGAAGGTTCCGGCATCGAAATTTTTTATCAATCGCTTCAGTAACATCTATCCGATTCACATTATTACGCTAGCGCTGAGCGTGGCGCTAATGGCTGTGAATTCCCATCCATTTGATACCGAACTGAGCAACCTCGATTCAGCGCCGCCGATTGTCCATACCTTGAGCGGTGTGGAACTGGCTGTCAACGCGGTTTTGCAAATCCTGTTGTTGCAGGCGTGGAATCCGTTTTATCTGTCGTTCAATATTCCTTCGTGGTCGTTGTCGACGCTGCTCTTTTTCTACTTATTGTTTCCGACACTCGCGCCGCGCCTATTGTCGATGCGCCGCAAGTGGACGATGTTGATGGCGATGTGGGCCGCCAGCCTGTTGCCGGCTTTGATCGTCGTTGTGGGCGGCTGGTATGAGGTATGGCCGATCGGCGTGTTGCACACGAATCCGCTGGTACGGCTCCCGGAATTTCTGGCGGGTATTCTTGCTTACGGGATATTTGCGGCGAACGCTGAAAGCGTTATCCGCATGATCGCGCGTTATCAGTGGACTATATTCGCGCTTTTAGGGGCGCTTTTCATCGGCGCGGCCTTTCTCTTTGCGCATGGTCCGCGCGCCTCGGAAGTGCTGCTTCACAACGGCGCACTATTACCCGCGCAAGTCGCCGTGATTTTTCTTTGCGCGAGCGCGATGCAAACTGCGTCGCCACGCGTCGTCGCGTGGGCGAGACGGCTCGGCAATGCTTCGTTGTCGATCTTTGCTCTGCAATATCCGTTATTTATCGGCTTTCTCAAAGTGCAGAAGGTGCTTGGCATGCCGTATTCGCTGTTCTCCTGCCTGCGTCAACCGCATGTGTGTAGCGAGGCGGCGAGCAAGGTGCAGGTGCATTTTGCTGCCTATCCGGTCTATCTGATCGTCGTTCTGGTGGCCTCGGTGCTGTTTCAGGAACGGATCGTGGTGCCGGTCAGGACCGGCTTGCGCCGGGTGTTGAAGCGTCACTGGGACGCCGCGCGGCCCGCGCCGCTACCCGCGACCTCGCTACCGGAGACACCGTGAGCAGTTTGAACTGACGCTCACTCGGGAAAGCGCGGACGCATCAGAAGGTGCGCCTCAGCGCGCCAGCAACGAAACCGTCGCGATGCCCAGAATCGTCATGATCAGCGACGCGCCCACATGGATCGCGACTTCTCCCACCGCCCAACCGAGCCGGCCGTCCTGCAGGCGCTGCACGACCTCGGCGGAGAAGGTCGAGAACGTCGACAGGCCACCCATCAGACCGGTGATCACGAAGAGCCGCCATTCCGGCGTGAGCTGCGGCACGCGCGCAAAGCCCGCGACCGCCACGCCGATGACGTAGCCGGCGATCACGTTGGCGGCGAGCGTGCCGAGCGGCAGGTCGCTAAAGACCGCGTTCAGGCGAATGCCGAGGAACCAGCGGAACAGCGAGCCGAGTGCGCCGCCAATCGCGACAGCGAGAAAAGACCAATACATGGATGAGGATCGAAACCGGAATGTCGACAAACCGGTTGATGCGGGCGAGTTGATGCCGCGTCCGCATAACCGGGCGTAGCAGGCATCATCAGCCCCAAGGGCGGTTAATGGAGAATGCCATCCCCAGCCGCGAAGTCTAACATCGGCATGGGCATTTGGGGACAGGCGCGCGGCGCGCGCCCGTGCTGTTTCCCTCGCGCGTCACCGGCGCTTACTCCGGCGTTGCCGAAATCTTGTGAATCGACAGATCGGCGCCGTTGTACTCCTCTTCCTGGTCGAGCCGCAGCCCAACCGTCATGCGGATCATGCCGTACACGACGAAGCCGCCGAGCCCCGCCACGACGATGCCACCAAGCGTGCCGATGACCTGTGAGGCGAACGACACACCGCCCAGGCCGCCGAGCGCGTGAGTGCCGAAGATGCCGGCCGCGATGCCACCCCAGGCGCCGCACAGGCCGTGCAGCGGCCACACGCCGAGCACGTCGTCGATACGCCAGCGGTTCTGCACGCAGGTGAACATATAGACGAACAGCACGCCGGCGATGCCGCCCGTCACGAGCGCGCCCAGTGGATGCATCAGATCCGAGCCCGCGCACACGGCCACGAGTCCCGCGAGCGGACCGTTGTAGGTGAAGCCAGGGTCGTTGCGGCCCGCGAACCACGCGGTCAGCGTGCCGCCGACCATCGCCATCAGGGAGTTGACCGCGACGAGGCCGCTGATCTTGTCGAGCGTCTGCGCGCTCATCACGTTGAAGCCGAACCAGCCGACCGTCAGCACCCATGCGCCGAGCGCGAGAAACGGAATGTTCGAGGGCGGATGCGCGGCGATGCCGCCGTCGCGGTGATAGCGACCGTGGCGCGCGCCGAGCAGCAGCACGGCCGGCAGCGCGACCCAGCCGCCGAACGCGTGCACCACCACCGAGCCCGCGAAATCATGGAACGGCGCGCCGAAAGCCTGCGTGAGCCAGTCCTGGATGCCGAAGCGGTCATTCCACGCGATGCCTTCGAAGAACGGATAGACGAACCCGACCAGCAGGAACGTCGCGAACAACTGCGGGTTGAATTTGGAGCGCTCGGCGATGCCGCCCGACACGATGGCGGGGATCGCGGCGGCGAAGGTCAGCAGGAAGAAAAAGCGCACGAGGCCATAGCCGTTGTGCTCGGCGAGCGACGCGGCGTTGCCGAAAAACTGCACGCCGTACGCGATCGTGTAGCCGATGAAGAAATACGCGATCGTCGAGACCGCGAAGTCCACCAGAATCTTGACCAGCGCATTGACCTGATTTTTCTTGCGCACGGTGCCGAGCTCAAGGAAGGCGAACCCTGCGTGCATCGCCAGCACCATGGCGGCGCCGATCAGAAGAAACTCGGTGTCGGCGCCGTATTTCAGACTTTCCATCGATGTGTCCCGCTTAGCCAAAAAAGTGCGCTAGGTGAGCAAGAAGCGGGCCAAAGTTGTGCCGGCCGGGTCGACACGGTGCAATCGGGCACCGGGATGGGAATCCGAACCGTTTGCTGAATGCGCTGTACCCGCGCGTCGTGCACCTCGACGGAGACTAAAAGCACAATAAGAGTGCATTACTTTGGACCGTTGCCCTGAATGACCCAGACAGGGGCGCAATATTCGATTTCAATTACATATTCATGCGGGATCCTGACGCATCGAGGTGTCTGCCCGTCGCCTCGATGCCCATTCCTGGCGCACCGTCCGCGAACCGGCGAGTTCGTCATCGACGGGTTCGTGCCCCTCTTTGTCTTCGCGCGCAAACGCCGACATAATGTGCCGACTCCATGCATGACCCGCCGGCCAACTCCTCCAATGCGCACGCATGAGACTAACCACCAAAGGCCTGTTGCTGATCGCGATCCCCGCCGTCTTCGAACTCGCGCTGCTCTCCGGCCTCGTGAAGGCACAGGCCGACGCGACGGCGGCGGAGCGCTGGGCGATGCGCAGCGAGGAAGTGCTGCGCGAGACCACGGCGATTCTCGATCCGGTGCTGTCCGAATCGGTCGCGCTGCGCGGCGCAGTGCTCGCCAACGACGCGCATTTCACGACCCCGGTCGCGGTATGGGTGAATGTCGACCGGCGCATCGACCAACTCGCCGAACTCGTCGCTGACAATCCCGCGCAGGTCGAGCGCGTGGTCGAGGTACGCCAGGCGGTCCAGGCATACCGCCAGTGGTCGGACCGGATCCAGGACCTGCTGCACGCCGGGCGGCGCGGCGAGATTCTCGCGCGCTTCCACGATCTCGGCCAGGCCGATGCGCTCGATCGTTTCCGTTTGCAGGTGACCGCGTTTCAGGCCGAGGAGCGTCGCCTCGACACGTCGCGCTCGAATACGGTCGCCGCCGTGCGCGAGCGGGAGCAGACGCTGATCGTCGCGGCCGCACTGGGCTCGCTGCTGTTCGTCGCGCTCGCCATCTGGATGTTCACGCGCGGCGTGCGCGGCCGGCTCGCGCTGCTGTCCGACAACGCCGGCCGGCTGGCCGGCAACGAGCCGCTCGCACCGATCGGTACGGGTCGCGATGAAATCGCGCGGCTCGATCTGACCTTGCACGAGACGAGCCGCCGTCTGCTCGAAGCCGAGCGCATCGAGGCGCGTTTTCATGCGGACCTCGAACGCCGCGCCGCCGAGCTCGCGCGGATCAACGAGACGCTGCGCCAGCAGACCCAGGAAAACGAAATGTTCATCTACAGCGTGTCGCACGACCTGCGCGCGCCGCTCGTGAACCTGCAGGGTTTTTCGAAGGAACTGATCCGCGCCGGCGACGAGTTGCGCGACGCGGTACGCGACTCGTCGCTCGCGATGAGCACGCGCGAACGTATCGAGCGGATCGTCGACGAGGACATCGGCGAGGCGCTGCATTATCTGCAGACCGCCGTGCTGCGCTCGTCGCACATCATCGACGCGCTGCTGCGGCTGTCGCGCGTCGGACGGGTCGAATACCGGCGCCAGAAGGTCGACGTGCGCGACATCGTGCAGCGCGTCGTCGATGCGATGCAGGGCTCGATCCGTGCGCGGCGCGCGCGCGTGACGGTCGGCGAATTGCCCGCGGTATGGGGTGACCCGACCGCGCTCGAACAGATCTTCGCGAACCTGGTCGGCAATGCGGTCAACTATCTGGAGCCGGCGCGCGAAGGCCGCATCGAAATCGGCACGACGCCCGCGCCGCCGGGCGTGCATTCGCTGCGGATCTTCTATGTGCGCGACAACGGCCTCGGCATTCCGGCGATCGCGATACCGCGCCTGTTTACCGCGTTCCAGCGCCTGCATGGCAGTGCGGCGGCCGGCGAGGGCGTTGGCCTCGCGCTCGTGCGGCGGATGGTCGAGCGGCATGGTGGCCGCGTGTGGGCCGAATCGAAGGAAGGGGTGGGCACGACGTTCTATCTGTCGTTGCCGGAGGCGGGTGCGGCAGGCTCGGAGCCGGCGGCGGCTGGCGCGCCTGCGCTCGCCACGGCGGCCGCGGCTCAGGCGGCGCGCGGCGCGCGCGGGAGCGCGAGCGCGCAGGGTGTTGCGGGTTCTGGCGTGGGCCCGGGCGGTGGGTCGCCCGCGCCCTCGATGAATGCCGCGCGAGGAGTCAGTACCCGATAGGCGCGGGTTGCGCGCGCCCGCTCGCCGCTGGACTCCGTGTCCGGACTCAGTGTTCGATCCGGGTGCCGAGCAGCACGAGGAACTGGCGCAGCCACTCGGGATGCGCGGGCCAGGCGGGCGCGGTGACGAAGTTGCCGTCGGTAATCGCGGCATCGACGGGGATGTCGGCATACTCGCCGCCCGCCATCTTCACTTCGGGCGCACAGGCCGGATATGCCGAGATGCGCTTGCCACGGATCACGTCGGCGGCCGCGAGCAGTTGCGCCGCATGGCAGATCGCGGCGATCGGCTTGCCCGCCTCGGCGAACTGCCGCACGAGGTCGATCACTTTCGGATTGAGCCGGAGATATTCGGGCGCGCGGCCGCCGGCGATAGCGAGCGCGTCGTACTGGAGCGGATCGACGTCGTCGAAGGTGGCGTTCAGCGTGAACTGGTGGCCGGGTTTTTCGGTGTAGGTCTGATCGCCCTCGAAATCATGGATCGCGGTCTTCACGCGCTCGCCCGCCTTCTTGTCCGGGCAGACCGCGTCGACGACGTGGCCGACCGCCTGTAGCGCCTGAAACGGCACCATCGTTTCGTAATCCTCGGCGAAGTCGCCGGTCAGGAACAGGATCTTCTTAGCCGCCATCATATGCCTCCGGTTGATCAACGGAACACTGAGATGCTGGTCGATACCCGGGCAGTCTACTCCACGATGTTTGACAGAACCGCGACCGGTTCGACGCGGCCGCGCGGCGTAACGGCGGTATCATGGGTGCGTCTTCGCAAGCGCGAGCCGCCCGGCGCGGCTCCTTCCCGATCATGATTTCATCCCTGTCCTCATCGTTATTGCGCCGCGCGGCGGTCGTGGTCCTCGTGTTCGGCGCGCTGGCCGCGTGCAACAAGAACGACGCGTCGGCCGACCAGGCAGCGAGCAAGCTCAACGACGCCGCCCAACTGGCCGGTCAGAAGCTCGATCAGGCCGCGAGCTACGTCGGCCAGCAGGTCGACGCGACCAAAAACGCCGCGCAGCAGAACCTGGCATCGGCCTCCGCACCCTCGATTAAAGTCGACCCGGCCGCGCTCGCGTCGAGCGCGCAGGCCAATTTGCAGAACGCGGCAAGCGCGGCCAACGCGCAGCTCGGCAAGGCCGCGTCGATCACGGGCCAGGGCCTCGAAACGGCGGGGCGCAAGCTGCAGGCGTGGTCGGCGCAGAATGCGGGCTCGTCGGCTTCGTCGACCGCGTCGACCGATTCCTCCGACGCGCAGAAGCAGATGGATAAATGACCGGCGCGCCGTTCGCTGCGGGTTCTTCCGTTTGACGTTGCGGGTAAATGTAATTACTATGGTTACACATTGTCGTTGCGGGACGGAGTTGCCGTGAACACGAGTAGCCGGTTTGCCTTTGCGGTGCATGTGCTCGCGCTGCTGTCGTTGCAGGGCGGTGTGCCGTTGTCGTCGGAGATGATTGCGGGTAGCGTGAATACGAATGCCGTGCTGATCCGCCGGCTTCTGGCGATGCTCTCCGAGGCTGGGCTCACCACGTCGCAGATGGGCGCCGGTGGCGGCGCGCTGCTCGCGCGGCGGCCCGAGCAGATTACGCTGCTCGACGTCTATCGCGCGGTGGAAGATGCTCAGTTGTTCGGGCTGCATCGCGAGGAGCCGAATCCCGCGTGCATGGTGGGGCGCAATATCCAGGGCGTGCTGCGCGGTATCATCGACGAAGCGCAGCAGGCCATGGAAGCGGCGCTTGCCGAACGCACGCTCGCGGATGCGACCGCCGACGTCGTGCGCTCGGAGAAGCAGCGGGAGCGCAAGCGCCGTGCTTGAGTGGTGTGGGTTCGTGCGCATGACGCGATGGCAGTGAATGGATCAAACAGCAGCGCGCGTGTCGAATGATTGCCGCTGCGTGACTGATAAACGAACGGGGTTAACACCCCGCTTTTTTTCTGTTTATGTGTAACTCTTACGATTACATATAAGACAACTTGAGGAGTACCTTGAAATGAGCAAGCAACTGAAGATCGCCTTGTTTGGCGCGACCGGCATGGTCGGTTCGCGGATCGCCGCGGAGGCGGCGCGTCGCGGGCATCAGGTGACGGCGCTCGTGCGCGATCCGGCGCGCGTGCCGGCCGGCGTCGCGAATCTGCATGCCTCGCAGGTCGATTTGCTCGACGCCGCGAGTGTCGGCGCCGCGGTGCGTGGTCAGGACGTCGTCGCGAGCGCGTATGCGCCGCCGCAAGGCGATCTCGCGACGCTGACGAAGGCCACCCGCGCGCTCGTCGAAGGTGTGCGCGCGGCAGGGCTGAAACGCATCGTCGTGGTCGGCGGCGCGGGCTCGCTCGAAGTCGCGCCCGGCAAGCAACTGGTCGATACCGACGGTTTTCCGGACGCGTACAAGGGCATCGCGCTCGCGCATCGCGATGCATTCGACTACTACCGCGGCGTGACCGATCTCGACTGGACGTTCTTCGCGCCGGCCGCGCTGATCGCGCCCGGCGAGCGCACCGGCAAATTCCGCACGGGCGCCAACACGCTGATCGCGGACGCGGACGGCAATAGCCGCATTTCGGCCGAAGACTACGCGATCGCGTTCGTCGACGAGGTGGAGCAGGGCCGCTTCATCCGCCAGATTGCGACGGTGGCGTACTGACGACCGGCGTATCGAATTCGCCGGCCGCGCAAGCGTACTAACATTCGGTTACGCATGTTCGGGCGCGCCGGGCAAAACTGCGGCTACACTGGCGTCTCCCGTTTTCTTACGGATTGCCATGCAGTCATGCCCGACGCGGCGTGAGTCCGAGGCTGCGCCGTCTGACGGCGGACAGCAGCCGGCGATTCGCACCGCCGCCCATTTCTCCTCCAATCCCACCGCTCGCGACATCTCCAGCGGCGACGTGCGGCCGCGCGCGCTGGCGTGCGCCAGCGCCTGGTGCACCGCGCTGCTGTGCGCCGCGCTGCTTCTGTGCCTCGGCGCGCTGCCGCGGCCGGCACAAGCCGCGGGTCCCGCGGTTGGGGGCGGCACGCCGGTGATCCCGGCCTTGCAGAGCCTGATCAACAGCGCGACGGTCAACGCGACGCCCGCGTCCGCGGCATCGGGTGCCTCGGCGGCCGAGGCGGCGTCGGCACCGTCGCCCGCAAGCCAGGCGGAACTCGCGCGCTCGCTCGACAGCGTGATCGCTACGCTCGACAACGACCGCCAGCGCACCGCGCTCGTCACCCAGCTGAAAAAGCTCCGCGACGTGTCGCAAGGCGCCGCCCAAACCGTCGGCCCGGCCGCGCCCGCGCAACCGAGCCCGGGCCTGCTCGGCGCGATCGCATCGGGCATCGCGTCGTTCGAAACCGACGTGCAACAGGGCCGCACGCCGGTGCGCTACTGGAGCGGGCGCGTGACCGCGGCCGGTAACGAGCTCTACACGATCGTCTCGGGCCAGGGACGCGAGGGCCCGGGCAAGATTCTGTTGTCGATGCTGGCGATGCTGGTCGGCTGGGGCGCCTGTGCCGGCGCGCTGATCTATCTGCAGCACCGGGTGTACCGGCGCTTCGGCATCGAGATGGTGCTGCGGCCCAATCCCACCACGCTCGAGCTGGTGATCTTCGCGCTGCGCCGCGTCGGCCCGTGGATCATCGCGTTCATCGCGGCGCTGCTGTTCGTGCGCGCGATGCCCGATGCGCTCGGCCGCACGCTCGGCCTGGTCGTCGCGTATGCGATCGTGGCGGGCGCGGTGTTTTCCGCGATCTGCCTGATCATGTTTTCGCTGTTCGGCTCGGGCCACCGGCGCATCGCGGTGCGCCTGCTGATCGATCACGCGCGTCGCGTGCTGTTCGTGATCGGCGTGTGCGGCGCGCTCGGCGACGCGGCCGTCAATTACGACGTCGAGCATCAGCTCGGCACGAATCTCGCCGCGCTGATTTCGACCGCGGCCAACATGACGGCCGCCGTGCTGACCGGTTATTTCGCGCTCGCGTTCCGCCGGCCGATCGCGCACCTGATCCGCAACCGGCCGTACGAGCAGCGCAACGACCACAAGGCCGCGACCGATGCGTTCGACGTGCTCGGCGCGCTGTGGCATATACCGGTGCTGGTGCTCGCGGCCGCGTCGGTGGTCGCGACGCTCGGCCGCTCCGGTTCCAGCGAAGACGTGCTGCAGATCTCGATCGTCACCGCGCTGTTGCTGGTGCTGGCGTTCTTCCTGTCGGCGATCGTGCTGCGCATGACGCGGCCGCGCAGCGCCCGCGCACGGCGCCGCTCGCCATACCTGACGCGGCTGCTGCGCTTTTGCGGCACGCTGCTCACGCTGTTCATCTGGCTATTTTTCTTCGAATTCGCGGCGCGCCTGTGGGGCGTGTCGCTGGCCGCGTTGATCGAGAAGAACGTCGCGGCGCGCGGCGTCGCGCATGCGATGACGGCCATCGTCGCGACCTTGTTCATCGCGTGGCTGCTGTGGATTCTGGTCGATACCGCGATCACTGAGACGCTCAATCCGGCCGGTCCGCGCACCAAGGCGCGCAGCCCGAGCATGCGCGCGCGCACGATGCTGCCGCTCGTGCGCAACGTGTTGCTGGTGACGATCATGACGATCGGGGGCATCGTCACCGCCGCGAACCTCGGCATCAACGTGACGCCGCTGCTCGCGGGCGCGGGTGTGATCGGTCTGGCGATCGGTTTCGGCGCGCAGTCGCTGGTGACCGACCTGATCACGGGGCTCTTCATCATCATCGAGGACACGATCTCGGTCGGCGACTGGATCGACGTCGACGGCGGGCACGCGGGCACGGTCGAGCATCTGTCGATCCGCACCGTGCGGCTGCGCGACGGGCAGGGCGCGATCCACGCGATTCCGTTCTCGCAGATCAAGATCGTGAAGAACCTGTCGCGCGATTTCGCATACGCGGTGTTCGAGGTGCGCATGTCGTTCTCGACCGATGTCGACGAGATCACGCAACTGATCCGCGAAGTCGGCGCCGAACTGATGGCCGATTTTCGTTACCGGCGCGAGATGCTCGGTCCGATCGAGGTGTGGGGCCTCGACCGCTTCGATCCGAACTGGATGGTGGTCAAAGGGCAGATCAAGACGCGGCCGCTGCAGCAATGGAGCATCGCGCGCGCGTTCAACCTGCGGCTCAAGCGCAAGATGGACGAGGCGGGGATCGAGATTCCGGTCGCGCACATGCGGGTGTACACCTCCTCGAAGGATCGTGAAGGCGAGCCGTTGCGCGACGATGAGATGACCGGGTTCCTCGCGCCCGAGGATGCCGCTGGCGATGACAGCGGGCACTTGCATGGCGAAGCGCATCAGCGGGCGCGGGAAGGCGGGCACGGCAAAGCTGAGGGTGCGGCGCCGGAGCGGGGCCGCGAAAAGGTCCATGAAAAGACGCACGAAGCCGCGCGCGAAAGATCCCGGGAAGCCGCGCACGAATATCCGCGCGAAGCCGAGTATGAAGCGGGGGTTATTGGCCCGGCGGCGCGCGCGTCGGCGCATGTGCCGCTTGCGCCCGCGCGTGACGTGTCGCACGAACCGCGTCCGGCCCCACCGCCGACCGGACAGAGCGAGCCAATTCCGCCGCAGATTCCGACGGCGGGTGATGGGAGCGGGAAGAGTTGAGGCGGGGGCTTGTTGCAGGCCGTGCGAGGACGGCCGCGTGCTTGTGTGTTCGCGTGATGGCGTAATCGCGCGGTTAGGCGCGGTTACCTCGCGTCGTGACGCGGAAGCGTCAAACCAGCTCAGCCTCGTCGGCCAGGCGCACGATGTCGTTCACATGCGTGCCCATCCGCGCGCCTTCGACGCCATAGATATGCAGCGACACCGCCGGCGCATCGCTGCAGTTGCCGAGCCGATGAATCGCACCGCGGCCGCCGCGCACGAACGACACCGCGCCGCGTTTGCGCGCCTGGGTGCGCAGCGCGTTCGCGCGTTGCTGCGCATCGTCCCATTCGAAGACCGTTTCGCTGAGCCTGCCTTCGACCACCGCATAACCGCACCACGTGTGATGCGCATGCACCGGGCTTGCCTGGCCCGGCTGCCAGACCAGCGCGGCAATCGCGTAGCGGCCGAGCGGATCGGCGGCGAGCAGATGGCGGCGATAGCTGTCGGCGGAACCTTCGCGTTGCGCCGGCGCGAGCAGCGCCGGGTCGGCGGCGGCCTCGGCGAGCGCGAGTCGCATGCTGCGCGCGAAGAACGTCGAATGCGACGGTTCCGGAAATTTCGCGCAGGCTTCGAACATTGCGCCGAGCGTGTCGCAGAGCCGTTCGAGCGGCGTGCGTCCGAGATCGCCCAGCGTGTGCATCGGTAATGCGGCGGCATCGAGTCGAGCCGGGTCCGGCAGCGACATCAGGTAGTCGGGAAGGTGCTCGTAGGCGGTGGCGCGCAGGTTGTCGCTCATGGTTTTGATGCAGCGTGTCCGCTGCTTGTCGGCTATTTTCAGTATCGATATTTATACCCGTTTGACCGGAGAAAGAGTTTCCATATAATTCCCTCGACACTCAGAAAAGTAGAATAATTTCCTATAGGGGGTGGTGGTATGGGTATGGATATCATCGATCGAAAGCTGCTCGAACTGCTGCAGGCCGACGCGACGATGCCGATCGCGGAACTCGCGCAGCGCGTGAACCTGTCGCAGACGCCTTGCTGGAAGCGGCTGCAACGCCTGAAGGAGGCGGGTGTGATCCGCGCGCAGGTGGCGCTGTGCGACGCGCGCAAGCTCGGCGTCGGGACGACGGTGTTCGTGGCGGTGCGCACGAATCAGCACACGGAGGCGTGGGCCACCGCGTTCACGCAGGCGGTGCGCGACATTCCGGAAGTGGTCGAGGTCTACCGGATGAGCGGCGAGACCGACTACCTGCTGCGCGTGGTGGTCTCCGATATCGACGACTACGACCGGATCTACAAGCAGCTGATTACGGCCGTGCCGCTATACGACGTGAGTTCGAGCTTCGCGATGGAGCAGATCAAGTATTCGACGGCGTTGCCGGTGCGCTCTTCAGCGGTGACGTAATAGGCACGAAGCGGGGACGGGCGCCAGGTGCGCCGCTTGCTGCATTCGAATCAGGCGCGCCACGGCGCAACCATGCCGCCACATCGGCTCCAAGCCGCGTGCAAGCCCACTGGGCGTAGAATGCCGCCTTCCCCGACCCATCCGCGACTCTCTCGCGAACCGAGCCCGCTTCATGACCAAACCGCCGCACAAGAAAAACCCGACCTTCGGCGTCGCCGTCTTTATCGTGGTGGCGATCCTGCTGGTGATCGCCACGCTGTTCTACAACGCGATCCACGAAAAGCACGAGTTCGACAGCCAGACCGCGCAGGCGCCGTCGGTGACCTCGGAGGCGGCCGCGGCGGTCAATGCGATCAAGCCGGCGAGCGGCGCCGCGCAATAACGCCAGCGCGCTTCCTTCTTCACTCCTCCGGCAGCCGGATCATGCTCGCGTCCTTGCGAATCTGCGCGGACGCCGCGAGCATCTGCTTGCATTGATGCGCGAGCAGCTTCGTGTCGTGCACGGCATCGGCCGTATAGTCCGGCGATTTTTCCGTTTCGACGACCATCGCATCGAGTTCGCGATTCATCAGCTTGATCTGCTCGCCCTGTTCGGGCGGCAACGCGGTGCCGGCCTCGGCGGCGCTCAGGTTGTCGCGCACGAGGCTCAAGGCGCGTTGCAGCGGCTGTAGCGAGATGTCCTGGACCTGTTGCTGCTGTTGCGCGGAGGTGCGCAGTAGCGGGGCGGCGGCGGTGATCTGCGAGGCGAGCACGTGGCTACGCACGAGCAGTCCGTTCAGCTCCGGCACGAACTTTTGGGCCGACTTCGGCTCGAGCATCATGCGCTGGAACGCCTGGCCGAGATTCGCGAACGCGACGTGGACGTTCTTGCGCGCGAGCCGATAGCGGTAATCGCGGTCGAGCGCGGTCGCCGCCGCGGTGGCGGCAGCCGATGTGCCGCTTGCCGGCCGCGCGGTCGCGTTGCGGATCGTGGTGGTGTCGGCGGGGGCGTCGCCTGGGCTCGCATCGGCACCTGAGTCGGCGACCGGTTGTGCTGGGGTGGCGCGCCCAGCGTCGAGCGCGCCGGTACCGCTCACCACTTCAGCGCCAGCGACGGCGAGCGCCGGCCCGCCAAAGCCAATTGCCGGATCCGTCATCGCTGCCGCCGGCGCGCGCGCGCCCGCTTCGGTCACGGCCGCGACCACCGCCGGGGCCGGCTTGCCGCTCCACCACCAGCTCGCTTCGAGATACTGCCGCGTCGCGCTGATCATGCTGTTGACGAGCTTGCCCATCAAGCGGTACTCCCAGTATGGGAACAGGTGGCTCGCCGCGATCGCGATCGCGCAGCCGACCACGGTGTCGATCGCGCGCTCGCCGATGATGCGCATGCTGCCCGGCGCGAGCAGATGAAACAGCAGCAGCACGTACGACGACGTGAACACGACGCTCGCGGTGTAGTTGAACAGCAGCAGGCTGTAGCTCATCACCATCGACGCGAACATCACGACCATCAGGATGTGCGGCTCCTTCACGAAGATGATCAGCGCGATGCTGGCCGCGCAGCCGATCAGCGTGCCGATGATCCGCTGCCCGTTGCGCTGCTTGGTCAGCGAGTAGCCGGGTTTCAGGATGATCACGGTGGTCATGACGATCCAGTACGCGTTCGTGAGCGGCAGCAGGCGGCCGAGCCAGAAGCCGATGGCGACCGCGATCGTCACGCGCAAGGCGTGGCGAAAGCTCGGCGAGGCCATCGTCAGATTCGAGAAGATCTGCCCGAACGGCACGCGCCGGCTCGACACGAAGCGGGTCAGCGCCCGGTCGATGCGCAGTTCGGTTTCGGTCGGGCTCGGCTCGGTGGTGAGGCTTCGGCGCATCCTGTCGATCAGCCGCGTGGCGCTCCAGATGCGGCGGAAATTCGACGACACCGCCGAATACGCCTCCGGGTTCTGCGACGGCAGCTGCTGCTTGCGCATCAGCTCGATTTCAAACTCGATCGCGCGCAATTCCGCCTTCACGTTCACGCGCTGGCGCGGTGCCTGGTTCTGCAGCACCGCGAGGCCGATCTCCTCGAGATCGTCGGCCGCCTTGCGAATCAGGTCGCGGTAGAACACCAGCAGATCGGAGCCGCCGAACGTGGTGCGCACGAGCGTGTAATCGGTTTGCGCGCCGACGAACAGCTCGTGCAGATCGACGGTATTGATGAACAGGTTGTACAGCATCGCGCGGTGCGGTTCGAGCTTGCCGCGCTTGAGCTTGGGCAGATTGCGCAGCACGATGTCGCGCGCGGCGTCCTGGCGCTCGACCGCGGAGATCTGCTTGTCGACGAGATTGCGGTAGCACTCGTCGAGATCGTTGTCGAGATCGTAGAACGCGGCACGCGCGAGCAGATAGTCCGCGCACGCGAACACGCTTTCGGCCAGCGCCTGCTGCTCGATCCGATGCATCATCCAGCGGCTCACGAAGGTCGACCAGTACGTGTACCAGAGGCCGCCGAGCAGGATCCATGACGCGTTGACGAGTGCCTGCATCGGCGTGAAGTGATCCTCGAGCGTCATGATCATCATGAACAGCGTCGCGAAGCTGATCTGCGGCCAGCGGTTGCCGTACACGACGATCAGTGACAGCACGAACGTGAGCGGCACGACCGTGCACCACAGCGCGATCGGATTGACGGTGGCGAGACCGGTGGCGAGCGCGGACAGAAAGCCGATCACCGTGCAGGCCAGCATCTCGTTGTGCTTGTACTTGAGCGGGCCCGGCATGTCGACGACGCAGGCGCCGAGCGCGCCGGTCGCGATCGTGAAGCCGAGCTCGCGATCGTGAAACACGATCAGGCACAGGATGGCCGGTAACGACACGCCGACCGCGATGCGCAGGCCGCCATAAAAATACTGGCTATAGAGGAATTTTCTTATTTCGACCGAATAGCGCATCGACTACCTGAATCCATTCACCGAGAGAACCGTAGTTGGAGAGACAGCCCGAAACTGTCGTCGAGTCTAACTGATTTTGCGCGCGTTCTGACCTCGTCCATTCGGCCAGGTTATGCCCTGGTGGCTGGGTTTGTTATGCTGTCGCTTCAATGTCTGCCGTGTCTCGCGAGCGTCGCTCGCAGGGCATCCGCGTGCCAGCTGTGATCGGGAATCCATGCTTCAACTCTTCTACTCGAACCGCTACGAAACGCTGGTCGGCGCGCTGCTCGACGACCTCGCGCAAGCGCCGTCGGACCCGTGGAGCGCGCGGCCCGTGATCGTGCCGAGCGCTGCCGTGCGCAGGCGGCTCGAACTCGACATCGCCGCGCGCCAGGGCATCTGCGCGAACATTAACTTTTGTTATCTGGCGCAATGGCTATGGGCGCAGATCGGCGGCGTGATCGAAGTGCCGAAGCATTCGCCGTTCGCGCCAGACCGGCTCGTGTGGCGCTGCTACCGGCTGCTCGGCGACGCGGATGAAGCGCTGCCGTGGAACGCGTCGCCGCGTCTGCGCACCTATCTCGATGCGGCCGACGCATCGATGCGCTACGAGCTCGCGCGGCGCGTGGCCACCGTGCTCGACCACTATCTGACCTATCGCCCCGAATGGCTGCTGCAATGGCAGAAGGGCGGCTCGATCTTCGCGAGTGGCGCGGCGGACGATACCGGTCCGCGTCTCCCCGGCGCGAGCGACGCGGCGCGCGAGGACGAGCGCTGGCAGGCGGCGTTGTGGCGCGCGGTGCTCGCGGAACTCGCGCAAGCCGGCGGGGACGCGCAAACGTCGGCGGCCGCGCTGCCGCCCGCGTATCGGTTCCTCGATGAAATCGGCGCGCTCGATCTCGAAGCCATCTCGAACGCG
Organism: Paraburkholderia sp.; assembly: GCA_036264535.1. Lineage (GTDB taxonomy): Bacteria > Pseudomonadota > Gammaproteobacteria > Burkholderiales > Burkholderiaceae > Paraburkholderia. The sequence continues at coordinate 11,373 of DATAQT010000503.1, read as the reverse complement.
AAATGGCCCGAGGCGGTCAGCGTGTTCGCGCTGCCGACCATGCCGCCGCTGCATGTCGCCTTGCTGCGCGCGCTGTCGCGCTGGATCGACGTGCGTCTGTACGTGATGAATCCGTGCCGCGAGTTCTGGTTCGACGTCGTGAGCGAAGGGCGCGTGCAGGCACTCGACGCGGCGGGGCAACTGGACTATCAGGAAGTCGGTCATCCGCTACTCGCCGAATGGGGCCGCCAGACTCAGGCGCAACTGCATATGCTGCACGAGCTGACCGAAAGTGCCGCCTCGGCCGAGACCGGCGAGTTCACCGAAAACCCCGAGCCGAGCTGGCTCGCCGCCGTGCAGAACGGCATCCTCGAACTGCGCGACGAAGCCGATGCCGACGAACTGCCGATCGAGCGCGGCATCGAGGTGCATGTCTGCCATAGCCTGTCGCGGCAACTCGAAGTGCTGCACGATCGCCTGCTCGGCTGGTTCGACGAATTCGACGATCTGCAGCCGTCCGACGTGCTGGTCGCCGTGTCCGATCTCGCGGCGGCCGGTCCGTTGATCGATGCGGTGTTCGGCACCACGCCCGCCGGCGACACACGCCGCATTCCGTACCGGATCACCGGTTTGCCGCCGTCGCAGGCCAATCCGATCGCGCGTCTGCTGCTTGACTGGCTCGCGCTGCCCGAGCGCAGCGTCGGTGCCCCGGATCTGATCGAATGGCTGCGCGTCGATGCGGTGGCGGTGCGCTACGGCATCGATGCCAATTCGCTCGAGGCCGCGCAGGAATGGCTCGCGGCGGCCGGCGCGCGGCGCGGCCTGACGCCGCTCGAACCGGTCGGCGAGCACGTGCCGGTCGCGCGTCATACTTTCGCCGATGCGCTCACGCGCCTCTATCTCGGCTATGCGATGCCGGCCGGTGGCGAGCCGGTCGATGCGTGGCTGCCGGTCGAAGGCGCGGATGGTTCGGACGCCGAATTGCTCGGCCGCCTGTCGCGTTTCGTCGACGATATCGAGAGTTTCGCGGCGAGCAGCGCGATCGAGCGCTCGCCCGCCGACTGGTCGCAGCTGCTGCTCGAAACGCTCGCGCAGAGCTTCGACGGTGGCGTCGAGTTCGCCGATTCGCTCGCGGCCGTGCGCGACGCGCTCGACGCGATGAGCGCCGCGATGCAGGCGGGTGCCCAGCATGTGTTGCTGCCGGCTTCGGTGGTACGCACCGCGCTCACCGAAGCGCTCGACGATCCCGCGCGCGGCGGTGTGCCGTGGGGCAGCGTGACGTTTTCTTCGCTGACGAGTCTGCGCGGTCTGCCGTTTCGCGTCGTCTGTCTGCTCGGCATGGACGACGGCGTGCTGCCGTCGCTCGCGCGCGCCGACGAATTCGATCTGATGGCCGCGTTCGGCAAGGCCGGCGACCGTCAGCGCCGCGACGACGAACGCAATCTGTTCCTCGATCTGCTGCTCGCCGCGCGTGAGCGGCTCTTCATCGCCTACACGGGCCGCAGCATTCGAGATAACGCGCCGCTGCCGCCGGCCGCGCTCGTCGATGAACTGCTCGATCATCTCGCGCAGGTGTCGGCGGGCGAGGACGCGAGTCCGCCCGAGGTCGACCGCGCGCGGCGCGAGTTCATCGTCGAGCATCCGTTGCAGGCATTCGCGTCCGAGTATTTTTCGGCGCAGCCCGACTTGTTCACCTACGACGCCGATCGCGCCGAACTGGCCACGCTGCTCGCCGAGCCGCAGCATCCCGCCGCCGCGCCGTTCTTCGATCAACCGCTGCCGCCGGAAGACCTGCGCGAGGTCCGGTTCGACGACGTCGTGCGCTTCTGGCGCCATCCGGCCCGCGCGCTGCTGCGCGACCGGCTCGGCATCGCGTTGTCGGATGCGCAGGGCGAGTTGCTCGACACCGAGCCGTTCGATCTCGACTACGCGGGCCGCGACGCACTTGCCGAGCGCCTGCTGCCGGTACTGCTCGACGCCGACACCGCAGACGACGTGATGTTCAGCCGCGTGCAGCGTGTCGCCGAGGCGAGCCCCGAGCTGCCCGGCGGCGCGACTGGCGCGGTATGGCGCGCGCGCGAACTGTCGGCGCTGCGGCAGTTGGCGTCGAGCGTGCGGCGCGAAGTGGCCGCGGGCGTCGAGCGCTTGCCGTTCGTGCTCGACGTCGCACCGCGCTGGCCACGCGGCGGCGACGGCATCGACGGCACCATTACCCTGTTCGGCGACTACGACGCGCTGCTGCGCGAGTCCGCCGAAACGCCGCTGCAATTGCGCGGCACGTTGAACCTGCTGACCGGAACGGGACAAGTGATCTTTCGTTATGCCAAAGCCAGCGCGCGCGACTATCTGTCCGCGTGGCTCGCGCATCTGGTCTATTGCGCGGCGCAGCCGGACGGTCCGCGTCGCACCGTGTGGCACGGCAACGGCGAGAGCTTCGAGCTCGCGCCGGTCGCGGCTCCGCTCGACGAACTCGCGCCGCTGCTCGCGCTCTTCAGTGCCGGCCGCCGGCTACCGCTGCGCTTCTTCCCGAAGAGCGCATGGGCGAGGGTCAACGAAAGCGAATCGGCGGCGCAAGGCGTGTGGATCAACGACCGCGTGCGCGGCGAATCCGACGACGCCGCATTGCGCATCGCGCTGCGCGGCACACCGCTCTCGCTCGACGAACCGTTCGGCAGTCTCGCCGCGATCGTCTTCAAGCCGTTGATCCAGCACTTGCGGAGCGCCTCGTGAGCGACGCGCTGCGCCATCAAAGTCTCGTCGCCGACGAGCTCGACGTGTTCGCGTGTCCGCTCGACGGTGTCAACCAGATCGAAGCGTCGGCGGGCACCGGCAAGACGTGGAACATCTGCGCGCTCTACGTGCGGCTGCTGCTCGAAAAGAACCTGAACGCCGATCAGATTCTCGTCGTCACGTTCACGAAGGCCGCGACCGCGGAGTTGCACGAGCGCATACGCGGTCGTCTCGCGGAGCTGCATCGCGCGATCGAGATGGACGACGACGGCGACGATCCGTTCATCCGCCGGCTGTTCGAAACGACGCTCGCGCCGGAGAACGGCATCGAGCGTGAGGCCGCGTTGAAGGTCGTGCGCCGCGCGCTACGCACGTTCGATCAGGCCGCGATCCACACGATCCATGCGTTCTGTCAGCGCGCTTTGCAGGAAGCGCCGTTCGCGGCCGCCATGCCGTTCGCGTTCGAGATGGAAGCCGACGACGCGGCACTGCGTTTCGAACTGGCCGCCGATTTCTGGCGCGAGCAGGTCGAACCGGTCGCGCATGCGCATCCGGCTTTCGCCTCGTGGCTGGTGGCGAACCGCGCTGGCCCGGCATCGCTCGACGAGCAGTTGGCGCGGCGCCTGAAAAAGCCGCTCGCGCAATTGCGCTGGGGCAGGGTCGAGGCGGACGGCGCAAGCGCCGATCCGCAGTCCGGTTACGATCTCGCGTGCGCGATCTGGCAGGCCGAACGCGACGCGATCGTCGCGCTGCTCGCGCAGGCACAGGAGCGGCTGAGCAAGACCACGCACAAGCCCGATCACGTGAGCGGCGCGATCGACGCGTGGAACGATTACTTCGCGCAGGGCGACTGCCATGCGCCGCCGCCGCGCGCCGCGTTGAAGCTGACGGCGGCGGCGTTGAAGAAGGCGACCAAGGTCAAGTTCGAGCCGCCCGCGCATCCGTTCTTCGAGCATGCCGAAGCGCTGGCCGCGGCCGTGGTCGCCGCCGAAGCCGCGCAGCGCGCGCGCTGGCTCGCGCTCGTGCAGACATGGCTCGACTACGCGCCGGCCGAGTTGGTGGCGCGCAAGCGCACGCGCCGCGTCGTGTCGTTCGACGATCTGCTCGCGAACCTGTATCGCGCGCTCGCCGCGCATGCGTGGCTCGCCGATGCGTTGCGCAGCCGCTATCCGGCCGCGCTGATCGACGAGTTCCAGGACACCGATCCGCTGCAATTCGCTATCTTTAGCCGCATTTTCGCGCCGGCCGGACCGTTGTTCCTCGTCGGCGATCCGAAGCAGGCGATCTACAGTTTCCGCGCGGCGGATCTGCATACCTACCTCGCGGCGCGCGCGTCCGCGTCCGCGTGCTACACGCTCGCGGTCAACCAGCGCTCGACCGCGCCGATCGTCGACGCGTGCAACCGGATCTTCGAAGCCAATCCTCAGGCGTTCGTGCTCGACGGGCTCGACTATCAGCCGGTGCGCGCGGGCGAGCGGCGTCGCGCGCCGTTTGTCGATCCCGACGCGAGCGGCGGCGATTTCCGCATCTGGACGTTGCCGCAAGGCGAGGCGACGCTGAACAAACGCGACGCGCAGCGCGCCGCGAGCGAAGCATGCGCGGCCGAGATCGTGCGGCTGTTGCGCGGTGCGCGTGAAGGCGTGGTGACGATCGGCGACAAGCCGCTCGCACCGGGCGATATCGCCGTGCTGGTGCAGACGCACAAGCAGGGCAGCCGCGTCAAACGCGCGCTCGCGGAGTGGGGCGTCGGCAGCGTGGAGCTGGCGCAGGCGTCGGTGTTCGCGACGCCCGACGCGGAGCAGATCGAGCGCATGCTGGCCGCGATCGACACGCCCGGCGATCTGCGGCGTCTGCGCGCCGCGCTTGCGACCGACTGGCTCGGGCTCGACGCCGCCGCGCTCTGGCGTCTCACCCAGGTCGCCGATGCGCCCGCGGCCGAGGCCGTGGATGAACCCGCGCCTGCCCTCGATCCCGCCGACGCGATGGGCTGGGTCGAGCGTTTTTCGCGCTACCGGATGCTGTGGCACGAACGCGGCTTCGCGCTGATGTGGCGCACGCTGATGCGCGAGCTGCGCGTCGCGCAACGGCTCGTCGCCGGAGCCGACGGCGAGCGTCGGCTGACCAACGTGAATCATCTCGCCGAGCTCGTGCAGGCGCGCGCGGCCACTCAGCCCGGCATCGCGCCGACCTTGCGCTGGCTCGCCGCGCAGCGCGAGCAGGGCGGCGGTGAAGAGGCGCAGCTGCGGCTCGAGTCGGATCGCAATCTCGTGCAGATCGTGACGGTCCACAAGTCGAAGGGGCTCGAATACGCGGTCGTGTTCTGTCCGTTCCTGAACGACGGGGGTCTCCGCCAGCCGCGGTCGTCGGGCTTGCCCGATGCGCGCGAGTATCACGACGACAGCGGCGACGCGGTGCTGCACTACGGTTGCGACGAAGAGGAAGCCGAACGGGCGTCGCGTTACGTGGTGCGCGAGCAGGCGGCGGAACGCGCGCGGCTCGTCTATGTGGCACTGACGCGCGCGGTGTATCGCTGCTATCTGGTCGCGGGCACGTATCTGTCGTCGCGCTCGACGAAGGAGTCGCGCCACAGCGTGCTGAACTGGCTCGTCGGCGGCAGCGGCCACACATTCGACGCGTGGCTCGCCGAGCCGCCCGACGAAGCCGCGCTTGCGGCAAGCTGGCACGCGCTGGCGGGCGGACCGGTCACGCTGCAGCCGCTGCCCGAAGTGACGCGCCGCGTGCCGCTCGAAAGTCTGCAGGATCAGGGTGCGCATCTGCACGCGCGCGCCAATCGGCGGTCGTTGCGGGATCAGTGGCGCATGGCGAGCTTCAGCGGCTTGATCGCGGCGGGCGGCAGGAGCGCGGATGCGCAGGCACATGTGCCGCAGGAGGACGTGCGGCCCGATCACGATGAAATCGCCGATGCGCTCGAGTCCGCGCCGCTCGTCGCACCGCTCGCCGTGGCGAACGTCCCGGCGCATGCCGAGGACGACATCCTCGCGTTCCCGCGCGGCGCGGCGGCCGGCGAGTGCCTGCATCGCATGTTCGAGCTCGCCGATTTCTCCGATGCGAGCACGTGGCCCGATGCGATCCGCGGCGCGCTGCGCGAACGTCCGGCGCCGGCCGCGCCCGAGCTCGCCGCGCGTTTGCCCGCGATGATGCATCGGCTCATGGCCGACGTCGTCTCGACCGAACTCGTGCCCGGCATGACGCTCGCGCGGCTCGATCCGCGTCGGCGCCTGAACGAACTGGAGTTTCTGTTCGCGGCGCCGTCGCTCGATTTTCCCGCGCTGCGCGAACTGCTGATCGAATATGGTTATCCCGACGTCGCGCTGGAGCCCGGCGTGTTGCGCGGGTTCGTCAAAGGATTTATCGACATGATCGCCGAGCACGACGGCCGCTTCTGGATCGTCGACTGGAAATCGAACCATCTCGGCGACAGCGCCGCCGACTACGCGGCCACGCCGCTCGAAGCGGCGATGGCGAGTCACGCGTACCACCTGCAGGCGCTGCTCTATACGGTCGCGCTGCATCGCTATCTGAAGACGCGCGTGCGCGACTATGCGTACGACACGCACGTCGGCGGCTATCTGTATCTGTTCGTGCGCGGTGTGCGTCCCGACTGGCGCGATGCCGATGGTGCCGCCGGCGTGCATCGGCGGCGCGCGCCGTTCGAACTCGTGGCGCTGCTCGACGCGGCGATGATCGGAGGTGGCGCATGAGCACGTCCGGCACGCTCGATGAGCGCGCGCTCGCGCCGCTCGGGCTCGAAGACATCGGCGTCAATCTGCCCGCGCCGGCCGATTTCAGCATCGCGCTCGCCGAAGGGTTCGCACGCCGCATCGGCATGCTCGCGCGGCGCGGTGGCGCATCGACCGAGGTGGTGAAGTGGGCTGCGCGCGCCGCGTTCGCGGCGAGCCGCGCGACCGCCGAAGGGCACGTGTGCGTACCGCTCGCCATGCTCGCGCGCCGCTTCGACGCGTCGAGCGCCGAGGTGCGCGCGGCGTTGCTCGCGAGCGGCATGGCAAGCGCCGGCGCCCCGGACGCTGCGGCGTTGCGGCCGCTCGTGATCGACGGGGAGGGGCGTCTTTACCTGGCGCGCTACTACGACTACGAGCGGCGTCTGGCGCATGCATTGGTCGCGCATGCGGCGGGCGAAGCCGACATCGGGAATGCCGACGTCGACACCGCCCCCGCCGCATTGCGCGAACGCCTGCTGCGCTACTTCGGGCCGCCGAAAGACGATGACATCGACTGGCAACGCGTCGCGGCCGTGATGGCGCTGTCGGGGCGGCTGACGATCGTCAGTGGCGGCCCGGGTACCGGCAAGACCACGACCGTGGTCGGTGTGCTCGCGTGCCTGCTCGATGCACGCGCCGATCTGCGCATCGCGCTCGCGGCGCCGACCGGCAAGGCGGCGCAGCGGATGCAGGAAGCGCTGCTCGCGCGCGCGGGCGACCTGCCGCCCGAACTCGCCGCGCGCTTGCCGCAGACCTCGTACACGCTGCATCGCTTGCTGGGCTCGGGGCCGGGTGGGCGCTTCCGGCATCATCGCGACAATCCGTTGCCGTATGACGTCGTCGTGATCGACGAGGCGTCGATGATCGACGTCGCGATGGCCACGCATGTGCTCGACGCGATTGCGCCGCACACGCGACTCGTGATGCTCGGTGACAAGGACCAGCTCGCCGCGGTCGAGGCCGGCGCGGTGTTCGCCGAGCTCAGCGCGCGGCCGGCGCTGAGCGCGAGCGGATTGCGTCGCGTCGCGCAGGCGCTCGACATCGACGAGGCGCGGCTCGCGCGGGCTTTGCCGAGCGCGTCGCGTGATCTCGATGAAGCGCCGTCGGACGATTTTTTTGTGCCGCACGAGGCGCTGCAAACATTCGAGACTTCAACGTCGGGCGATCTGTTCGGCAGCGTGGTTATGTCGGATGAAGACGGGCAGGCGGGACAGCATGCGCGATCGGCGAACCAACGCAACCCGCTCGCGGACTGCGTCGTGTGGCTCGAGCGCAACTACCGGTTCGGCCTCGAGTCGCCGATCGGCCGTTTGTCGGTCGCGATTCGGAACGGCTCACCGAGCGCGGCGCTCGACGTCTTGCGGATCGACCCGACCGAAGCCTGCGCCGCGGCGCTGCACGAGGACGCGCACACGACGCTGACCGAGCGCACCGTCGCACGACTTGCCGCCGGCTTCGCGCCGTATGCCGACGCATTGGCCGCCGCGCTCGCCACCGACACGCCCGATCCTTTGCCGCTCTTCGACGCGCTCAATCGCTTCCGCATCCTGTGCGCGACGCGGCTCGGACCTCGGGGCGTCGATCAGGTCAACGCGGCGATGGCGGCTCAGGTGCGTCGCGCCGCGGGCGTCACGCTCGCGGTCGGCGCGCAGTGGTTTGCCGGACGTCCGGTGATGGTCACGCGCAACGATTACGCGCTGGGTCTGTTCAATGGCGACATCGGCATCGCGCTGCCGGGCGCGGGCGGCACGCTGCGCGTGTACTTTCGCACCGGCGATGGCGGTGTGCGCGCGGTATCGCCGGCTGCGCTGCCGCCGCACGACACCGCGTTCGCGCTGACGGTTCACAAGTCGCAAGGTTCGGAGTTCGAGCATGCGGTGCTGGTGCTGCCGTCGGCGTTTAGCCGGGTCTTGTCGCGCGAGCTCGTGTACACGGCGATAACTCGCGCGCGCGAACGCGTCGAACTGATCGGCGCGCGGGCCGTGCTCACGCAAGCGATCGCGACGCCAACGCAGCGTGATTCGGGGCTGGCAGCGCGGATTGCAGAGGTATCGCGTTGATCGCGTGACAGCGGGCGGAACAGCCGGAGTGAGGGGCTATCGGGCGAGATCGTGCGCGTGGCGCTTAACCGGCCATCCCGCTCGCCCGCTGGATCGCCTCGACGCGGCTGCGCATCGTCTTGCGGTACCACAGCGTCCAGAGCGCGAGGCCCGCGTAGATGCCGTAGCCGATAAAGGGCGACACGACGAGGAAGCGCTCGATCGGCCATGTCAGCGCCATCCACGCGCGCAGGGCGGTTTCTGCGGTCAGGCCGATGCCCCACACGAGCGTCATCATTCGCATCGCGGTGGCGAGGCCGGGGCGCTCGCGCCACAGCGCCTCGAAATGCGCGGCGCCGCCTTCCATTTCGCGCGCGAGCGTCGCGCGCGCGAGGTAGAAGATGAGGGGACGACGCATCGGCAGCGACAGCAGAAACGCGACGCCGACCGCACCGGACACGAGCGACTCGCGCAACAGCAGCATGCGCGGAGTGCCCCCGAGCGCCATGGCCGCGACCGACAGCACGATGCCCACCACCACCATCACGCTGAGCGCATCGACGCGGCGGAAGCGCGCGAGTTCGATCGCGCTCCACACGAGCGGCGGCACGGCGGACGCGATCAGCGCGCCGGTTTCGCCGACTCGCGGCAAGGCGAGCCGGTAAGCAAGCCACGGCAGCAGAAAGTTGACGGCCAGTTCGAGCACGAGACCCGGACGGATTTTCATGTGAATTTACGCTGTAAGCGAAAAAGCTAGTATCGATGACCCAGCCGCGCCGGCGCAAATGGTTTTTTTCGTAGCGTTCGCGAGCGGGTGTCACCGCTTGTACACTGACGCATCTTCCTTCCCCACCCTCGATGACATCCCGCTACCCGATCCCGCCGAACGAAATCGAATTGACCGCCGTGCGCGCGCAGGGGGCGGGTGGTCAGAACGTGAACAAGGTGTCGAGCGCGATTCATCTGCGCTTCGACGTGCATGCTTCGTCGCTGCCGGAAGTGCTGAAAATGCGCCTGCTCGCGCTATCCGACCACCGGCTCACGCGCGATGGCGTCGTGATCATCAAGGCGCAGGAGCATCGGACCCAGGAGATGAACCGCGCGGCGGCGCTTGCGCGGCTCGATGAACTGATCGAAAGCGTCAGCGTGACGCGCAAGTCACGGATCGCGACTCGGCCGACACGCGCGTCGAATCGACGGCGGCTCGACAGCAAGGCGAAGCGCGGCGAGGTCAAGTCCGGGCGCGGCCGCGTGCACGACTAGCGGCGCGCGCCGCTAACGCTTGGCGCCGCGTCGACCGGTGCGCACATCCGGAGCCGAAGCCTCGGGCACGAAATCGACGCACAGCACGTGCGTGCCGTCGCGCTCGAACGCGATCGCCGCGGTGTAGCAGTCCTGACCATCGGCGAGCGAATAGTGCGGTCCCATCATCGCGACGCGTCCCGGTGCCGCTAGCGCGTGCCGGAAATACGCGCGACGCGACCAGTTGCTGCGCGTCTCCGCATAGAGCGGTGCGAGCCGCTTGGGCGGAGGGGGTACCGATGCCGCCGTCACCGAAGGGTGGGTCTGCTCGCCCTGGCCGTCGGTGAGAAATACACGGCGCGCCTCGGGCAGATGCCAGATCTTTTGCGCAGCCTGGTCGAGGTCGCCGGTCGCCTTGTAGGTGTCGGCGGCGGCGAGCACCGCTTCCGCGAAGCCCTCGAAACCGAGCCGCTGATGGCCGACGTGCGCGCGCTCGTATTCGGCGAACTTGCTCCAGATCGACGCGACGAGCGCCGGCACCTTCGTGCAGGCGGCCTGCACGCTGCTCTTCGGCTGACCGAACCAGAAGCCCTGCACGAAATCGACGTCGGCCTGCATCAGGATCATCAGCTCCTCATCGGTTTCGACGCCTTCGGCGAGCACGAGCGTGCCCGACTGATGCAGCATCGCGATCAGATGGCTGATCATCGATTCGTCGCCCTCGCGCTTGCCCGCGCGCGCGACGAGCGAGCGGTCAAGCTTGACGATGTCAGGGCGGAAACGCCACACGCGGTCGAAGTTCGAGAAGCCGGTGCCGAAGTCGTCGATCGCAATCAGAAAGTCGCGTGGCCGCGTGGCCGCGAGCGTGCGCGCGACCGCGGCTTCGTCGCCGGCGGGCTGCTCCAGCAGTTCGATCACGATGCGCTCGTGCGGCAGCCCGAAATGCGCGGACAGCTCGTCGATGAAAGCGCGATGCGGCCAGCGTGTCTCGAAGACCTGCGGCAGTGCATTGAGGAAGAGCCAGCAGGTGTCGATCTTCTGTTCGACGAAATTCGCGACGTGCAGACACCTTGACAGACGGTCCAGGATGGGCGCATTGGCGTGCGCTTCGGCCTGCGCGAAGAGGGTGTCCGGTCTCACCGGGTTGCCCGCCGGATCGGTCGCGCGCAAGAGTGCCTCATAGCCGACGATGCGCTGATGCGTGATCGACAGAACCGGCTGGAACACGCTATAGAGCGTGATCGAACGCCAGTTCGCCGACCAGCCGGCGCCCTCCCGCACGATACGGGGGAGCAGGCGGGAGAGCGTCAGTTCGTCGACGGTGGACATCGTGGCTCGCTGTGTAGGCAAGACAGTGCTGCAAAAGGCTGTCAGCTGCGCGCGGATACCGCGTAGCGTCGGCGACGATCCGCATCGCCTGAGCGGTCAAACCTGTGTCCCCAACGCGCAAGTCAACGCCTGCTTCGCCAGACTTCGGCCATGGATTGGGTCATCAAACAGTCTATCAGGTGATTTCCCCCTACGAGTGTTCGGGGCATCACACTGCGCTCCGCGCGTTCGCGGCGTGCCGGGTATCACGCTGCTTTTCCAAAGGAGATGGGCATGGCGGAAATTGCAGTGGTGGCAATCCCGGTGGCGGACTG
>DATAQT010000499.1:0-14371 GCA_036264535.1 Paraburkholderia sp. | reverse complement strand
GTCGCGGCCGCGTTCGCCACACCACTGCACGCGGCCGACCTCGCTTTCGTACGGCCCGTCGACCTGATTCAGATCGAGCCCCTCGAGCACGCAGACCGGCACCGCGCTGTGCGCAGCGCAGACGAGCGTGTTGCCGCAATCCACATGCAGCGCGCCCCATTCGGGCAGCTCGAGCCCGAAGTGACCTTCGCGCGACCACTGCCGCGTGTCCTTGTCGAGCCAGAGAATGGCGAAAGCCATCGGGTTGACACGATCGAACGTGTCGAGATGAACGGTCAAACGCATGATGACTCTCCACTGAGCAATCCCGGCACATGCTTGCGCATCAGGAATAAGATCAGTGTATGGACGCCGGAACGGGCTTTATTGACCTCGATCAAACGGCCAGTGGCGCAGGCCGGTCGCGCGACACAATGGCGCACCCAGGCTGAAGAAGGCGGCCGCGCGCCGGCCGGTCTGTCGTGACGGCGGCTCGTTGCCGCCAACGTGTCCAAAGGAGAACCCGATGCGAGCGATGGTGTTCGACGGCAGCTCGGCGACGCTGACCGAGCGCGAAGTGCCGGATCCGCGACCCGGTGCCGGCGAGATTCTGATCGATGTTCATGCATGCGGCGTGTGCCGCACGGACCTGCATCTGGTCGACCGCGAGTTGGAGCATCCGAAGCGGCCGGTGATTCCAGGCCATGAAATCGTCGGCGTGGTGGCCGAATTGGGCGCCGGTGTGACCGGCTTCGCGGTGGGCGAGCGCATCGGCGTGCCGTGGGTCGGGCGCACCTGCGGCCATTGCCGCTTCTGCCTGTCCGCCCGCGAGAACCTTTGCGACGACGCCGGCTTCACCGGCTACACGATCGACGGCGGCTACGCCGAGCGCACGGTCGCCGATAGCCGCTACTGCTTCCATCTGCCGTCGCACTACAGCGATATCGAGGCCGCGCCGCTGCTGTGCGCGGGCCTGATCGGCTATCGCACGCTGAGCATGGCGGGCGACGCCGAACGGATCGGCATCTACGGTTTCGGCGCGGCCGCGCATCTCGTTGCGCAAGTCGCGCGTCATCAACAGCGTGGCGTCTATGCGTTCACGCGTCCGGGCGATCATGCGGCCCAGCAACTCGCGCTGCGCGTCGGCGCGGCGTGGGCCGGCGGCAGCGACGAGACGCCGCCCGTCGAACTCGACGCGGCGCTGCTGTTCGCGCCGGTCGGCGCACTCGTGCCGCGGGCCTTGCAGGCAGTCGCGAAAGGCGGTGTGGTGGTGTGCGGCGGCATCCACATGAGCGACATTCCTGCCTTCCCGTACGCGTTTCTGTGGGGCGAGCGGCGTGTCGTGTCGGTGGCGAATCTGACCCGCGACGATGGGCTCGCGTTCATGCGCAGCGCCGCCGAGATCCGGCTCGCGATCGAGACGACCACTTACGCGTTGCGCGACGCGAATCGCGCGCTCGACGATCTGCGCAATGGCAACCTCACCGGCGCCGCCGTGCTCGCGGTTCATTGACGCTTGACGCAGATCAAGCCGCCTGCCGCGTCGGCGTCCATCATGTAAGCGCGGACCGCTGGGTTCCCGCCGTCGCTGGCCGCCGCGCGGTATGACGATCCGAGGAAAGCTGATGACCACTCCGACTGAGCGCAATACCTTCCACCGCGTGATGATCGCGTCCGCGGGCGGCGCCGGATTGCCGCCCGGCGCGCGCGTCGCCCAGCAGTTCGCCGCCGCGGATGCGCGCTTTCGTCTCGTCGATATCGTCTGCAATCCGGCCGCGCTTTATCCGACGCTGATGCTCAGCCATCCCGACTGGTGCGAGGCGCATCGCGCGATGCTGCACGGCGCGCAGGCCGCGCTGCGCGAGGCGGTGCTCGCGTTGCGCGGCGTCGTCGCGGCGACCGACGTCGAGATCATCGACCTCACCGCGTTGCATCAGGGCGCGGCCGAAGCGCTCGCTCATGCGGCGGCGCAATGGGACGCGGATCTGATCGCGGTGGCCGCGCATCCGCGCGAACATCGCTGGGACAGCCGCATCGATCCCGAGGAACTGGTCGCGTCGATCGGGCGCCCGGTTCTGTACCTGCCGGCGACCTCTGGCGGCGCGAACGATGCGAGAGCGGCGAGCCGCGTGCTGGTCGCGATCGATGGCAGCGACACCGCGCTCGACGCGCTGCGCACCGCGCTCGCGGTCGCGCCCCCCGACGCGCAGATCAAGGTCGTCTACGCGGCCGACGACCGCTTCGCGTGGTGCGAATGGCTGCCGGTCGAAGTCGTATCGCAACATCGAATCGATGTCTTGCGGCGTGGCGCGGCGATGCTCGAACAAAGCCGCTGCGTGGCCGAAACCGCCTTGCTCGAGTTCGAAGACGATTCGGGCGATGCGTCGACCGCGATCCTCGGCGAAGCGGAAAGCTGGCACGCGGATCTGATCGTGATGGGTTCGCACGGTATGCGCGGCGCACCGCATCCGTTGCCGGGGCACGTGACCTCGCGCACGTTGCGCGACGCGGCTTGTCCCGTGCTCGTGTGTCCGCGCCGCGCGTCGTCGTGGCGGGCGGACGCGGCGCCGCGCAGCGAGTTGTCGGAGCCGTACCAGGGCAGTGCAGGCGGGCTTTTTTATCTGTAGCAGCGGCGCGCTACACGCGTCGAAAAATCCAACCTCAGTGGAGAATCGGCATGTACCAGCATATTCTCGTCGCGCTCGACGGCAGCAGCTTCTCGAAACGCGCGCTCAAAGAAGCGGTGAATCTTGCCGTGTTGACGAAGGGCGTCGTGCATCCGGTTTATGTGGTCGACAAGACGCCGCTCTTTTCCTATGCCGGCTATTACGACCCAATGACGCTCGTCGAAGCGCTGCGCCAGGACGGCCAGTCGGTGCTCGAGGAGGCCGAACAGACCTGCGTCGACGCCGAGGTCCCATGCCGCTCCGAACTGATCGAATCGGACAGCCTGTCGGACGACGTCGCCAGTATCGTGCTGCGTCACGCGGAGCAGATCCACGCCGACCTGCTCGTGATGGGCACGCATGGACGGCGTGGCGTGCAGCGCCTCGTGATCGGCAGCGTGGCGGAACGCGTGCTGCGTTTCTCGCGCTGTCCGGTGTTGCTCATGCGCATGCAGAGCGAGGAGGATGCGCCTGCTCCGTAACACTGCGACAGCGGGGTGCCGTCGCGTGCGGGCGTCTTAGGCGAGCGCGTCGGCCGGGATCTGGATCGAGATTCTGAAGCCATTGCCCGGCGAGCTGGTGAACGAGACGTTGCCGCGCAACTGCCGCACGCGCTCGCGAATGCCAACCAGACCGAACGAATTCTTCGCCGGCGGCTGATCCAACGCGACGCCCACGCCGTCGTCGTCGATATCGAGCGAAACGATGGGGCCCACGCAGATCAAGTCGACGCGCACGCGCCGTGCGTTCGCGTGCCGCGCGACGTTCGTCAACGCCTCCTGAACGATGCGAAACAGCGCCGTCGCGGCGAAGTCGCCGCATGCCGGCTCGGCCGGCTCCAGATGAACGCTCGCCCGCACGCGATAGCGTTTCGTAAAGTCTTCGACCAGCCAGTCGAGCGCGGCGGCAAGCCCGAGGTCGTCGAGCAGCGGGGGGCGCAGGTCGGCGGCGATACGCCGTAGCGAAGCGGCCATCCAGTCGATCTGCGTTTGCAGTTCATGCGTTTGCGCGGCAAGGGGCGCGGTGGCGGGCTGTTTGTTCAGGCTCGCTTCGAGCAGCGCGACGCTCATTTTCAGCGCGGTCAGTCGTTGACCGAGGTCGTCGTGCAGTTCGCGCGCGATACGTTTCTGCTCGTTTTCACGGGCGGTCTGCACGTGCGTGGATACTTCGTTCGAGCGTTCGAGTTCCGCGAGGCGCATGCGCTCGGTCAGGTCGCGCGTGACCTTGGCGAAGCCGAGCAAGGCGCCCGAGGCATCGTGCACGGCCGAAACGACCACGTTGGCCCAGAACCGCGAGCCGTCGCGACGGACGCGCCAGCCTTCGTCCTCGGTGCGGCCAACGGTTGCGGCGATTTCCAGCTCGCGCGAGGGCTTGCCGGCCGCGATGTCTTCCGGGGTATAGAACTTCGAGAAATGCTGGCCGATGATTTCTTCAGGCGTGTAGCCCTTGATGCGCTGTGCGCCGGGATTCCAGCTGGTCACACGGCCGGACAGGTCCAGCATGAAGATCGCGTAGTCCTGGACCGCTTCGATCAACATGAAATAGCGATCTTCGACGGGCACGTCCGACACGGACGCCGAATCGGTGAAACGCGAAGACTCGCCATTCGACTGACCCATTGCTCCTCCTTGGGCTCCGGTAAGGTCGCGCAACCCAACTCACTGAGTTATATCAGTTCGGGAGCGCCTGTTTCATCCGGCTTGTCGTGCGAGCGAAGGTGACGTCAGCGTCGCGCCCGGCGCTCAAACCCGAGCCAGGCCTTCCGGGTCTTCGATGCGGATGGTTTTGCCGTTCGCCTGCACGAGGCGCTCGCGCTGGAACTTCGAGAACATCCGGCTCACGGTTTCGAGCTTCATGCCCAGAAAGCAGCCGATTTCCTCGCGCGTCATGCGCAGATGAAACTCCGCCGCGGAAAAGCCGCGCGCCTTGAAGCGCTTCGACAGGTTCAGCAGAAACGTCGCGACCCGCTGCTCGGCGCTCATCGTGCCGAGCAGCATCATCTGGCTCGATTCGCGCACGATTTCGCTGCTCATCATCTGATAGATGTGATGCTGCATCGGCTTCATTTCGCGGCAGATCGCCTCGAGCTGCGCGAACGGAATGATGCACACGACGCTGTCTTCGAGCGCGATCGCATCGCAATTCTGCTTGCCCTCGCAGATGCCATCGAGGCCGAGCGCGTCGCCGGCGATCTGGAAGCCGGTTACGTGCTCGCGGCCGTCGCGATGCATGACCACGGTCTTGAACGACCCGGCGCGTACCGCGTAAATGCTGTGAAACGCGTCGCCCGCGCGATACAGCGCGTCACCGCGTTTGATCGAGCGGGTCGAGCAGATCACCGCGTCGAGCTGGGCGAGCTGCTCGGACGTCAGCTCGGGCGGCATGCAGATCGCGCGCATCGCGCAGGTGGAACAGCGCGGCGCGGCGTGTCGTGCCGCGGCGCCGCGCGGCACGACGTGGATCGGCACGGCGCGCGCGGTACGGGGCGCGTCGTGGCGGGGTTCACAGGCTGCGGCAACTTGCATGATCGACTCCTGGCGCTCAGGCCGATTGTGCGCGACGCACGTACGCAATCGCTTCGATGGCATGGCAGGCGAGGGTGAACTCCGAGGTCTTGTCGAAGAAGAAGTCGGCGCCTGCCGCTTCGCACGCGCGGCGAAACGCCGTCGCGCAATGGTTGGTCAGTACGATGCTGACGATGGACGGCCGCACCCGCGACAGTGCCGCGAGCAGCATGAGATTCGTCTTGCCGGAGAAGCACGGGTCCAGCACCGCGACATCGGCGCGACTCGCGACGATGATGTCGAAAGCGTGCTCGACGCCAGCGGACTCGCCGGCGATTTCGATGCCGGGAATCAGCGCGATCAGCCGCGCGAGCCGGCGCCGGACGTCGGCCGCGTCGTCGACGAGGAAAACTCTCGATACGGTGGCTGACAGGGTGGTGTCCATGTCGTCCAGTATCGGCGACCACATCTCAAAAATGTATCGGCGGCGCTTTAAATGGCGCCAGGAGTTCAGGTAGTCGTTGTAGGAATATTCCTGGCGAGGGTCGGAAGCGCAGGGTTAGAGGTCGGCTTCGTCGTCGAACAGCTTGTGGCGGATCGCGTAGCGAACGAGCCCGTTCTCGTTCGGCATCTGCATTTTGTCGAGGATGCGCGTCTTGTGCGTGCTGATCGTCTTTACGCTGACGGATAGTTCGTTGGCGATCTCGGTGATGCTCTGGCCCGCGACGATGCGCCGGAATACCTCGAATTCGCGATCGGACAGCCGTTGGTGTGGCAGCGCGTCGGCGGGCTCGTTCAGAGCCTGCGCGAAGCGCTCGGCCATCGCGAGGCTCACATAGACGCCGCCGGACGCGATTTTCGTCACTGCGCCGACCAGTTCCGCGCTCGCGCTTTCCTTGGTCAGATAGCCGGACGCGCCCGCTTTGAACGCGCGTACCGCGTATTGCTGCTCGGCGTGCATCGTCAACACCAGAATTCGCAGCGCGGGTTTCTCGTCCTTGATCTGCTTGATCAGTTCGATGCCATTGCGTCCCGGCATCGACAGATCGAGCACGAGCACGTGGGCGTGCGTCGCGCGGATCAGCGCGAGCGTCGTCGCGCTGTCGCACGCTTCGCCGGCCACTTCGAAACCGCTCGCTTGCTGCAGGATATGACGTAACCCGTCGCGCACGAGCGTGTGGTCGTCGGCCAGCAACACCTTGATCATGGGGCGATCTCTGTCTGTCGCATCGATTGCAAGGGAAACGTAACCGTCATCGCGAAGCCGCGCGTTGCATGCCCGCTCGCGGCAGTGCGCGGCCATTATCCGCTATCCGCGCGCGGCGGTGCGTGCCGTTCGTATGGCATGCCGGTTTGAGTGGCACTATTGTCCATGCGGGGCGCACACGGCGGCCCGTTGACCTGCATCAAGCCACGCGTCGGCGTGCGCTCCACACTGTCGTTGCAGACTTGCGCTGGCACCGCTTCGGGTCATGCCAGCGCTTTCAGAGGGAGTCCAACATGTATGAACGAATTCTGGTCGCGCTCGATGACAGTCCCAGCGCGCAGCGCGCCTTTGCCGAAGCGCTGAAGCTCGCGAAGCTGACGGGCGCCACACTCGAAGCCTGCTGCGTGGTCGGGCACGGCAAGTGGTCGGATACTGCCGATGCGGTTTTCGAACCGGAACCGGCGCCCGCGGCGCAGGAATTCGCCAGCCGCGCGCTCGATTCGCCGCGCGAGATGATGCGCGAAGCGCAGGTGCCAGGCGGCGTGCGCGTGATCGACGCCTACGCCGAGAGCGTGTCGGCGGTGCTCGCGCGCGTCGCCGATGAAATCGAGGCGGATCTGATCGTGATGGGCACGCACGGCCGGCACGGCGTGCAGCGCTTTTTGCTCGGCAGCGTCGCGGAGTCGCTCGTCCGTGCGACCGACATCCCCGTGCTGATCGTGCGCCATGATCCCGCTGGACCCGCGCGGCCCTGAAGCGCGGTGCCGCGGCGCAATGGTGCAATCGTGCCGCGGCACCGGCGAACGAGCCGGCTTTTCGCTGCTCAGATGAGCTCGTTTTCGGCGCGGGCAAGCGTGGCCTCGCCGCAAGTCGCGCTGCTCGCGTGCGCCGGAATCATCAGTACCGGGCAGGTGGCGCTGCGCAGCACGCGCTCGGCGACGCTGCCGAGCATCAGCCGTTGCACACCGCGGCGGCCGTGCGTGCCCATTACGATCGCGTCGGCGCGCCATTCGAGCGCCGTCGCGACGATCCGCCTCGCAACGTCTTCGCCGGGGATCGAGGCTTCCACGATGCGTGGTGTGCCCTTGACGCCGCGCGCGGCCATCCGGCTCTGCGCGTCGGCCGCGATCCGCTTGCCTTCCTCGACGAAGGCGTCCTGGATCACGCAAGGGTCGAAGCCGGGCGCGTCGTAGGCGATGACGGGCACGTCGATCACGTAGAGCGGCATCAACTCGGCGCCCGATTCGGCGGCGAGGGTCAATGCGGCGTCGAAGGCACGGGAAGCGGTGTCGCTGCCATCGAGCGCGACGAGTAGGCGGTGAAACATGCTGGTCTCCTTATTAAACGCGAACTTCAATGCGACAACAGCACCGGCACGGTCATCGACTCGAGGATCGTGCGTGTCGCGCCGCCCAGTACGACTTCGTGCAGGCGCGAATGCGCGTACGCACCCATCACGATCATGTCGCAGCCGAGTTCGTCCGCTTGCGAGAGCAGTACGTCGCCAACCGGCGTGCCGGCTTCGATGCTCAGATCGCGCACGTCGATCTTCACGCCGTGACGCGCGACGGCGAGCGCGATATCGGCGCCCGGAACCGGGTCGCGCGGTGGCCGGTCGCCGGGCGAATGAACCGTCAGGAGCGTGACTCTGGCCGCGTGCGCGAGAAACGGCAGCGCGTCGTGGATCGCCCGGGTCGCTTCACGGCTGCCGTCCCACGCGATCAGCACGTGCCGGCCCGGCGGCGCGAAGGTGCCTGCGGAAGGCACCAGCAACACCGGCCGTCCGGCCGACAGCACGATGTGCTCGACGAACTGTTCGGCGACGAACGCCTCGGGATCGACCGGATCGGTCTGCCCGAGCACGATCAGATCGGCGTGACGCGCGTACCCGGGCACGACGTCGTTCGCGTAGCCTTGCGCGGCGATCCACTGACCGTCGACGTTCGCGCGCGCGAGCTCCGCGTGAAACAGCCGCTCGAGCGCGCCGGCGCGCTCTTGCCGCAGGCGCTCGTGCTCGGCGTAGTAGTCGGCGGTGCCGGCCATCACGAAGAACGCGTGGCGCGGCGGCACGTAGGTCGAATAGAGGCCGGTCAGCGTCGCATGAAAGCGGTGCGCGAGATGCAACGCGATCTCGAGCCGAGGATGCGCACGAACGCTCGTATCGAGGTGAACGAGAATGCTTTTGTAACTCATCGCCGGGGCTCCGTGACAGAACGTGGGAACGGGCGCGAGCCCGTCGTCAGATGGAGTCTAGGGGCGCGGCGGGCGCGGCTGTTGACGCAGATCAAGCGGCGGCTGACGCACGATCAATACAGTCGCAGGCGCGGTCGATGTTTGCAACCGCTCCTGGTACTCCTATGCTGTGCTCTGGAGGGCACCGATCATGGTTTCCGATTCCGCTTCCGCTTCCGATGCGCCGCGCGGGCGCTCCGCTTCACCATGGACCGCGACGATATCCGGACAGCCCGAAGGCTGGTTCGCTTACCCGGCGGCGTATCAGGCCGCGCAGAACGTGGCTCGCGAATATGCGGAGCAGAGCTTCGCCGGCTGGAGCAGGTCGATCGCCTTCGCCGCGCAGCGCGAGGCGGACTGGTTCGATCAGGCCAACCGGGCCTTCGCCGCCTGGTATGTCTGGTATGCGTGGTGGCCGGCGGCGTACGGCATGGCGCCAGGCGTCGCGCCGCTCGCGGGCGGCGTGAGCGCGTGGTGGTGGAACTCGCAGAACGCGCTGCCGTTCGCGGGCGTCGTTTAGCGGCGCGAGTCGGCAAAACCGGGGCGCGCACCGTCAATGGCAGCACTGCAAGGAGGAGTTCAGATGGGAACGGATCGCGTGGCATTTGTCACAGGCGGGATGGGCGGCTTGGGCGCGGCGATCAGCCGGGCGCTTCATGACGCAGGGATGACCGTCGCGGTGTCGCACTCGACGCGCAACGATCACGTGTCGACGTGGCTGCAGGACGAGCGCGACGCGGGTCGCGCGTTTCATGCGTACGAAACCGACATCACCGACTTCGATTCATGCGCGCGCTGCGCGCAAAGCGTTCTCGGCGAACTGGGCGCGGTCGACGTGCTGATCAACAACGCGGGCATCACGCACGACACGAGCTTCGCGAAGATGAGCAAGGAGCACTGGGACGCCGTGCTGCGCACCGATCTCGACGGTCTGTTCAACATGACCAAGCCGCTGCTGCCCGGCATGCTCGAGCGACGCCACGGCCGTATCGTCAACGTGGGGTCGGTCAACGGTTCGCGCGGCGCCTACGGGCAAACCAATTATTCAGCGGCCAAGGCGGGCGTGCATGGCTTCACGAAGGCGCTCGCGCTCGAAACCGCGAAGCATGGCGTCACGGTGAACACGGTGTCGCCCGGGTATCTGGCGACCGCGATGGTCGAAGCAGTGCCGCGCGAGATTCTCGACGCAAAGATCATTCCCCAGATTCCGGTCGGGCGGCTGGGGCGTCCGGACGAAGTGGCGGCGTTGATCGCGTTTCTGTGCTCGGAGGAGGCGGCTTTTATCACCGGTGCCGACATCGCGATCAACGGGGGCATGCATATGCATTGAGGGGGAGGTGGCGCGCGCAGCTTCGCCGTGCTTGACGCACGTCAATGACCACCTTTTATGCAAGAACAAGATAGGCCCATAGCGAGCGCCTGGACCTGCATCGATGCGGAACAGGCCCGATCGATATTCGCAACGGGAGGCGAGGATGGGCATCGGCATGCAGATCGTCTATTTCGGCTTTGCGGGCGCGGCGCCGCTCGAAGCGGCAGCGGCGGTGCAACTGGTGCGTCTCGCGCGGTTTGGCGCGCTCGTGTCGAACTGCCATCTCGCCATCGAGGCGTTGCGTCCGGGATCGAACCATCCACGCTATGACGTGCGGCTCGATCTGGTCACGCCGGCGCACGAACTCAGGCCCGTCGCGCATTGCGCGGGCGACGACGCTGAGGCGGCCATACGATGCGCGTTCGATGCGGCGGAGAAGGTGCTTGAACGGGCAGCCGCTATGGAGCGTAGGCAGTGAGCGAACTTGCGTCCTGGCGTTACCGCTTACGGTTATCTGTATTTGACGGTTGACGCCAGCTTTGACTGCTCCCTTGCAAAGCTTCGTCGCGTGAATAGGGTAGGCGTCCGGAGATGACCGGTCAGGCCCACTGTTAGAATGGCTGCCTTTTTTAGGAGAGGCAAATGTCCTGGTTCATCTATGAAGTGCCCGAATACAACGAAGATGGGGCACGAATCGAACCCTTCAGCGACCTGCGTAGCCGCGTCCTGAAAGTCAGTGGGCAGGCGATGGCTGACGAGTTGGAAAGTGTCCGTGCGAACGCCGCGACGACGGCGGACACGCCCGCGCACCCGCTGCGCATCGCGGAAAATCCTCACGTATTCCCGATCCCCTATGCGGACTCCATGATCCTGGTCGGATTCATCTTCGAACTGAAGCGCGAGTCCCGACATCTGGTGGTTTCACCCGTGGAAATGCCCTGGCTGAAAGGCGCGTAAAAAACGGTGCGATCGACACAGCCCCAAATCGTTGACGATCTTTGCGGCGGCGACGAACGGCCGATGGGGCCGAACCCGGAAGACCAGCCAGGCGGTGAGCCCTGCTTTCGGTTCCGCCAGGCGGTTAAGTAGACGCGAAAACAGAGCCGCCAAAACTCATTCAGTTCTGGATGTTTTGCTCGCAATCTTCCCAGTACCGAAGCGGGTCCCGATGGTGGGGATAGTGTAAGTTGAGCCACTCTGACAGTCTGGTCCAGTCTGGATGGTTGGTACCCGTTTTGGCAGACCAGATCGACGACCTCTCAAGAATTTGACCGTTCCCGCGATCACGGACCAACAAGCTGCTCAGTCCGCTCGAACTGTTCGCCTGTGACTCAACCAGATACCTTGGCAAAATCCTGAGTTCAGCATCCTTAGCCCACCCATGTAAGGCGCGGACCACGCCAGAGGGATCGCGCAGCTCGATGGGTCCGCTTTCCGGGCGAACGGCTTTCCATCCTTCAGGGAACTCGGTGACGACCTCGTTTCTTTCTTCTCTCACCCACTTCACGCGCCATGCCCGCTCCATCGCCTCGCGCATGCGAGCCACCGACTCGTAGCCTGGGGGCAATGCGATCGCGATCGGAAGAGTAATGAGGTTGTCTTTCCAGAGTTTGGTTTCGTCGTCGATGCGCTCGACGACGTCGAACACCCCTGGCTCAAATGGATTCACCGGCCGGCTCGATACGCTCGCCTTCCCTTCGGGCAATCCCTCGAACAGGCGCTCAGCATCATGCCGCGTAAGTTTCGTCTTTCCCTTTTTCATTTTGTCCCTCTGCAGAACGATTGTCGCTAGTGCCTGGGGCCTGACGACCGAAATCATGCGCCATGTTCTCTCACGCGCATGGCCGCCACCTCACGCCAATTTCCGGCTCGCCGAAACCCTCGCCGCGCGCCGCGGCCGCCGAACTTCCAACGCGGATTGTTCGACATCGCGCCAGAATTCGCGAAGCCCCGGATAAACCGCATCGCGCCACCGCGGACCGATAAACAGGTCATAGTGATTGCACTGTTCAACGGTGAACTGCCGCCGGGGTCGCATCGTCGATGCATCGCACAGCGCATGCGTGCAATGCGTCTGCCCCGCGCCCGTGATTTCGTCGCTGTCGCCCTCGACCGTGCACAGCGGCGTATCGCGCAGCGCGGCGATCCGCACCGGTCGCCCGCCGACCGACCATAGATTGCGCGGCAACAGATGCTCGTGAAACACCACACGAAGCATATCGAGGAAATAGCACTCCGCCATGTCGAGGACCGCGGCATATTCGTTCGCCGAGCGCAGCGCCTGCTGCGCACCGGACATATCGCCCGCGAGCCACCTGGACCAGTAATCCGCTTCGAGGCGCAAGTGCCGCTCCGGATGCGCGGCAAAGAGCGCGGCCTGCTGGATGAAGCCCGGATAGACGAGGCGTCCCGCGCCGCGATAGGGCGGAGGAACGATATCGATCGCATTGTCGTGAAACCACTGGAGCGTATGGGAGCTCGCGAAGCGATCCGCGACGGTCGGGTTCAAACGGGTATCGATCGGACCGCCGAGCAGCGAGACGCTCGCGATCGGCGCGGCCTCGTCCTTCGCGAGCAACGCCGCGGCGCCGAGCGCGGGCACGCCCGCCTGACAGATCGCGATCACATGAACGGGCGACCCCAACGCGTGGGCGACGCCGACGAAGCTTTCGAGCGCCCGCACGTAGTCGTCGAGAGAAAGCGGTCCGGCTTCGCGCGGCACGTCGCGCGCGTCGGCCCAGTCGGTTACGAACACGTCGCGTTCTTCGAGCAGCGTTTCGACCGTCTCGCGGAGCATGACAGAGTGATGTCCGGCGAGCGGCGTGCACAACAGTACCGGCCGCTTTTCGTCAGCCGATGACAAAGGTGGGTTGCGTTTGAATCTGAGCAACGTGCCAAGCGCAAGCGACGCGACGACGCTTTCGTCGACGCTCACGCGGCTACCGTTGCAGACGACGGAGTGGATCGCGAACGGCGGCGTCCGCTCGAAAGCGCAGGCCGACCTGAGCAGCCAGGAGCTGAACGCGTCGGACGCCTGTTCCGCGCCGAGCCAGCCCGCTGGCGCGCCCGGCCCCGGGCCGGATTCGGAGAGCACTCCGCCGACCATCGCGCGAGCGAGGCGTTGCTGGGCATCGATGAAGGTGTACCACATGATGAACTCCGGCGATCGTCGATCACGAGGGCAGCGTTGCCGCACTGGCGCGAACGCGTGAGACGGATACCGTGGCCAAGCTTACCGCGAAACGTCCGCGCGATGGGCGCGAAATCGGTGCACGCGACAGCGTGCGTCTGAAACGCAGTTGAAAGCATTGCGCGAACCGATGACGTCGAGCGTGACCGACGGTTCGCGTCGACGCTTGACGTGGATCAACACACACGCGTTGCGTGGAATTACGCTGAGGGTGGCAGCCGCTCGCGGCAACCCGAGGAGCATCCAATGGCCATATCAGCAAACGCGCAGCAAGGAAGCTGGTCCGTGAGCGTGCAGACGGCGGAGGCGCAGGAAGGCGGATTTCAGGCGACGATCCATGTCAAGCATGCGTCGCCCGAGGGTGATTTCGAGCGCACCTTTCATCAATCGACGGTGTTTGCCGTGGAAAGGGAAGCGGTACTAGAAGGCCTGCGCGAAGGCATGACATGGATCGCGCTGAAGACGACGCGGACCATCGGCGTGTAAAAGCGCGACGAGGCGCACCTCGCGCGCGTTGAAGACAAATGACCGCAACCGGCGCAGTTGCGGTCATTCCCCACATCCCCGGCGCGTTCACCGCGGTGTGGTTACGATTTGCGTCATCAACCGAGCCACGTTTTGATTGTCGTCGCCATCGCGTTCGTCGAGATACCGTAACGATCGTGCAGCGTGGGCAGCGCGCCGGCGGCGAGGAACTCGTCGGGCAACGCGATCTGGCGGAATGGTGGCGTCACACCCGCGCCGAGCAGCGTGCGCGCCACTGCTTCGCCGAGCCCGCCGATCACCGTATGGTTCTCCGCGACGATCACCATGCGGCCCGAGCGCTTCGCCTCGCGCAGGATCGTGGCCGTATCGAGCGGCTTGATGGTCGGCACGTGCAGCACGCCAACGTCGATCTTGTCCGCCGCCAGTGCTTTCGCGACTTCGAGCGAGCGCATCGTCATGATCCCCGACGAGATCAGCAGCACGTCGTTGCCGTCACGCAGCAGCTTCGCCATGCCCAGTTCGAACCGGTAGTCGTATTCGTCGAGCACGGCGGGCACGTTGCCGCGCAACAGCCGCGCGTAGACCGGACCCTTGTGGGCGGCGATGGCCGGCACCATCTGTTCGATATCGAGCGCGTCGCACGGATCGATCACGGTCATGTTCGGCATCGCGCGCATCAGGGCGAGGTCTTCGGCGGCCTGGTGGCTTGGACCGTATCCGGTCGTGAGGCCCGGCAACGCACAGACGATCTTCACGTCGAGATTGTCTTCAGCGATCGTCTGATGCACGAAGTCG
>DATAQT010000475.1:0-29168 GCA_036264535.1 Paraburkholderia sp. | reverse complement strand
GCCGCTGCGCCAGCGGCATTGCTCGCACGATCCGCCGCGTCGCTGCTACCCGGCGTGCCGCTCACACCCGCCGAATTGCTCATGACACCACTGCTGCCAGTACTCAGCGCATCATTGCCGTTGTCCGCGCGCTTGCAGCCGGAAGCCGCCACCGCGCATGCGGCCAGCAAAAGCGTGACGAGCGCATTTTTCAAAATTCGATGCACGATATGTCTCCTGTAACTCAACCGTCGCCTGCGTGACGCGGGGTTATCAGCATCAGTCATGCCCAACTGGCTGTGGTCGGGCCGACCCGTTTGCGGACAAGGAATGCATGTTGCTCACTTCACATCTGAATGGAAAGTCGCTCAGAGGAGACGCAAATGGATGAGCCAGAACTGGACCAGCGCGTCGAGGAAATTGAACTCGCGCTCAGGGGCTTTTTTGAGTCGCCCAAAGCACCGGCTATCAGCAGCTATGACGAAGGCACACGGCTCTTCATTCAGATATCGTGGGTCGTCGATTCGCATCGCGATAGTACGCTTGATGCCCGCTGTGCCGTCACACTCGCATTCACATACGCGCAATTCGAGCGCTATGCAGAGGCGGATACGGCGTATCGTAAAGGGTTTCAGGAGCGTCTTGGCGAATGGGTACGCAAGCAATTCAACGAGCGTCAGAATCCACCGGCATTGCAAGGTGATTGCGCGGTAGAGGTCGACGTACCCGACGACCTGTTCTGAACCGGACCGGCCGCAGAGTTCGCAGAAAATAACCCCAGACGGAAACGTGTTTCCCGTCGACTCTTGCAGCGTGGCAGTCGAGGCCACCCGTCGGTGGAATCACAGAACGACGCAGGCCGGGCTTGCGTGGGCATGAGCGTGGAACGATAGCTGCGGAAAACTGTCGAGCGAGACGCGCAGGCATTGCTCGTCGTAAGCAGCCTGGGTCTCAACATGCGGCTCGGCGTTTTGCCGCTCTATCCCGGCCTGACGTGACAGAGCCATCTCGGCGGACTGCTGGGCAGGATTCTTGCAGCGTGCCTTGGCTCGTCTAGCTAATCACGTGGATTACGACGCGGCCTCTACCAGATGATCCATCATCGTCCGGCGAGCACGCACTCGAATCAGAGGGCATCGTGAAGATACTTTGCGGTTCGGCTGGCTGGACGGATAAGACGCTCATCGCGTGCAAGCGTTTCTATCCACCCGAATCTAGAACCGCCGAGGCACGGCTGCGGTTCTATGCGTCGCGGTTCCCGCTGGTGGAGGTTGATTCCAGTTACTACGGCATGCCCTCTGCGTCGAACTCAGCGTTGTGGGCGGAACGCACGCCCGACGATTTCATTTTCGACATCAAGGCGTTTCGGCTGCTGACTGGACATCAGACCGTGCGGGATTCTCTGACGAAAGACATCGCGATGGCGATTCCGGAGACGGGCAAAAAGAACCTCTACTACCGCGATATTCCGGGCGACGTACTTGATGAACTCTGGCGGCGTTATCGCGAGGCGCTCGAACCCCTACGCCGCGCTGGCAAACTTGGTGCTGTTCTTTTCCAGTTTGCTCCGTGGCTGACCTGCGGCCCTGAAGGAAACGCCCATGTCGAAGAGTGTGCGGACCGAATGCAGGGATACACCGTCGCGGTAGAGTTTCGCAACAACTCCTGGCTGGACGACAAACACGCCTCCAACACATTGGACCTGCTGAAGCGCTATAAGCTCGTACACGTCATCATGGATGCTCCTGCAGAGGTCACGAACCGCGCGCACACCGTGTGGGAGGTGACCAATCCTGACCTTGCGTTCGTACGGCTGCATGGTCGCAATGCAGATACGTGGAGCTCCACCGGTGCCGCAACCGCGTCGGCACGCTTCGACTACGACTACACCGACGGTGAACTGACGCAGTTATCTGGACCCATCCGCGATATCTCGAGGCAGGTGGCAACGACGCACGTGATTTTCAATAACTGCCGCGAAGACCAGGGTCAGCGAAACGCACGCACCCTCATGGCTATACTTCGTCAATGATCATGAGCGGCATGTCGAAGCTCAAAAAATCTTCGATCGGCGTCGTCACGAAGTTTTCGCGCACGGCGTCACTATTGCCACGCCAGTCGGTCACACTGATTACGCCACAGACCGTAGCAATGGTTGTTTCGGTATGCAAGCAGTTGATCCGATAAAACAGGCAGTTTTGTGATTTCAGCCGGCAGACTTTCCTCAAGCTAACGCCAACACTGTCAGCCTCATTCCGGTCGCGCGTCCGACGTTTTCGGCGCTTCCTGCTTGCCCGGAATGCCCTGCCCGCGCAATGAGCACCCGCGCGTTTCGGTGACGAAGATCAGCGCAATCGCCCCAACGACGCACGCGGCCATCATGTAGTAAGCGGGCACCAGCGCATTGCCTGTATGCGCGACCAGCCATTCGTTCGCCATCGGCGCGGTGCCGCCGAAAATCGACGTCGAGACGTTGTACGCGATCGCCATCCCCGCATAACGGACCTGGGTCGGGAACATTGCGGGAAACATCGCCGAGATGCTGGCAAGTTGCGGCACGTACAGCAGACCCAGCACCGAAAAGCCGATCATGGCACCGAGCACGCCAAGCTTCATCAGCAGGAACATCGGGATCGCCGCGATGAACAGGCCGATCAGCGAAAACCACCAGACGTTCTTACGTCCGACGCGATCTGAAAACGTGCCTGCAAAAGGCAGAAACACCATCATCGCGAGCATGCCGATCAGTGGTACGAGCAGGGACATGTTGTCGCTCATGCCAAGCTGTTTCTGCATGAAAGTCGGCATGTAGGCAAGCAGCACGTAGTTGACGACGTTCAACGCGACCACGAGTCCGCCGAGCTGGATCAGCGGCTTCCAATAGTCGCGCAGCAAGGCCTTCAGCGTGACGCCGCTATGCTGCTCCTTGTGCGTCGATTGTTCGAGTTCGCGGAAGACCGGCGTGTCTTCGAGCTTCGAGCGCAGATAGAAACCGATCAGGCCGAGCGGCGCCGCGATCAGAAACGGCAGACGCCACCCCCATGCATGCATCGCCGTGTTGCCGAGCACGACGGAGCAACCGAGCATCAGAAACGCGCCGAGCGAGAAACCCGACAGCGTCGCGAATTCGAGGAAGCTGCCGCAAAAGCCGCGTTTTTTATCGGGTGCGTATTCGGCCATGAAAGTCGCCGCGCCGCCGTACTCGCCACCCGTCGAAAAGCCCTGGATCATCCGCAGCACGACGAGGATGGCGGGCGCCCACCAGCCGATGCTCGCGTAAGTCGGCACGAGTCCAACCAGCAAGGTTGCCACCGACATCAGGATGATCGTCAACGCGAGCACGTGCTTGCGGCCGAGACGATCCCCGAGCGGTCCCCAGAACAGGCCCCCTAACGGACGCACGAGAAACGAAATAGCGAACGTCGCCAGCGCGAATAACGTGGCCTGCGCCGTACTGCCGGGGAACAACGCCGCGGAAATGTAGCTCAGACCGTAGGCGTAAATACCGTAGTCGAACCATTCGGTCGCATTGCCAAGTGCCGACGCGGCGATCGCGCGTCGCAGCAAGCTGCGCGCCTGCGGTTCCGCGCTCTGCGCGGTCCATGAATGTACGTAGTGCATGTCTCCTCCTGGGATGTCTCCGTGCGACACAGGTAACGTCGCCTGAACCCACGATACCGATGGCACGCGCCCGCACCGATGTTCTAGGACGATGCAGGCGTCGGGGTTTTCCATCAAGCCGGTGACGGATGCGGTAATCCGTACGCGCGCGGCAACAATGCGTCGTGTTCCGTCGGGAAAAACAACCCGATCGACGCCTCACACGGCACTCAGCGCGTCAGCGACGGCAGCGTCATCAAACGCCCCTGCTGTGGCCTTGCTTCGTTCTCGCCGCACAGTCGCAAACACATCCATGCGGTCGCGAGATTGCTGCTCACCACCGGTTTGCCCGTGGCGGCTTCGATTCGCGCGATGATTGGCGCCGCCCTCACCGCGGTGCACGAGATAAACAACGCATCGGAGTCCGGCGCCATCGCGTCGCGCGCGAAGTCGACGATATCGTCGTGCGAGATCCGTGCCATCTCCCGGTCATCGGTCAAACCGACGCATGAGAAGCGATCGATAGCGAAGCCTTGCGCGGCAAAGTACCCGGCCATCGGTCGACTCGTTTCGACCGTGTACGGCGTCAGCACGCTGATACGCCGTGCACCCAGCGCGTTGAGCGCAGTGACCGCGGACGCGGTTGGGGTGACGACTCTGGCCGATGGTTTAGCCGCGTGAATAGCGCGCTCGATCCGCGCATCGCCGATCATCACCGATGCCGACGTGCACGAATACATCACGACGTCGAGCGCTTCGTCAGGCAGGATCAGCGCCGCGCCGGCGCTCAGCGCCGGTTCCATCGCGCGCAGATTCCCGGGTGTGACCGGGTTCGCATACGGCACGCGATTCACGTAAATGCCGATACGCTCGTTCGCGACGAGTGCCGCGAAATCCGGTTCAGTGGTGTGATCGGTTGCGAGAATCACGAGACCGATGCGTTTGTCGAACGCGCGTTCGATCAGATGCGCAGTGCGCTCGAACTGCCGAATGGTTGTTTTCATCGTTCAATGCCCCGGAGCGGGAAAGCGCTTTTCAAGTAGTCGCACACCGGCCACCGCGATCAGGCTGATGATCAGGAATAGCACGCCGACGAGCGTCATCGGCTCCAGGTAGCGGTAATCCGTATTCGCGATGATCTTCGCCTGATTCATCAATTCGAGGACCGTGATCGCCGACAGCAACGGCGTTTCCTTGAACATCGAGATCAGGTAATTGGCGAGCGCGGGTACCATCGGTGGCACCGCTTCGGGCAGGATCACGTGCTGCCATGTTTGCGCGGGGCTCAGGTTGCAGGCTTTCGCGGCCTCCCATTGCCCACGCGGAATACTTTCGATGCCGGCGCGATAGACCTCGGCTGCATACGTTGCGTAATGCACGCCGATCGCGAGTACACCTGCGGCGAGCGCTGGCATCCGGATGCCGATATCGGGCAGCACGTAGAACACGAAATACAGTTGCACGAGCAGCGGCGTGCCGCGAATGAAACTCGCGACGGCCGATGTGCCGCGCGACACCACGCGATTCGGGGCCAGCCGCAAAATGGCAATCGCCATGCCGACCACGGCCGCCACCACCGCGCCGAGCAAGGTCGCGAGCACGGTGATCTTCAACCCTTGCAGCAGGATCGGCAGAATCTCGCGCACGAAGCTCCAGTCCCATTCCATACGTTTATCTCCTGATTCGGTCGAGACCGAAACTCATCCGGCTTTCCAGCTTGCGCATACCGAACGAGATCAGACAGGCCATGGCGAAGTACAGCGCGAGAATCGTCGCGAACGGAATCAACGTGTTGCCCGTTTGCGAGCGCACCACCTGCGCCTGGAACGTCATGTCGCCGAGCGAGATCAGCGACACGACGGCCGTGCCTTTCAGCAGCTCGATCGCGTTGTTGCCGAAGGTGGGCAGCATCAGTGGCAAGGCCTGCGGCAGGATTACGTGCCGCATTCGCTGATAGCGGGAAAGATTCAGCGCGATGCAGGCGCTGCGCTGCTCGTGGCCGATCGCGGCGACCGCGCCGCGCACCACTTCCGCGCCGTATGCGCCGACGTTCAAACCGAGCGCAAGCACGCCGGCCTGCAGCGGCGTCAGCGTCAAGCCGGCCATCGGCAAGACGAAGTACGCCCAGAACAGCTGCACGAATATCGAGGTGCCGCGAAAGAACTCGATATACGACGTGGCCAATGCGCGCACGATGAAGAAACGCGACAGGCGTCCGAGCCCCGCAGCGAACGCCATCACGAGCGCGAGTACCGCGCCCATCAGCGTCAGTTCGATGGTTGTCTGCGCACCCTGCAAAATCAGTTGCAAATAGCCGGACCAGTGGTTCATCGACGCACCTCGCGCGCAACGTATCGTGGGCCATGCGCGCTATCGCGCTGCACGCATGGCGTCTTGTCGCGGACTCAGTTTTTCGCCGCGCACAGTTTCTCGCGGCTCGTCGACATCGCCGCCTTCGCCGAGAAACCATAGGGCTCGACGATCTTCGCGAACTCGCCGGAATCCTTCATCTTCTTCAGCTCGACGTCGAACGCATCGCGCAGCGCGGTGTCCTGCTTGCGAAACGCGACGCCGTCGCACTGCACCGGCGTGTTCTGCACCGGCGCGATCGATTCGAGGTTCGGGTCCTTCGCCTTCGAAAGCAGGTCGCTAATCGACAGCAGCGGCAACGCGAACACGTCGATGCGGCCGTCCTGCAACATCTTCAGACCGCTTTGCCCGTCCGGCACGATGATCACGCGATCGGTCGGAATATTCGCGGCGCTCGCAAGCTTCTGCTCCGTCGTGCCACCTTCCACGCCGATCACCGCCTTCGGATCTTTCGCGATTTCCTCGTAGGTCTTGACGCTCTTCGTGTTGCCCTTCTTGACCGCGAACGCTTCGACTGCGCACAACACCGGTTGCGAATAAGCGACGGCCGCGCAACGCTGCGGCGTCATGAACAGCCCCGCCGCAATCGCGTCATGTCGTCCGGCCGCAAGGCCCGGAATCATCGCGCCATACTCGGAGACCGACGCGACGACGTCGTTGACGCCGAGCTTCCTGAACACCGCGCGCGCGACATCAGGCGCCGCGCCCGTCACCTTGCCGTCGGCACCGACCGCGGTGAACGGCGGCTCGTTCGCAATCGCGATGCGCGCGAATCCTTGCTGGCGCAGCTGCGTGAGCTTGTCGTCGGCGGCATGAGCGAGGCTCGCGAGCGTCAGCAGCGACAGCCCTCCCGCAATCAGAATCCCCTTCAGCTTCATGATCTCTGGCTCCTATGGCGTAGTGATAAGGCGTAGTTGTGGGTGATGTGCAGCGTGGGAAAAGCAAGCTCTTGCGGCCCGGCTCAGATTCGATGCCCCGCCGCGAGAATCTTGCGCAGGAACGTCTGGGTCCGCTCGTGCGTCGGATGCGTGAAGATGTCTTCGGGCTTGCCTTCCTCGACGATCCTGCCGCGGTCGAAGAACAGCACGCGATCGGCGAAGTCGTGCGCGAAGCCCATCTCGTGCGTGACGAGCAGCATCGTCATGTCGGTTTCGCGCGCGAGCCGCTGCATCACGTTCAGTACTTCCTCCACGAGTTCGGGATCGAGCGCGGACGTCACTTCGTCGAACAGCATGATTCGCGGAGCAAGCGCGAGCGCTCGCGCGATCGCTACCCGCTGCTTCTGCCCACCCGACAGTTGCGCAGGACGGCTCTTCACCTTGTCGGCCATGCCGACCATGTCGAGCAGTTCGAGCGCGCGCTTTTCCGCCGACTGGCGGCTCTCGCCTTTCGTCAACATCGGCGCGAGCGTCACGTTCTCGAGCACGCTCTTGTGCGGAAACAGATTGAAGTGCTGAAACACCATGCCGATCTTCTCGCGCATCTTCTGCAGATGCCGCTCGTTCGCGGGCACCATCTGGCCGCCGCGTGGCATATGAAACAGCTGTTCGCCATCCACTTCGATATGGCCGCCGTCGATCGTCTCCAGCGTCATCAGAATGCGCAGGATCGTCGTCTTGCCCGATCCCGACGGGCCGATCAGCGCGAGCTTCTCGCCCGGCATCACGTCGAGCGACAGTTCGTCGAGCACGGTCAGCGCGCCATATCGTTTCGTGATCCGGTCGAGCCGGATCAGTGGCGTGGTCGCCGCGCTTTCGTCGCGGCGCACCAGCGTGCTTGCGGGTGCAGCCCCGCGCTCGGACGGAAGACTCGCCGGGGCGATGCCTGAAGCGCTCAGCAGGTCGGTAACTCGCGCGGTGTTCATATCGATTCGATCCCGTTCGTCGTACATGACTTGAGTGAATGGAACGCGGCTGCGGCGCCAGAAACGCCAGTGACGCAAACCAGAATACGCAGCCATATTTGCGATCCAGATTGCTCTAGAACAATTCTTTTTTCGGCGCGAGCCAAACGCAGCGCAGCGTGCATTGCAACGAGCGCAGCGTGCGTCGACAGCTTCACGAACATTGAACTAGCACATTCAGCGGCGTTTTTTCGCGGCATTAGACTGCGGCGAGACATACCCGTGACGCCCCATTCACGTGCACCGGGCGCCACTTTCCGCAACGACGTCACGCTCAGAGAGAGGGGAAGATGTCAGATACGACGCAACACGAATCGCGAATTGAGGCGCCCGTCGTGCGCCTGCCGTTCGAACGCGACGAATACGCCGCGCGGCTTGCCAGGACGCGCAAGGCCATGCAGGCGGCCGGCATCGAGCTATTGATCGTGTCGGACCCGACCAACATGGCCTGGCTCACCGGCTACGACGGCTGGTCGTTTTACGTGCATCAGTGCGTGCTGCTCGCGCTCGACGCAGAGCCAGTCTGGTTCGGCCGTGGTCAGGACGCGAATGGTGCAAAGCGCACCGTCTTCATGCAGCACGATCAGATCGTCGGCTACCCTGATCATTACGTGCAATCCACCGTGCGGCATCCGATGGACTACCTCGCGCGCGAGGTGATCGCGGCGCGCGGTTGGGCCAACGCGAAGATCGCCGTCGAGATGGACAACTACTATTTCAGCGCCGCCGCGTATCGTTCGCTCGTCGCGCATCTGCCGGACGCGAAATGGCAGGACGCGACCGGCCTCGTGAACTGGCAGCGCGCGGTCAAATCGCCCCGCGAGATCGAGTACATGCGCGTGGCCGCACGCATCGTCGAGAAGATGCACGCGCATATCGTCGAGCGAATCGAGCCGGGCATGCGCAAAAATGACCTCGTCGCGGAGATCTACTCGGCAGGCATTACCGGCATCGACGGACATGGCGGCGACTATCCGGCGATCGTGCCGCTTCTGCCGACCGGCGCCGACGCCGGCGCCCCGCATCTGACCTGGGACGACACGCCGTTCGCGAGAGACGCCGGTACGTTCTTCGAAATCGCCGGCTGCTTCAAGCGCTATCACTGCCCGCAATCGCGCACGGTGTATCTGGGCAAGCCGCCGAAGCATTTCATCGAGGGCGAGCGCGCGGTGGTCGAAGGGATCGAGGCTGGACTCGCCGCCGCGAAACCCGGCAATACCTGCGAGGACATTGCCAACGCGTTTTTCGCGGTACTGCACAAATACGGCATCGAAAAGAATAGCCGCTGCGGCTATCCCATCGGCGCGAGCTATCCGCCGGACTGGGGCGAGCGCACGATGAGCCTGCGCCCGGGGGACAAGACCGTCCTCGAACCCGGCATGACGTTCCACTTCATGCCGGGACTGTGGCTCGACGACTGGGGCCTCGAAATCACCGAGAGCATTCTGATTACCCAGTCCGGCGTCGAGACCTTCTGCAGGACGCCACGCAAGCTGTTCGTCAAACCATAATCGCGCGGGCGTCGTGCCAGCTTGAACTCGCGAAGCACGACGCCCGTTTCAACGAAAGGGGAAACATGCTTCCGAAAACGATGAAGGCCGTCGTGCTGAGCGCGCATGGCGGCCTCGACCAACTGGTCTATCGCGACGACGTCCCGGTGCCGTCGTGCGGGCCCGGCGAAGTGCTGATCGACGTGACCGCATGCGGTCTCAACAATACCGACGTGTGGGTCCGCCAGGGCGCCTATGGCACCGACGACGACCCGCAAGCGGTGTCGACGTGGCGACGCGGCCGCTCGACGCTGACGTTCCCGCGCATTCAGGGCGCGGATATCGTCGGACGCGTGGTCGCGGTGGGCCGCGGCGTCAGCGATGCGCGTATCGGCGAGCGCGTGATCGTCGACGCATCGATCTACAACCGCGACGACGACAGCCTCGCCGATATCGACTACATCGGCCACGGCCGCGACGGTGGCTACGCCGAATACACGGCCGTGCCCGCGGACAACGCGCATCGTATCGACTCCACCTATTCCGACGCCGAACTCGCCACGTTCTGGTGTGCTTATCACACTGGCGAGCAGATGATCGAGCGCGCGGCCGTCAGGCGCGGCGAAGCGGTGCTGATTACCGGCGCCTCCGGCGGCGTCGGCTCGGCCATCATCCAGCTATGCCGCGCGCGCGGCGCCATTCCGTATGCGGTGGTCAGCAAAGGCAAGGAAGAAGCCGTGCTCGCGCTCGGTGCGCAAGGCGTGATGCTGCGCGACAGCGGCGATTTCGTCGCGGACGTCGAGCGGATGACCGGGGGCCGGCCCGTCGACGTGGTTGCCGATCTGGTCGGCGGTGCGCTGTTCGGCAAACTGCTGAACGTGCTGCGGCCCGAAGGACGATATACGAGCGCCGGTGCGATCGCCGGGCCGGTCGTGCAACTCGATCTGCGCACGATGTATCTGAAGCAGTTGCAGTTGAATGGATCGTCGCAAGGCACGCGCGGTGCGTTCAAACGCGTGCTCGACTATATCCGGAACGGTACCATCCGGCCGATTCTCGCGGCGACCTATCCGCTGTCGAAGTTTCAGGAGGCGCAGACGCGGTTCATGGAAAAGCGCTTCGTAGGCAATATCGTCGTGATTCCGGATCGACACTACCGCGACGAAGCAGCGCGCTAATTCTGATCAACTCTCGATGCAATAAGACGCCGGCCGCTGCATCACAACGGCCGGCGTTCTCTCTTACCTCAGTTCATCAAAGCGAAGCAGCCGGCGCAAACACCTGCGACGCCACCTCATCCACCGCTTCGCGCGTCAGCTTCACGATCTCGTCAACGTCGCTGCGCGAGGTCACCAGCGGCGGTGCAAAGCCGAGAATGTCGCCATGCGGCATTGCCCGCGCGATCAGTCCGCGCTGCATCGCGGCAGCC
Source organism: Paraburkholderia sp. (assembly GCA_036264535.1). Classification (GTDB taxonomy): domain Bacteria; phylum Pseudomonadota; class Gammaproteobacteria; order Burkholderiales; family Burkholderiaceae; genus Paraburkholderia. The sequence goes on along the minus strand of DATAQT010000475.1, from coordinate 18,397 downwards.
GATACACGCGGCCCAACCTTCAGCGCTGCATCGAACGGCGTGCGGACATCCTTGTCGGCCATGAACTCCAGCGCGGCCAGCATACCCGCGCCGCGTACTTCGCCGACGAGCGGATGCGAGTCGAACGCCGCATGCAATTGCTCGAGCAGATAAGCGCCGGTTTGCGCCGCATTTTGCGTGAGATTCTCGCGTTCGAGAATCTCGAGGTTCGCGAGCGCGGCCGCCGCGCAGATCGGATGGCCCGAATAGGTCCAGCCATGCCCCATCGCGCCGGATTCCTGCGATGCCTTGTCGATCACGTCCCAAACACCTTCACTGACGATCACGCCCGACAGCGGCGCGTACGCGCTGGTCAAACCCTTCGCGACGGTGATCAGGTCCGGCTGGATGCCGTAGTGCTGCGCGCCCATCCTGGAGCCGAGCCGGCCGAAACCGCACACCACTTCGTCGCAGATCAGCAGGATGTCGTGCTTCTTCAGTACCTGCTGGATCGCGGGCCAATAACCGGCCGGCGGCGGTACGATGCCGCCCGTACCCATCACCGGTTCGCCGATGAACGCCGCGATCGTATCCGCGCCCTCTCGTGCGATCAGCTTTTCGAGTTCGTCGACGCAGTACGCGACGAACTGCGTTTCGTTCATGCCGGCCGGCGCGCGCCGATACCAGTGCGGACACACGGTGTGCTTGACGCGCTCGATTGGCAGATCGAAGAACTGATGAAAGCTCGGCAGTCCCGTGAGGCTCCCGGTGACGATGCCCGAGCCGTGATAGCCGCGATCACGCGAAATGATCTTCTTCTTGTTCGGGCGCCCCTTCACGTTGTTGTAGTACCAGACGAGCTTGATCTGCGTTTCGTTCGCATCCGAGCCGGACATGCCGTAATACACCTTCTTCATGCCCTGCGGCGACCAGTCGATGATGCGCGACGACAGCTCGATGATCGTATCGGTCGAATGCCCGACATAGGTGTGGTAATACGCGAGCTTCTTCGCCTGCTCGTAGATGGCGTCGGCCACTTCGGTGCGGCCGTAGCCGATGTTCACGCAGTAAAGACCGGCAAACGCGTCGATAAAGGACTTGCCTTGATGATCCTCGATGCGGATCCCTTTCGCGCCGGTCACGATCCGGCCCGGCAGCGCGCCGCTCGCGTGATCGTGCGCGTGCGTCGACGGATGCATGAAGTGCGCGCGGTCGGCGCTCAGCAGTTGATCGAATTGAGTCATGGGTCGCTCCTTCGTGTGATGTCTGGATGAGTGAGTCAGTAGGTTCAGGCTGTTGCGTCCGTCGCCATCGCATGGGCCGCGGCACGAGCGGGGGCGCTGTCGCTGACCGGCAAGCCGAGCTGGCCGAGGCAGAAATAACGCGTCTCGACGAACGGCTCGAAGCCTTCGACGCCGCCTTCGCGTCCAAGCCCCGATTGCTTGATGCCGCCGAACGGAATCGGTGCGCCGGTGAATTTCGCGCCGTTGATGGATACCATCGCGAATTCGAGGCGGCGGATCAGTTGAAACACGGTGTTGATATCTTTCGCGCACACGTAGGCGGCGAGACCGTACTCGGTGTCGTTTGCGCGTTCGACCACTTCGTCGAGCGAATCGAACGGCGTGACTGCCGAGATCGGCGCGAAGTTCTCTTCGTCATAGATGCGCATGCCGGGCGCCGCATCGGCCACCACGGTCGGCTCGAAGTACCAGCCGCCGAGCTCGTGCGCCGCGCCCCCTACCGTGATGCGTGCACCTTTCTCACGCGCGTCGGCAACGCGCTGCACGGTCGTGTCGAACGCCGCCTGGTGCATCAGCGGGCCGACGTCGACGTTCGCGTCGAATGCGCCGCCCACCTTCAACGCTTTCACGGCATCGCTATAGCGCGCGACGAATGCTTCGTACAACGGACGCGCTACGAAAATCCGGTTCGCCGCGCAGCAGTCCTGCCCCGAGGTCTGGAACTTCGCCGCGACAGCGACTCGGACAGCCTGTGCGAGGTCCGCGTCTTCGGTCACGATGAAAGGCGCGTTGCCGCCGAGTTCGAGCGCGATCTTCCTGATGCCCGCGCGAGCCGCCGTTTGTTGGACCAACGCGCCGACGCGCGTGGAGCCGGTGAAGCTGACCGAGCGCACACGGCGGTCGGAAACCAGCGCTTCCATCGCCATTTGCGGCTCGCCGAGCACGACATTGAAGACACCGGCGGGAAAGCCCGCTTCTTCCGCAAGTTGCGCGAGCGCGAGCGCCGAGAACGGCGTTTCGTGCGCGGGCTTCGCGACCACCGTGCAACCGGCGGCCAGCGCGGCGGCGGCCTTGCGCGTGAGCATCGCGCATGGGAAATTCCACGGCGTGATCAGTGCGGCTACGCCGACCGGCTCGACGATCGTGCCCAGATGCGCGCCATCGATATGCGTCGGAATCGTGCGCCCGTTCAGGCGCCGCGCCTCATGCGCGAACCAGTCGACGAAGCTCGCGCCGTAAGCGATTTCACCGCGTGCTTCGGCAAGCGGCTTGCCCTGTTCCAGCGACAGAATCGCGGCGAGATCGTGCTGATGCCGCAGGATCAATTCATGCCAGCGCAACAACAGCGCCGAACGTTTGGCAACCGGCACCCAGCGCCACGTCTCGAAGGCGCGCTGCGCGGCATCGACCGCGGCGGTAATCTGCGCCGCGTCGAGCATCGGCACATGGCCGAGCACTTCCTGGTTCGCGGGATTCCGTACCGCGATGCTCGCGGCGCTCGCGCTATGAACCCAGCGTCCATCCACGTAGCACAGCGATTTGAATAGGACCGGATGACCCAGCAACATGACGACCTCCTGTGTGCGATGTCTGCTATCACTGTAGGTCCGGCGGCACTGCGGTTTTTTTTGTTGTGGTGTGCAGAAGACGGCGTTTTTTCTGCAATTGGCCGCGAGGCTAGCGTTTTTTCTCGCGGAACTTTACCCTGCACGGCCACCGCGATGGATCGCGCCACTCAACCGTTCTCGCCAATCGACTGTTCAGCCCAATCGGGCAAGCCTTCGGCGCCACTTTTCACGACCTTCGTGACGATATAGGTGAAGTACTTCTCGATGCCCAATTCGTCGGTCAGCAACGTATCGATGAAGCGCTGATAGTGGTCGATATCGCGCGATAGCACGTGCATCACATAGTCGACGCCGCCGCCCGTCGCGAGGCATTGCACGACTTCGGGCGCGGCGGCGATGCGCTCCTCAAAGCGCCGCATGTCCGGCGCGGTATGACGCGCGAGCGTGACCTCGACCACTACGCGGCTACCTTTGAACGCGCGCACCCAATCGATATCCGCGCGATACCCGCGAATCACGCCCTCTTCTTCGAGGCGCTTCACGCGCTCCCACGCCGGTGAAATCGACAGATTGATTTCTTCGGCGAGGCGCGACTTCGTGATGCGTCCGTCGCGCGCGAGAATACGCAGAATCGCGAGATCGTAGCGGTCGAATTTCATCGCGCGTTCAGACCGTCACCGGTACGCCGCGTTCGAGCACGTCGGCAACCACCGCAACCGTATCGCCGATCCGCACGAGCCCCGGAAAATGCCGCGCGGCCAGCATGCCGCCACGTCGCGCGCGATATTCGATCGGCGCGGCGCCGGTGCGCTTCGCGTCGTAAATCCGTGCGATCACCTCGCCGCTGTCGACCATCTCGCCGAGGTCCTTGCACAGTTCGAGCAGTCCGTCGTGTTCGCTCGTGGTGTAGCAGGTGCCGTCGGGCATGTCGAGCAGCGTCGTCGTGCGCGCTGCGCGTGGAACTGCTTCGTCATGCTTGATAATCCCGGCGTGTTGCAGAAATCCGCGCACACCGCGCTCCGTAATCGCAACGCTCTGCACGGTTGCCGTGCCGCCGCCGCCAAGCTCGGTCGACACGAACACCTTGCCCGCTTCCTCGACTGCCGTGTCGTAGAGGCCGACGCTATCGAGTTCGAGCATTCGCATCGAGTACGGGGCGCCGAACGCGTGCATCGCCGCTTCGCAGCGCGCCTGCTGCGTCGTGTCGGGCAGCAGATGAATCGCCGCGAACGGCACGAAGTCGAGCGTGCGGCCGCCCGCGTGCAGATCGAGCACATAGTCTGCGAGCGGCAGCAGGTAGCGCTGAAAATAATCGGCGATCTTTTCGGTCACGGTGCCGTCGGGTTTGCCCGGAAAGCTGCGATTCAGATTGCCGTTATCGATCGGCGACGTGCGCGTGCCCGCGCGAAACGCTGGAAAGTTCATGAACGGCACGATGATCACACGCCCGCAGATGTCGCTCGCCTTCAAGGTCCCGGCAAGCTTCGACAACGCAATCGGCCCTTCGTATTCGTCGCCATGATTGCCGCCGCTCAGCAGCGCGGTCGGCCCCTCGCCGTTGCGGATCACGGCGATCGGAATCATCTCCGCGCCCCATGCGGAGCCGTCGTGCGAATGGGGCAGCTTCAGAAAGCCATGCTGTTCGCCGTCGGCATTGAAATCGACCGTTGGTTGAATCGGGGATGCCCGCATCTGTGCTACTCCTTCGTGAACCGCTTGAGCGGTGTATTGCCTTACATCGCGCGTCATTTCACCGGCGAGTCGTTGCCAAATGTCGTTCCCGCCTTCGCGGCACGCGCGCGCTGCAATGCGAGCGCGGCGATCGCGGTGTCCTGCGCGCCGGTTCCGGTCAGATCGCAGATCGTGACATCGGCGTCGCTCGTGCGGCCGGCAGCCTGTTTGGCGATCACCTCGCCCAATTCGACGATCGCAGCATCGTCACGCATCGCGCCCGCGGCGAGCGCGTGATGCAGTTCGCCGAGCACGCGTGTTTGCTGCGCGCGGTCGCACACGTAGCGCGCCGCCGCCAGCGCGGCCGGCGCGATTTCGTTCTTGTGCTCGGCGTCCGAGCCCATCGCCGTGATGTGCAGGCCCGGATGCAGATCGGCGGCTTCGATCAGCGGCGTGCGGCTTGGCGTCGTCGTAATCGCGACGTCGGCTCCGGCGAGCGCGTCGTGAACGTTGGCCGCTACATCGCATCGCACGCCGAGCGTGGTGTTCACTTCCGCGGAGAAACGTAGCGCGCTCGCTGCGTCGCGTGCCCAGATGCGCACGTGTTCGACGCGGCGCACCAGCATCAAGGCCCGCAATTGCAGACGCGCCTGTTCGCCCGCGCCGAGCACCGCGACCCGTGGCGTGTGCGGCCTGGCGAGCCAGCGCGCCGCGACCGCGCCCGCGGCCGCCGTGCGGATCGCGGTCAGATAGCCGTTGTCGAGCAACACCGCTTCGGTCAACCCGGTCTTCGCCGACAACACCAGCATCAGGCCATTCAGGCTCGGCAAGCCGAGCGACGGGTTGTCGAAGAAGCCCGGACTGACTTTGATCGCGAAGCTGTCGAGGCGCGGCAGCCATGCGGTCTTCACGTCGACTTCGCCGTTGTGTGCGGGCAGATCGAGCCGCAAAACAGGCGGCATTGCGACCGCTTCGGTCGCGAGCGCGACAAAGGCGGCTTCGATCTGGTCGATAGCAGCGAGATCGAGCGGCACGAGTTTGCGAAGCTCGGCTTCACCAAGGAGCGTGATCGGGGTCATGATGCGGTGTGCGAGTTCGGTGACGGCGCGGCTTGCGAAGTTGCGTTGCCGACGATCCGTCGGTGCAGATCCATGTCGATGTTCGCGCCCGTCACGACGAGCACGAGCGGCCCGCGTGCGATGCGTTCGGCGGGCAGCGCGCGATCGAGCACCGCGGCAATCCCCACCGCCGCCGCGCCTTCGACGACAAGCCGCTCCTGCTGGTACGCATGCACGATGCCGCGCGCGATCGACGCCTCATCGAGCAGCACAGTCTCGTCGATCAGATCGCGGGTCAGCGCATACGTGTAGCGGTTTTCGAGTCCGATGCCACCGCCCAGCGAATCGGCGAGCGTGTCGAGTTCCTCGACCAGCACCGGCTGACCGAGCGCGAGACTCGCATGCATCGCGGCGCCGCGCGCCATCGTGACGCCGGTCAATCCGATCGCGGGATTCGCGCTTTTCGCCGCGAGCGCGATGCCCGCGAACAAGCCGCCGCCCGACAACGGCACGACGATGTTCGCGACATCGGGCAATGCCTCGACGATTTCGATCCCGATCGTCCCCTGTCCGGCGATCACGTGCGGATCGTCGAATGGCGGCACGTAGGCATAGCCTTCTTCGCGGGCGAGCCGCAATGCTTCGTGCTCGGCCTCGTCCTGGCTTTGGCCGGTAATCCGCACGTGCGCGCCGAGTGCGCGCACCGCCTCGACCTTGTTCGCGGGTACGAGGCGCGACAGACACACGGTCGCCTCGATACCGAGCGCACGGGACGCATGCGCCACCGCGCGGCCATGATTACCGGTCGATGCGGTCACCACGCGCGTGCAGCCCTGTTCGCTCAACTGCGCGAGCATATTGGTCGCGCCGCGCAGCTTGAAGCTGCCGGTCGGCTGCACGGTTTCGAGCTTCAGATAGACCGGCGTGGCCGCGTGCGCCGACAAGCTCGGCGATTCGACGAGCGGCGAGCGGTACACGCGGCCGTCGATACGGCTGCGCGCGCGGTAAATATCGGCTAACGACAGATCGGACATGCACCAGGCCCTGCATCAAAAGAGGTCGATTGGCTATTCGATGCGGGCACGGTTATCGCAGATAAACGCAGTCATGCTGCGGCCGCATCGCTTTCCATGCAGCCCAGTCTAGTGTTCTAAAAACGGATTTTTATTGTCCTAGTTCATTTCGAGCAGTGCGTGATGCAATTCGCGCACCTGCGCGATCAGGTGAAGTCGTGCACCTGCGGATATTGCTCGAACACGTCACGCATCGTTTCGAGCGCGGTTTTATAGGTGTCCTCGCTGACCTCGGCGCCGACACAGACGCGCACGGCGTTGGGCCGGTCGGCATCGCGCACGAGGAATGGATCGGGCGACGTCACCGCGATGTCGCGATTGCGCAGCTCGCGCACCAGCCGATCGGTGCGCCAATGATCGGGCACGCGCAGCCACGCCGACAGCGCCTGTGGATGCGCCCCGATGACATATTTACCGAGCGTCTGCTGCAATTGCGCCTGACGCCGCCCGAGCCGTTCGCGCTGAATCTCGACGAGCCGTGCGGCGGTGCCGTCGACGATCCAGCGCGTCGCGACCTCGGCCATCGGCGGCGTCGCCATCCAGCTGCTCACGCGCAGCACGCTTTCGGCGCGCAGCGCGAGCCGGCGCGGCGTAGTCATATAACCAATGCGCAAGCCGGCCATCACCGACTTCGTGAGACTTGTGCAGTAGAACGAAAGATCGGGGATCAGGCTCGAGATCGGCGTGGAATGTTTGACGGGCAAGGGGCCATATACGTCGTCCTCGATCACGTAAACGCCATAGCGTTCGGCGATTTTCGCAATCGCGCGACGTCGCGAATCGGGCATCAACGCGACGGTGGGGTTGTTCAGCGTGGGCGTGCAGACGAGCGCCGAGATGCGCTCGCTGTCGCACATCTCCTCGAAGTGCTCGGGGTGAATGCCATATTCGTCGATTTCGAGGCCCTTCAGCGTAAAGCCGAGCACGTTGGCCGAACCTATCACGCCGTGATCCGTCAAGCTTTCGCACAGCACGGTGTCTCCTGGCCCCACCAGCGAAGCGAGCGAGAGAAAAATGCCGTGCGCGGCGCCGTTGGTGACGAGCAGCGTATCGGCCGAAGCCGGCATGCCGAGCGAGGCGAGCCACGCAATGCCCGCCTGGCGATGATGCTCGAAGCCCGCGATCGGCCGGAACGCGCGAATCCACGGCTGATCGTCGAGCGTCGACAGCGTCGCGCAGACCTTGCGCCACATCGCATCGTGCTCGGACGTGTGAATGATGCGCGCGATCGAAAAGTCGACCACCGAGCGCTCGGCCGTGTCTAGCATGTAGCTCGACATCGTTTCGGTGACGCGCGCCGCGACGAAGCTGCCGCGCCCGACCTCACAGCGGATCAAGCCCTGCCGTTCCAGTTCCTTGTAGGCGTTGGTCACGGTCTGCACGCTGATCGCGAGTTCTGCGGCGACGTCGCGCTGCGGCGGCAGGCGCGCGCCCGGCGGCAGCGACGCGCTCTCGATGTCGCCGGTAATCGCCTTGACCAGCCGCTTGTATTTCGATTCCACGCCGTGCACCGCGCGCACGGCCTCGCGCCACTGCTCGATCACCGCTGCTCCTCCGTTCTGGCGGACGCCGGCTCTCGTGGGCAGTCGCGTCGTCTCGCCTGGGCTCCATAGTGAGGCCAAAACGGGGTGGAAAATTATTGTCCTAGGGCAATTGGTGGAAAAAATGGAGGGTGGGGCGTGAGGTTGTGGTTGTGCGATGCGGGAAGGGGGGCGGAGGATCGAGCAACGGTCGGAACGTTGGGCTTGGAAGCGGTTTCAAAAAGGCTTCGTAGGGGCTGTTAACCCGTCACACAACCTGCTAACCTCGATCGAAATGACCGCCAAGACCGACGTTGGCTTATCGACGTTAGACGCCCGCTCACTGGGGCCTTGGCGTACGTCGCCTCCTGGCCGGTCGCACTCGTTGCTTGAGAGCGACCGTCGGCTCAGCGGCTCGACCTACGCCTCCCGCTTGCTACGCCCATACAGCAGCAGCATCGCCGCGATCACCACGCCATAGATGATCTGACGCCCCGCCTCCGGCATCTGCGCGACCGAGAGGATCGATTGCAGCAGTGTGATGAGGATCGCGCCGGCCACCGTGCCGAGATAGGAACCCCGTCCGCCCAGAATCGACGTGCCGCCGAGCACGACCGCCGCGATCGCCGGCAACAGGTAGGCATCGCCCATGGACTGGGCCGCCTTCGACGCATAGCCCGCGAGCAGCACGCCGCCGAACGCCGCGAACGCGCTGCACACGGCGAAGGCGGTCACCGTGACGAGCCGCGTATCGATCCCGGAAAGATACGCCGCGCGCTCGGTGTTGCCGATCGCGTACAGCGTGCGGCCGAAGGTCGTGCGCGATAGCAGGAACATCGTGGCGCCGCCGATCACCACCCACAGCGCGACGGCATTCGGAACGCCCGGCACGAGCCAGCCCGCCGCGAGCCATCGCATCACCGGGGGCGCGGAATCCTGCGGCGACGATCCACCGGTATAGACGATCATGATGCCCTGCGCGACCGCATTGGTCGCGAGCGTCGCGATCATCGACGGGATGCGCAGCAGCGCGACGAGGATGCCGTTGACGATGCCGATCAGCACGCCGCAACCGATCCCGACCGGAATCGCGAGGATGCGCCCGAGTTCGCCGTGCCCCGCGACCGCGCAAGCCATCATCGCGCCGACGGTGATCGTCCACGGCAGCGACAGGTCGATGTGGCCGAGCAGGATCACCATCATCAGGCCGGTCGCAATGATGCCGAGAAATGCCCCGACCTTCAGTTGCAGCAGGATGTATTCAGGCGACGTGAAGTTCCGCGAATACATACCGCCGACGAGCAGCAGCGCGACGATACACGCGAATGCGATCACGATCGGCTTGTCGATTCTGCGGGTGAGCCTCGACACGAACGTGCTCCGGCTGGTCGCGGAAGCGTGGCTCATTGAAACCACTCCAGACGGTTGCGCACTCTGAACAACCCGCACGCGCCGATCGCGACGGCAAGCAGAAGAATCACGCCCTGGAATAGCGGCTGCCACAGCGCATCGACGTTGAACACGAACAGCAGATCGCCGATGGAACGGAACGCGAATGCGCCGAAGATCGCGCCGATCGCGCTGCCCTTGCCGCCGAGCAGCGACACGCCCCCGATCACTACCGCAGCGATCGAAAACAGCGTGTACGAGTTCGCGCTGCCGAGACTCGCTTCGCCGGTGTCCGTGAAGAACGTCAGAAACAGGCCGCCGGTTGCCGCGAGCAAGCCAGCCAGCGTATAGCTCGCGAACTTCGCGCGGCGGATCGGCATGCCGGACAGGAAAGCCGCGGCTTCGGACGACCCGGTCGCGTACGCCGCGCGTCCGACCGCCGAGCGTTTGAAAGGAATCCAGACGATCACGATCGCGGCGAGCAGAATCAGCAAGCTCGCTGGCAGGACGCCGGCGACCTTGCCGGTCAGCGCGTCGGCGAGGTCCTCGTTGATCGATCCGCCGGGCACCGGGCGCAGCAGCAGCGCCAGTCCGTAGTAGACGGCGCCCGTCGCAATCGTCGTCACGATCGGCTGCAGCCGGCCGAAAATGATGATCACGCCGTTCAGCGCGCCGCACAGCGCGCCCGCCGCAAGCACACCGGCGATGCCGAGCGCGCTGTGCAGCGAGTCGCCCGTGACGACCCACGACCCAATGCAATTCGTCAGCACCAGCGTCATGCCGATCGACAGGTCGATGCCGGCGGTCAGCGCGACGAGCGCCTGCCCCATCGAGACGAGCGCGAGCAGTACCGCTTTGTTCGCTGCCGTCTGAAACACGTTGGCCGATAACGCCGATGGATAGTTGAAGAGGTAGATCGCGAACATCAGCACGAACAGGCCGAACGCGAACACCGCTCCGCGATTCTCCGCATACCAGTAACGCAGCCCGCTCATAGCGCAACTCCCGTGGAAGGCGAAATCTGTCCGACGGGCAGGTCGAGAGCACTGGCAATCAGGTTCTGCTCGGTGATCGCCGAGCCGACGAGCTCCTTCTTGATCCGGCCTTCGTACAGTACGAGCACGCGGTCGCAACAGCCGATCAGTTCGTCATAGTCGGTCGAATAGAACAGAACCGCGGCGCCTTCGTCGGCGAGGCGCCTGAGCAGCTGATAGAGCTCCTGCTTGGTGCCGACGTCGATACCACGCGTCGGGTCGCTGAGCAGCAGGATCCTCGGCTGCCGGATCAGCCACTTCGCGATGACCACCTTCTGCTGGTTGCCGCCCGACAGCGAGCCCACCGGCGCGTCGACACTGAACGTCTTGATCGCAAGCATCTCCATCATCCGGTCGACGAGCGACTGCTGGCGGGCGCGATCGATTATGCCGGCGGTCGACATGCGATCGAGCGCGGCAAACGACAGGTTCTCGCGTACCGACATCGGCAGCATCAAGCCTTCGGTCTTGCGGTCCTCCGGTATCAGCGCCATGCCGATTGCGTTGGCGCGCGCGGCTGTCGGGCTCCCGATCGAGACGGCTTTGCCATCGATCTCGATCTTGCCCGCGCAACCGCGCAACACGCCGAATAGCGCGAGCAGCAATTCGCGCTGGCCTTGTCCGTCGAGGCCGCCCAGCCCGAGGATTTCACCGGGCTGCAACGAAAAGCTGATGCCCTGCAGCGTGTCGCTCCATGTGAGATCACGACAGGCGAGAACCGGGGCGGCGGCACGGCCGTCCGCGGGCTGGGCCGCCGGATTGGCCGTGGGTTTGGCAGCGGGTTTGGCAGCGGGTTTGGCCGGAAACGCATGCTGGTACTTCCGGCCGATCATCATTTCGACGACCTCATTGTCGGAGCGCGTGCCTGCCTCGAAGCTCATCACGTGACGACCGTTCCGATAGACCGTGCATTCGTCCGCGAGCGCCTTCACCTCGTGCATCCGGTGCGAGATGAACAGCAGCGCGAGCCCCTCTTCGCGCAGGCGCTTGAGCACCTCGATCACGCGCGCGACGTCGGCCGCGGTCAGCGCCGACGTGGCTTCGTCGAGAATCAGAATGCGCGGCGCGTGTGCCAGTCCCTTCGCGAGCTCGACCATCTGCTGGCGCGACAGCGGCAGGTCCCGGACTTTCGCAAGCGGATTGATGTCGGCGGCGCCCGCCCGCGCCAGCGCCTCCTCGGCCTGGCGGCGCTGGGCCCGCCGGTCGATCATCCCGAAACGTCGCGGCGGGTTCGAAGCGAAGATGTTGTCCGCCACGCTCAGGTCGGGGATCAGCGACAGTTCCTGATACACGCAGACGATGCCGGCCGCGTTCGCCTCGGCGGGCGACGCGAACGAGACCTCCCGGCCATCGAGCCGCATTGTGCCCTCGTCCGGCTGCACGACGCCGGACATCACCTTCAGCAAGGTGGATTTGCCCGCGCCGTTCTCGCCGAGGATCGCGTGAATGCGGCCCCTGCGCACCGTGAGCTCGGCGTGATCCAGTGCGACGGCGCCGCCGTAGCTTTTCGACACACCAGACATCTGAAAGAACGGCTGCTCTGCATCCTGCGGCATGCTTCGTCTCCGGTCACAGCGCCGGCCATCATCCGATCACTGGTTGCCCTGGCTCTGCTTCATGATTTCCTGCGCCGAGAAATTGATGCCGCAAGACGGAAACGAGTTGCCGACGAAAAAGTTGTCGGAGTCGTTCGGGAAATAGTTGACGCCCGCCTTCAGCTTCGAATCGTCGGTGATGTCGAGCGGCAGCTTGATCGCGACCGGGATCGTCTGGCCGTCCAGCGCAGCGAGCGCGGTCTTGATCGCCACCGCTACCTGCGCGGGACCGGTGCCCGCCGACGTGCACTTCAGGCCCTGGCTCCCATACTGCGCGCAGAACTTGCGAAAGCCGTTCTCCGTCTCGCCGCCGAAAGGCACGAACGGATGTTTCGCATCGATCATCGCGCGCACGACGCCCGTGTCGCCGCCTTGCGCCGAAATCCCATCGAAATGACCCTGCACGGCAATCGCGTCAGCGGCGGCCTTTTGCGCGACGCCGTCGTCCCACTTGCCGTAGACCTGGACGACGTTCCACTTCTTGCCGCTGTCGTCCAACGTTTTCATGAAACCATTGTGCCGGTCCGTGTCGACCGACGTGCCCGCCACCCCGCGAACTTCGAGCACCTTGCCGCCGTTCGACAGGTGGCCCGCGAGCCACTTGGCCCACAGCACGCCGAGTCCATACTGGTCGACGTTGACGTTGATCGCGTCTTCGCTGTCGAGGGTGTTGTCGAACGCGATCAGCACGACGCCGGCTTTCTTCGCGCGGCGGATCGCGGGGCCGAATGAGGTGGGATTCTGCGCGTCCACGATGACCGCGTCATAGCCGGCATCGATGAAGTTGTTGACGGCCGAGATCTGCGCCGGAACGTCCTCGCCGGTCGAGACGACCTTGAATTCCTTGATCCTGGCGGCGACGTCCGGTTGCGCCGAGTAGGCCTTGGCCGTCTTGATCATCTGGATACGCCAGGTGTTCGCAATGTAGCCGTTCACGAGTGCGATCCGGTAGGGCCCGCTCTTCTTCGGATACTTGATGAACTTCGTGTCGCTCTTCCACGGGACCATGCAGGTGGGATCGCTGGACGGTCCGGAAACGATCGAAGCCTGCGCGAAAGCGGCGCTTGTGCAGAGCGCCAATGCGGCGGTCGCCGCCGCTCGAAGCACGTGGATTCCTGAAAGCATGTTGCCTCCTTTTTGTTCGATTGGACGTACCGATGGCCGGCGCACAGGGCTGGTAGCGGATTGCCGGCACGGTCTGCGTGAAGCACGAAACCTTGCGGAGTTGCTATAGCGGGACTGGATCGGACTTGCGGAGGCTCCGTTTCAACGGCGCCTGTTCGAAGCGAAAAGAAGGACATGCGCATACGCGTTCCCGTTTGACAGTACTGGCATACCAATCCGCGCGCGATAGTGGTTTACCAGTGCGCCCAGCGCACCGGGCGACCGGGCTGAAACCCTTGGTAGATAGGGATTGGGCTGTCATGAACGGATGCGGCGGCGCACAGGGATTGGTGTACCATTTTGACGAAGTTCAGCCGTCGCCCGGCGGCTTCGACCACTCCGGGAGTCCCAGATGGCCGATCTTTCGCACACGTCAACCGGCCGAGCTGCCGACGCGGACGCGGCCGACCGTTCGTATGTCGGGCTCGCGAACCAGATCTACGACCTGATCGCCGCAGGCGACATCGGGCCTCGCGCCCGCCTGCCTTCCGAACGCACGCTGGCTGAGCGTTTTGGCGTCAGCCGCACGCAGGTCAGGGAGGCGATCATCGCGCTCGAAGTGCAGGGAGTGGTCGAGGTCCGTATCGGCTCGGGCATCTATGTGGCCAACGCACCGCAGGCGCGCTCGGCCATGTTTAAAGTGCCGCGCGGGCTGGGTCCGATCGAGATGCTGCGTGCGCGCGCGGTGATCGAAAGCGAAATTGCGGCGCTCGCCGCGACCGAGCGCAAAGATTCGGACCTCGACCGCCTCTTCGCCGCGTTACGCGCGATGCGCGAAAACATGCACGACAAGGCCGCGAACGAGGCGGCTGACCGCGAGTTCCATCTGGCGATTGCGCGGGCGACGGGAAACGAAATGCTCCGGCTCGTGGTGAGCGCGATGTGGGACAACTCCCGCGCCGACCCGTTGTGGAGAAAGATCGAGGAGCACTTCCATACTCCCGCATTGCGGGCGGCTTCACAGGAAGACCATCAGCGCATCTTTTCCGCCATCATGGCGCGCGATGCGGCCACGGCGCGCGCGTCGATGCAGGCGCATCTCGCGCGCGTCATCGGCGAATTCACGCAGGCCTGGCGGTAGGTCAAGCGGCGGCCTTGGTGGGGCGAAAGTGGGGCGTGGACTGGTATGACCTTCAGGTCCATGGTGATCGCGTTTCGCTTTCTACGTGTGTCTGAATTTTGTGAGGGCGACGGCGGCGGTCGTCGACCCGACTGCATTCGGCAGTAGACGACCTCCGTTTCGGATCAAGATAACAGTCAGCTCGCGGACCCCGCATCCATAAGCTTGCTGACGTGCTGCTTAAAGCTTGGCAACAGAAGCCTGTTCGCATAGCCGCTGAGGTGATCGCCATCGAAGACGAGCGGCCGGCCGTCGGCGGTGTGCGTTAAGCAGACCGAATCTGGGCACAGTGGTGGCAACGGGTCCCATACGCTAACTTCGGGGACCGCCTGCACGATGTGCGCATAGGATTCGAGCACCGGCGCCCGCAAGGCTTCCAGATCCACACGGGCGATGCTGTCGCCGCCGGAACAGATGGGATTGTCGCGATTGAACCAGTCCGAACATCGGAACGGCTGGCTCCGAAACTCGGGTGTCGGCCCCTCCAGGATGACCTTCGCCCCTTTGGCTGCCAGTTTCTGCAAGATTGGAATGGCCTCTCGCACGCCGTCTACCCGGCTTTGCACGGCCTCTGGACCAAACATGTAGTCCCTGGTGCTCGAGTCGTCGAAGCGGGCCCACTCGTCGGAGAAACGTGGCAGCCGCAGCGAAGGCATGAAGACCACGTCACCGGGCCTGACCTGCGCCTCGATTTGAGCGATTGCCGCATCCGTCGCCGGCGCACAGCTCGCCACCTCATCTTGTTTGCGCGGCAGCAAAGCAAGGAACGGACAGCCTCCATTGTTGTACGCAAAGACCTTCACGCCAGTATCCCGGGCGAATTCGCGCAACATCCTGTTGTAGGCCATCGCGTGCGAATCGCCGATCACGTACAGGCTCCCGCGATAGGTCGCCGGAAGCGAACATCCCGCACGTGAATATGTCCATACGGGCCCCCCGTTGAGCTTCGCCCTATTCCACGTGTCCAGACATCCGTCATTGCTGGGCTCAAGGGGGCGGCTCGGATACCAGTCGTCGGCACGTTGTGCCACCACGCTCAGCGACAGATCCAGTTTCAGTTGGGCTACCTGAATGCCGAGCCACAACAGCGCTCCGCCCGTCAACGTAGCCAAGCCCGCCCCTACGAGAGCGGGACGCCGCATGCCTTTCAGGACCGCCGAGCGCCGCACAGGATTCTCGACGTAGTACCAGGACGCTGTCGCCAGCGCGAAGGTCAGTACGGCCGCAAGCACGCGCCAGACAGGCGCATCGATCCCCGTCGTCCACCGCAGCAGCACGATCACAGGCCAGTGCCAGAGATAAAGCGAATACGAGATCTTGCCGACGAAAGTCACCGCTGGTGAAATGAGCAGCCTGTGCAGCCAATCCCGCGGCACTCTTCCGTGCAGCGCGTACAGTACGCCAAGCGTGCCGGTAACCGGCAGCAGCGCTCCCGGAAAAGGAAGCAGCCCCGGGCGCAAGACCTTGAAACCGGCCGCAAGGAGCACCAGCGAACCACCGAGCAATGCCATCGAACCGAGCGTCCCATTGCGGTCGGTCACGCCGAGCGGGCGCTTCGCGAGCGCGAGCAACTGGTATAGCAGGATACCGGATGCCAATTCCCAGAAACGCCCTGGAATCAGGTAAAAGTTGAGCCCGTCATTTCGCCTCGAAAGCCACCATGCGCTCAACACGGACAGAGCGAGCCCGCCGGCGAACAGAACAACACAAAGCGTCTTTCTCGGACGTTTGCTCACCCACATGAAGAAAAGCAACGGAAAGATCAGATAAAACTGCTCTTCTACACCAAGCGACCAGGTATGCAGGTACGGGTTGAATTCGACGCGTGGCGAAAAATAGTCATCACCGGTTATCGCGAGCACCACATTGCTCAACCCAAAGAAAGCCGAGAAGCCGGTGTATTTGTTGGTATCGCTCAGCCACGCGTTTGGAATGAACAGTGCTGAAAACAAGCCGGTCACCAGCAGGCACACCACGAGCGCTGGCACGATCCGCTGCACTCGACGCGAATAGAAATAGAACACGAAGCGCGAAAACTGCATCGATTCGAGGTTTCCAACGGATGCGCTGACAACAAACCCGGAAACCACGAAAAAGATGTCGACCCCTGCAAGCCCGCCGGGTAACCACTGCGCGTATAGGTGATAAACGATGACCGACAGCACTGCGATCGCACGCAAACCGTCGATGTATGCCGCATGCGCAGGACGGATAAGTTGCGGCGCAGTAGTAGCGCTATGGCGTGGATTCATGGCATGAGAGTTAATGAGGTCGGTCGGAATCCGTGGACGCCAACGGGTTTAGCAGCGATCTTGTTCAAGTAGAAACGCTGCATGAAAACCGCGGGAGACAGATAGTCAAGCTGCGCTTGTGTCCGCTGCCGGTTATAAAGGATCTCGATGTATTCCGTGATCTCTTGCTGCGCCTGCTGCCGACTGGCGAACCGCCGACGATAGGCCAACGCGCTCGTCAGCGTGCCACAAAATGTTTTACGTACGATTGTGGCGTAAAAAGTTTAGGGAAATGTATAGGCCCGCGATGTATTTCGTGCGCTACCCCTCAGAAGCGATAAGAAATGTCGACTTCATCGTCGAGGAACTTCATCGGCGCTCCGGATTCGTCGCTGAACGCGAGGCCAAGGCTGCTGAATGCAAATGCGAGTGCCAGCGCGAGCTGCAACTGGCCGAATTGCTGCGGGCCATAGGCCCTTGCAAAGAGATGGTTCCTGGCAACGGCGGTGGCCGCGCTCACCGGCTTTGCGCAGGCAACACCTGTAATCGACGACACCAAAAGCCGGCCTGCTTTCATAGTTCTTCTCCCGGACCTTGGCTGCAAGCACGATCGACCCGATCACCGAGGCGAGTCCGCCTTATCAGCAATGCATATTTTGGGTGCAAAGGATGGCGCGCAGGAGCTTTCAAAACTCAAAAGCGATGCTTTGGAAACGCCACCGTACGGCTTTCTAAAAGCGCGACACTACGTGCTATGGCATGACTGCTCTGTTCGAAATCACACAAACGCCCGCTCTTCGATGTCTACTCGAAGTCACATGTAGTCCTGGTCCAGGTGTCGGCAATTTGGGCGATCGTGCCGACTGACCGCTACTGGCCGCCTACCGCCCTCTGCAGATCCTCAAATGTCCCCCTGCCCCATAGCGTATGCATTTGCAGGACCCCGCAAGAGCCAGCCGTCATAACCGCTCAATCAACCGTCTATCCCCCTGCTCACAGTATTCATGACACGCCGCACGCGCCGCGTTCGCCGCGCCGTGCACGAACAGCGGCGCATCCGCGCGTCGGGACATCGACACCACGATGGACGGCGGCGAAGGCTGCAGTGGCAGTTCGACCACTTCGCCCCGCGCGATCAGATCATCGACGAACAGACGCGGAATCGCCGCCACGCCGAAGCCGTCGCGTACCAACTGCACGATCACCGAAATCGACGGCGAGCCGGTGATGCGCGTATCCGCGAGCGGCACGCCATTGGCGAGCGCGAGCTTGCCGACGATGTCCTCGAGCGCGCGATGCGGTGCCGTCCCGCGCCCGAATGTCAGGATCGGATGACGCAGCACGCGTTTCGCGAGTCCGCTGCGCGAAAGCGGCAGCAGCCCCGCGCGCGCGATCCAGTGCACCGGATAATTCGCCAGCGCATCGCACACCACGGATTCCTCGTCGCTGCCTTCCACGCGGATGATCAGATCGAGTTCGCCAGCCATCAAACGCCGCTGCAACACCACACTCACATCCACCGCGAGCTCCACTTCGAGCTGCGGGAAGTCGTTCGAGAGTCGTCGCATGTAATCGGCGAGCCAGCTATGCACCACGGTCTCGATCACGCCGAGCCGCAGCTTGCCGCGCATCGCGCCTTCATGCGACGCGGCCGCCTGCAACTGACGCGTCGCCTCGACCACGGCCTTGGCGTAGCCGAGCAGATATTCGCCGTTCGGCGTGAGCCGGAATTCGCGGCTCTCACGATCGAC
>DATAQT010000474.1:0-10371 GCA_036264535.1 Paraburkholderia sp. | reverse complement strand
TGCTGTTGTGCGAGACACACCACCGCGTCTTTCAGGGTCTGGCGCGCATCCCCGAGGTTGGCGCCGAGGCCGAGATAGGCAACCGTCATGGCTTCACTTCCTGCGACTGTCGTTGGGTTGGCCGCTCGCGCGGCCCGCCTTGCGGTTCAGTCGTCGTGCGGGCCGTCGTTGGCCCCCTCGTTCGCTGGGTTCGCTGGGCGCGGGCCGGCGTTCTCGCCGCCCTCCATGCCGTCACCCGACCTGCGGTTGCGCGCGCCGCCGCGCCGCCGTCGTTTTCTGGGCGATCGGTCCTTGCCGCCTTGCGTGAGCAGTGTCTCGCGCGCCGCGGCGTCTCCGTCGATGAAATCCGTCCACCACTGGCCAGTCGATGCATCCAGCTCGCCGGCCTCGCAGCGCAACAGGAGGAAATCATACGCTGCTCTAAATCTTTGGTGTTCCAGCAGCTTCAGCGCGCTGCGGCCCGAGCGTTTTTCGAGCCGCAGTTGCAGGCCCCAGATCTCGCGCATGTCGGCCGAGAAGCGCTTGTGGATCGCGAGCTTTTCGGTCTGCATGTCGAGCACTTCGTCCATCGCGCGATGCAGCGCGGGGACCGGATACTCGCCTTCGGCCTCGAATTTCTGCCAGCGCTGCTGTACGTCGTGCCACAACAGCGTCGCGAACAGGAAGCCCGGCGACACCGGTTTGCCCGCGAGCACGCGTGCGTCGGTATTGGAAAGTGCCAGCGAAATGAATTTTTCACCGGTCGGCTGTTCGAGCACGACGTCGAGCAGCGGCAGCAGCCCGTGATGCAGGCCTTCCTGGCGCAGCCACTTCAGGCACGCGAGCGCGTGGCCCGACAGCATCAGCTTCAGCATTTCGTCGAACAGACGCGCGGCGGGCACGTTGTTGATCAGATCGGCCATCTTCTCGATCGGCGCGCGCGTGGCGTCGTCGATGTCGAAGTCGAGCTTGGCGGCGAAGCGCACGACGCGCAGCATGCGCACCGGATCCTCGCGATAGCGTGTGGCCGGGTCGCCGATCATGCGCAACAGGCGCGCGCGCATGTCGGCCATGCCGTTGTGATAGTCCAGCACGGTTTGCGTGGCCGGATCGTAGTACATCGCGTTGATCGTGAAGTCGCGGCGCGTGGCGTCCTCGTGCTGCTCGCCCCACACGTTGTCGCGCAGCACGCGGCCGCTCGCGTCGACCGCGTGGGTGCGGCGGTCGAGCTCGTCGCGCTTCAGACGCTTCGGCGGCGGCGCGTCGGCCGCGGGCGGATCGACCAGCGCGCGGAACGTCGAGGTCTCGATGATTTCCTGGCCGAACTGCACGTGCACGATCTGGAAGCGCCGGCCGATGATGCGGGCACGGCGGAACAGCTTCTGCACCTGTTCGGGCGTCGCGTCGGTCGCGACGTCGAAGTCTTTCGGCTTGATGCCGAGCAGCAGGTCGCGCACCGCGCCGCCGACGATGAACGCGCGGTAGCCCGCCTGTTGCAGGCCCTCGGTCACGCGGATCGCGTTGCGCGAGATCAGCGAGGGGTCGATGCCGTGCACGTCGTGCGGAATGATGATGGGTACGTCCGGCTCGCTCGGCGCCTGGGCGGCGGCAGCGGCGCCGGCGGACTTGCGACGCGGCCGCGCGGCCGTGCCGGTAGCGGTCGTGCCGGAAACGGACTTGCCGCGCGCCGGCGGCTTGCCATTGGCGTTGCTGTCGGCGCTGGCCTCGGCGTGGGTTTCGGCGGAGAGCGGGGCGTCAGCGGTCGCCGCGTCCTGGCCGAATAGCTTGCGAATGAGTTTCTTGATCACGAGGGTTGGAAGAGTTCGAGGATGCGCCAGCCTTTGGCCTGCGCATGGGCGCGCAACGTGTCGTCCGGATTGGTCGCGATGGGATCGGTGACTTTTTCGAGCAGCGGGATGTCGTTGTGCGAATCGCTATAGAAATAGCTGTGCTCGAAGTCGCTCCAGGTTTTGCCGAGCGACGCGAGCCACATTTCGGTGCGTACGATCTTGCCTTCCTTGTAGCTCGGCGTGCCGGTCGGCCGGCCGGTGTAGGCGCCGTGCGGTTCGCCGCCGACGGTCTCCGCCTCGCAGGCGATCAGCGTGTCGACGCCGAACGCCTGCGCGATCGGCCGCGTGATGAATTCGTTGGTCGCCGTAACGACGCAGCACAGGTCGCCCGCTTCGCGGTGCTGTTTCACGAGTTCGATCGCCACCGGCTGGATGGCCGGCGTGATGACCTCGTGCATGTACTGCGCGTGAAAGTCGGCGAGCTGCGCGCGGGTGTACTTCGCGAGCGGCGTCAGCATGGCGATCAGGTAGGCGTGAATGTCGAGCTTGCCGGCCTTGTAGTCGGCGTAGAAACGGTCGTTTTCACGGGCGAAATTTTCGGCGTCGACCATGCCTTTTTTCACCATGAAGCGGCCCCATTCGTGGTCGCTGTCGGTGGGAATGAGCGTGTGGTCGAGATCGAAGAGTGCAAGGTTAGCCATGGGCGCCTATTTTACTTGAAGCGGGCAGAGCGGCGTGTGAACCCGGCGCGGTGGCGGGGTCGGGCGACGCGAGCATCGTGCGCAACAGCGGCAGCGTGACCGCGCGCTTCTGTTCGAGCGAGAAGCGGTCGAGCGCGTCGAGCAGCGCCATCAGGCTCGGCATGTCGCGGCGAAAGTGCGTGAGCAGGTAGGCCGGCACGTCGTCGGCAAGCATGATGCCGCGCTCGCGCGCCGCGCGTTTGAGCACCGCGGCTTTCGCGTCGTCGGGCAGAGGCGCCAGGTGAAACACGAGACCCCAGCCGAGGCGCGTGCGCAAATCCTCGCGCACGGTCATGCCGATCGGCGGCGCGTTGCCCGCGGCGACGAGCGCGCTCGTCGGGTGCGCGCGCACTTCGTTGAACAGGTTGAACACGGCGATCTGCTGCGCGGCCGACAGCGCATCGCAATCGTCGATCGCATAGAGGGCGACGCGCGGATCGAAGCCGAAGGCGGCGAGGCTGCTTTGCGGACCGGCGAAGCGCGCATGCCCCGGCGGCGCTTCGTGCACGAGCGCCTGCAGCAGGTGCGTGCGGCCGCTGCCGGCCTCGCCCCAGACGTAGAAGGTGCGATCCGCGACCGGTCCGGAAGCGAGCGCGTCGTCGAGCTCACGCAGGCGCGTGACCAGCTCGGCGTTCGAGCCGGCGAAGAAATTGTCGAATGTCGATGGCGGCGGGGTGCCGAGATCGAGCGTCAGTTGACGAAGCACAGTAGATTAATGCCGAAAATGAGGTTCAGGCCGCGAATGGCCCGGACCTCGGGGCCTGGAACGTCGCCAGGCGGTCAGTTGTCGTAAAGCGTGCTCGCCGGGTTGCCAGGCCGCGCGTCGCGAAGCGCGGCGGACTGGATTGCGCGGCCGGCGGCGCCGGAATCAGGGTGTCGTGTTGCCATGTCGTTTCCCGGATCTCGTCGGAACGCGCGAATTCCAGCCACGCGGCCAGCATCGGGTAAAATCGCATTTTACCGACCTTCTCGCTCTTCCCCATGAATCAACCGAAATCCGCCCCTGACGCCGAAGGTTTGTCGTATCGCGACGCCGGCGTCGACATCGATGCGGGCGACGCCCTCGTCGACGCCATCAAGCCCTTTGCCAAGAAAACCCTGCGCGACGGCGTGCTGGGCGGCATCGGTGGATTCGGCGCGCTGTTCGAAGTGCCGAAGAAGTACAAGGAGCCGGTGCTCGTGTCCGGCACCGACGGCGTCGGCACCAAGCTGCGTCTCGCGTTCCAGCTGAACAAGCACGACACGGTCGGCCAGGATCTGGTCGCGATGAGCGTCAACGACATCCTCGTGCAGGGTGCCGAGCCGCTGTTCTTCCTCGACTACTTCGCCTGCGGCAAGCTCGACGTCGGCACGGCGGCCACCGTCGTGAAGGGCATTGCGCACGGCTGCGAGCTGTCGGGCTGCGCGCTGATCGGCGGCGAAACTGCGGAAATGCCGGGCATGTACCCGGACGGCGAATACGACCTGGCCGGTTTCGCGGTCGGCGCGGTGGAAAAGAGCAAGATCATCGACGGCAGCAAGATCGCTCCCGGCGACGTGGTGCTCGGGCTCGCGTCGAGCGGCATCCATTCGAACGGCTTTTCGCTGGTGCGCAAGATCATCGAGCGCGCCAATCCCGATCTGAACGCGGACTTCGACGGCCGCACGCTCGCCGACGCGCTGATGGCGCCGACGCGCATCTATGTGAAGCCGCTGCTCGCGCTGATGCAGCAGATCGAGGTCAAGGGCATGGCGCACATCACGGGCGGCGGCCTCGTCGAGAACATTCCGCGCGTGCTGCGCGAAGGTCTGACGGCCGAGCTCGACCATCGCGCCTGGCCGCTGCCGCCGCTGTTCTCGTGGCTGCAGAAGCACGGCGGCGTCGCCGATGCGGAAATGCATCGCGTGTTCAACTGCGGTATCGGTATGGCCGTGATCGTTTCGGCGGCGGATGCCGAAGCGGCGATCGGTCTGCTGTCCGCGGCAGGCGAGCAGGTCTGGAAGATCGGCACGATCCGTGAAAGCGCGGCGGGCGAAGCGCAGACGGTCGTAGTCTAAAGCTTGACGAGGGTTCGCGTGGCGTGCCGCAACGGTGCGCCGCGCGGGCTCCCTCTAATTCCCTCACCCTGATCGGCGCCTCAAACCAGCGACTCGATCAACTCCACCACCCGCGCCGTCGCGTGCGGATCGCAGCAATCCACCACCTGTCTTTCCGGCATGCTGCGCAGCCACGTGAGCTGTCGCTTGCAGAGTTGCCGCGTCGCGAAGATGCCCTTGTCGCGCATGGTCCGATAGTCGACCGCGCCATCGAGGTATTCCCACACCTGCCGATACCCGACACAGCGCATCGAAGCCATCTCCGGTAGCAGGTCGCCGCGCGCGCGCAGCTTCACGACTTCATCGACGAAACCATGCGCGAGCATCGCATCGAAGCGCTGCTCGATGCGCTCGTGCAGCACGGCGCGCTCGGACGGCTCCAGCGCGACCGGCACGAAGCGCCACGCCGACGCGGCGTCGTCGTTGCGCGTGGGTGCGGCGAGCAGCGCCGACATCGGCTGACCGGTCAGCATGAAGATTTCGAGCGCGCGCTGGATGCGCTGCGAGTCGTTCGGCGCGAGACGCGCGGCCGTGAGCGGATCGATGGTGGCGAGCCGCGCGTGCAGCGCCGGCCAGCCATCGCGGGCGGCGTCGGCGTCGAGCGTGGCGCGGACCTCGGCGTCGGCGGCGGGCAGGTCGTTGAGTCCCTGCGTGAGCGCCTTGTAGTACAGCATCGTGCCGCCGACCAGCAGCGGCAGCCGCCCGCGCGCGTGAATTTCGCCAACGAGCCGCAGCGTGTCGTTGCGAAACTGCGCGGCCGAGTACGAGTCCGCCGGGTCCACGATATCGATCAGATGATGCGGCGCGACAGCGCGCTCTTCCGCCGTCGGCTTCGCGGTGCCGATGTCCATCTCGCGATAGACGAGCGCCGAATCGACGCTAATGATTTCGACCGGCCGCCGCGCGGCGAGCGCGAGCGCGGCGGCGGTCTTGCCGGACGCGGTCGGGCCGAGCAGACACGGGATGGAGGTAGGGCGTGACGTCATGGGCAAGCGGGCGCGCGTCGCAACGGTGTGATCCAACGCGGCGCGTTACTGCCCGCGCATGAACAGCCGATCGAGATCGGCCAGCGTCAGCTGATACCAGGTCGGACGTCCGTGGTTGCACTGGTCGGCGCGCTCGGTCGCTTCCATCTGGCGCAACAGCGCGTTCATTTCGTCGAGCGTCAGACGCCGGTTCGCGCGCACCGCGTGATGGCACGCGAGCGTGCCGAGCAGTTCGTGCTGACGTTCGGTCAGCACGCGCGAGCCGCCAAACGCGTGCAGGTCGGACAGCACCGCGCGCGCGAGCGCTTGCAGGTCTGCGTCCTTCAGCAGCGCGGGGACCGCGCGGATCGCGAGCGTGGTCGGCGACAGTACGGCGAGGTCGAAGCCGAGCGCATCGAGCGTGTCGCGCTCTTCCTCGACCGTGCCGATTTCGACCGGATCGGCCTGCATCGTCTGCGGGATCAGGAGCGGCTGCACGGCGATCGCGCGGTCGGCGAGCGCGTTCTTGAACTGCTCGTACAGGATGCGCTCGTGCCCGGCATGCATGTCGACGATCACGAGGCCGTGGCGGTTCTGCGCGAGCACGTAGATGCCGTGGACCTGGCCGAGCGCGAAGCCGAGCGGCTGGTCGTCGGTGGCGTCGAATGCGGGGGGCGTCGGGTGCGGCGCGAATGGCGCTGCGTCGTACGGCGAAGTCGTGTCGCTCGCCGAGTCGCGCGCTTCGAACAGCGATGCGCCTTCGATTCGACCGGCCAGCGGATCTTTGCGGCCGAACAGCGCGTCGTAACCCGCGAGCGGCTGCGCGACCGGCAGCGTGCCTTGCGTCATGCGCGCCTGGCGCATCCACGTGTTGCCCTGCTGCGACGCGCCGAAGCTGCTGAATCCGCTGCCGCCGCCAAAGCCGTCGCGGCTCCTAGCGCCGAAGCCCGCGGCGCCCGGTAGACCGGTGCCCGCGCCAATGCTGCTGCCTTCGCTTGCGCCACTTGCGCCGCCCAGCGGCGTCGAACCAAACGCAGCCGGTCCGCCTGCCGACCGCTCCAGATGCGCCGCATGCCCGCCCGCCGTCGTTTCCGGCGACGCGCCCGCGTGCCGCGCGAGCGCGCGCTGCACCGCATGAAACACGAACTGATGGATCGAGCGCGAATCCCGGAAACGCACTTCGATTTTCGACGGGTGCACGTTCACGTCGACGCCTTCGGGCGGCAGATCAAGAAACAGCACGTACGAGGGATAGCGTTCGCCGTGCAGCACGTCTTCATATGCGGCGCGGACCGCGTGCGTGAGCAGCTTGTCGCGCACGAAACGGCCGTTGACGAAGAAATACTGCTGATCGGCGCGGCCGCGGCTCGCGGTCGGCAGACCGGCGCAGCCGTAGATCGCGAGCGGACCGGCGGATTCGTCGAGCGGCAGATGCGCGGTCGCGAACGTCTCGCCGAGAATCTTCGCGACGCGCGCGGGCGGCTCGCTCGCGTTCCAGTGCTCGACGGCCTTGCCGTTGTGCAGCACCGAAATCGCGATGTCCGGCCGCGCGAGCGCGGCGCGGCGGATCTGTTCGAGACAGTGGCCGAGTTCGGTCTGTTCGCTCTTGAGGAATTTGCGGCGCGCGGGCGTGTTGAAGTACAGCTCGCGGACTTCGATCGTGGTGCCTTGCGTGCCGGCCGCGGGGCTCAGCACGCCGGTCTCGGCGTCGATGCGCACCGCGTGCGGGACATCGGCCGTGCGGCTCGTGATGCTCATCTGCGCGACCGACGCGATCGACGCCAGCGCCTCGCCGCGGAACCCGAGCGTCGCGACCGCTTCGAGCTCGGCGAGCGAGCGGATCTTGCTGGTCGCGTGGCGCGTCAGCGCGAGCACGAGTTCGTTCTCGGGGATGCCGCAGCCGTCGTCGGTGATCGAGATGCGTTTGACACCGCCTTCGTCGAGCAGGATGCGCAGCGTCTGCGCGCCCGCGTCGAGCGCATTCTCGAGCAGTTCCTTGACCACCGACGCCGGCCGCTCGACCACTTCGCCGGCGGCGATCTGGCTGATCAGTTGATCGGGGAGCGGCTGGATCGCGCGCAACGGACGCAGCGCGGGCGCCGCGCTGGAGGCGTCGGAGAGTGCGGCGGTGGCGGCGGTGCCGGCAGGTGTTTCGGAGAATTCGGCCATGGCGAAATTATAGCGACTCGGCGCAAGTCACCCGAGCGTGCGTCCAATCAGCAGATTTTTAATCGTTCCGAGGCACTTTCGGTATCATGTCGCGGTCAATTCGCAGCGGTCGGCTCATCGCTTGCCGCCCCTGTTTCCGGGTCGCGCGGCGGCCGTTCCCTCTACGCACATACTGGTTTAAAAGGACGTCCCTTGGATACGTTGCTACATTTCGCCAACCTTGTCCTGCACATCGACAAGTTTCTCGGGGACTTCATTCAGGTGTACGGCGCCTGGGTCTACGCGGTGCTGTTCGCGATCGTGTTCGCGGAAACCGGGCTCGTGGTTCTGCCGTTTCTGCCGGGCGATTCACTGCTGTTCATCGGCGGCGCGTTCTGCGCGACCGGGCAGATGCATCTCGGGCTGCTGATCCTGTTGCTGCTCCTCGCGGCGGTCGCCGGCAATACGACCAACTATCTGATCGGCCGCTCGATCGGACCGCGCGTGTTCAATACACACATTCCAGTGCTCGAGCGCTTTCTCGATCGGGCCGCGCTGCAGAAGACTCACAACTTCTATGAGAAGCACGGCGGCAAGACGATCGTGCTCGCGCGTTTCATCCCGGTGGTGCGGACATTTGCGCCGTTCGTCGCGGGCGCGTCGGCGATGACCTGGAGCCGCTTCCAGATGTTCAACGTCGTCGGCGCGCTGTTATGGGTGCTGCTGCTCGTGCTGCTCGGCTACTTCTTCGGCAACATCCCGTTCATCCGTCAGTATCTGAATGTGATCGTGCTGGTCGGTATCGGCGCGGCGATCGTGCCGGTCGTGCTCGGCGCGTTGTGGAAGATGCTGCGCAAGAATGGCACGAACGCGGGTACGCGTTGACGAGAGGTTGTTTGCTGTAGTTCGGGCCTCGAAAACACGAAGGCGTCGCAAGATTCGCGACGCCTTTTTTCATGCTGCCGCGCGAACGCCGGCCGGGTTCGCGCGGAGGTTCGATCGCGTCAATCGCGCGTGATCGCGCGCGGCGCGAGCGGCGTTTCCGGCGTCGGGTAGCCGGCTTCCTTGAAGGTCTGCACGATTGCGCGATTGGTGTCGAAGTAGACCTGCCAGTAGTTCTGGTTGGACGAGTAAGGGCGCACGCACAGCAGCGGTCCTTCCGGCGTGAAGCCCAAGACCTCGATGTCAGGCGCGGGGTTTTCGACCACGTTCGGAATCTTCCCGATGGCGGCTTTCAAACGCGCGATCGCATCGGTCGGATCGACGCCGTTGGCGATCTTCGCGGTCAGCTCGACGCGCCGGAACGGCAACAGGCTGTAGTTCGAGATCGTGTCGGAAAAGATCTTGTTGTTGCCGATGATGGTCGTCACATTGTCCGGCGTGACGATCGTCGTGCCGAACAGACCCAACTCCGTGACGGTGCCGGTGACGCCGGCGGCCGTGACGAAATCGCCGACCTTGAACGGCCGCAGCACCTGCATGAACACGCCGGCCGCGAAGTGCGCGAGCAGGCCGCCCCACGCGGTACCGATCGCGAGGCCGAGACCGGCGAGCAACGCGGCGAACGACGTCGTCTGCACACCGAAGATTTGCAGGATCGCGAGAACGAGCAGCAGGTTCAGCAACGCGCCGAGAATCGACGCGAGGTAGTGGGCGAGCGTCGGATCGACCTTGCCGTTGCGTGAAAGCACCTTGCGCAACAGGTTGGAGATGATCCCGATGACCCAGCGGCCGATGATCCACAGCACGATTGCGCCGATGACCTTGGTGCCGATGTCGATGCCCCGGGTCATGATGAATGCGCGTACGGTTTCGATATCCAAGATGTTTCCTCGTTATAAGTTGCCATCAACGGATTGAACGACGGTGCTGCCATGACCCACAACGCGCGGTCTTCGGGAGTTATAGCCGACGGCGCCCGCATGCGCAAGGACCGTTCCTGCTTCGCCCGCGCGCCGCGATAAAGAGATGAAACAGGGCGGAACGTGGGAGAGAACGTCTGTGGGTGGCGCGGCGGTAAAGCGTGGTTCTAGCGGGTGGCGACGGCTGCGCTCGGGCCTACATGCGCAGCTGCGATTCGGAATACGGTGACGTGTGGATGACAACCGTTTTGTCCGCGCCGCTTTTCGCGGCGCGCCGTCGGCCCGACATGCGATGCCACGAGAACGCGATCACGATGGCGAGCGCATACGCGCCGGCGCGCTGAAGAAACGACGTCGCCCGGGCGAACTGTCCGTAGCGGCTCTGCGCGTCGACGAACACGAGGAACGTCAACAAGCCGTCGAGTACGCACGCGATCAGCGCGAGCACGATGAAGATCGCCGGGCCGCTCAATGCGGCACCCGACCCGAACCGGCTATGCAGTCGACATACCATCGATACGATGACGAGCAAGGCGAGGTTCGACAGCAGGTCGAACAGAAAGTTGGTCATTATCGGTTCAATGAAAAAGCAATGCGCCAAGGGGCTGCCGGAAGGTCTGCATTTGCAGTGTTCAGACCTGCTCCGCTGATTCGGCGGCGATCATTGCATATCTTTTCATCTCGATAAATAACCAGAAAAGCACAAGTCCCGTCGCGCTTTCTTTTGGCTCGTTTATATGTGCGATTGTGCGCTCGAGCGTTTCTGCAAATTTGAAGGACTGCCACTTATCTCGTGCGCTGCTGCTCCTCA
>DATAQT010000240.1:0-4041 GCA_036264535.1 Paraburkholderia sp. | reverse complement strand
CTGGATTTCCTCGACCGGCACGCCGTAGGTTTCCTTCATGTCGCCGCCGAATTCGCGGATTTCCGCGAGCAGCTCCTGCGGCACCGACGACGAGCCGTGCATCACGAGGTGCGTATTCGGGATGCGCTGATGGATTTCCTTGATGCGCTGGATCGAGAGAATATCGCCCGTCGGCTTCTTGCTGAACTTGTACGCGCCGTGCGAGGTGCCGATCGCAATGGCCAGCGCGTCGCACTGGGTCAGCTTGACGAAGTCGGCGGCCTGCTCAGGATCGGTCAGCAACTGCTCGCGCGTCATCGTGCCTTCGGCGCCGTGGCCGTCTTCCTTGTCGCCCTTCATCGTTTCGAGCGAACCGAGCACGCCCAGCTCCGCCTCCACGGTGACGCCGATCGAGTGCGCCGCCTCGACGACCTTGCGCGACACTTCGACGTTGTACTCGTACGATGCGACCGACTTGCCGTCGGCTTCGAGCGAGCCGTCCATCATCACGCTCGTGAAGCCGCTGCGGATCGCCGCCATGCACACCGCCGGCGACTGGCCGTGGTCCTGGTGCATCACGACCGGGATGTGCGGATACGACTCGACCGCCGCTTCGATCAGATGACGGAGGAACGCCTCGCCCGCGTATTTACGCGCGCCGGCCGACGCCTGCATGATGACCGGGGCGTTGACCTTGTCGGCCGCGGCCATGATCGCCTGCACCTGCTCCAGGTTGTTCACGTTGAATGCCGGAAGGCCATAGCCGTTTTCCGCGGCATGGTCCAGCAGTTGACGCATTGATACGAGAGGCATGCTGTAACTCCTTAGATTGAAACGAATTCTTTTGCCGTCGGCATCTTTTGCGGCGATTTTATCGCGAAGCAGGCCGCGTTCCCGTGGTGACGGCGGCGCTTTGGTGCGCCGTCGCACATGGACCGTGCGGGTTTTGCCGGCCTGCTTCGCTCAATCGAGCCTGCGCCGATCGAGCAGTCCTGCCTGATCAGTACGGTTCACCGACCCGCACGATCTTCAACGTATTGGTGCCGCCCGCCTGACCCATCGGCTCGCCGACCGTCAGCACGACCATGTCGCCGTGCGACGCGTAGCCCTTGCCGACCACCGTTTCGAGCGCCTGCTGCAGCGCGGTGTCGCGGTCGGTGTTGGTGTCCAGATGCAGCGAGGTCACGTTGCGATACAGCGCCATCGCCCGTTCGCTGCCGACGCGCGGCGTCAGCGCGAAGATCGGCACGTGGGTCCAGTGACGCGACATCCACAGCGCGGTCGAACCCGACTCTGTCAGCGCGACGATCGCCTTGGCGCCGAGGTGATAGGCGGTGAACAGCGCGCCCATCGCGATCGACTGGTCGATCCGCGTGAAGGTGCGGTCGAGGAAGTCCTTGTCGAGCTCAGACTGCTCGGACTTTTCCGCTTCGACGCAGATCGCGGCCATCGTTTCGATGGTCTGCACCGGGTACTTGCCCGCCGCCGATTCCGCCGACAGCATCACCGCGTCCGTGCCGTCGAGCACCGCGTTCGCGACGTCCGACACTTCCGCGCGGGTCGGCACCGGCGCGTGGATCATCGACTCCATCATCTGCGTCGCGGTGATCACGAACTTGTTCGACTCGCGCGCCATCCGGATCATGCGCTTTTGCAGCGCCGGCACCGCGGCGTTGCCCACTTCCACGGCCAGGTCGCCACGCGCGACCATGATGCCGTCCGACGCGTCGAGGATGCCTTGCAGCGCCGGAATCGCCTCGGCGCGCTCGATCTTCGCGATCATCTTCGGCTTGATGCCGTATGGCGCGCCGGCGATGTTCGCAAGTTGGCGGGCCATTTCCATGTCGGTCGCGTTCTTCGGGAACGACACCGCGACGAAATCGACGCCGAGCGACATCGCCGTGCGGATGTCCTCCATGTCCTTCGCGGTCAGCGCGGGCGCCGACAGACCGCCGCCCTGGCGGTTGATGCCCTTGTTGTTCGACAGCTCGCCGCCGATCTTCACGATCGTGTGGATCTCATCGCCGATCACGCGCTGCACGCTCAGCACGATCAGGCCGTCGTTGAGCAGCAGCACGTCGCCCGGCTTCAGGTCGCGCGGCAGGTCCTTGTAGTCGAGGCCGGCGCGCTCTTCGTTGCCGAGTTCGCAACCGGCGTCGAGGACGAACGGCTCGCCGGCGACCAGCATGACCTTGCCGTTCTCGAACTTGCCGACGCGAATCTTCGGGCCTTGCAGGTCGGCCATGATGGCGACCTCGCGGCCGGCCTGGCGGGCCGCCTCGCGCACGAATTCGGCGCGCTGGCGATGATCGTCAGCGGTGCCGTGAGAGAAATTGAGTCGCACCACATCCAACCCCGCCTGAATCATTTGCAGCAGGATTTCCGGTGTGCTGGAAGCCGGACCGATAGTAGCGACAATCTTGGTGGCGCGATGCATGAGTCTCCTCGTCTGGATAGGATCGCTGGAAAGAGCGCTGCGGGGCTGCTGCGGAGTCTGCGCATCGGAAGATGCTGGCTGGGGTCGCGCGACGGCTGTGGCCGAAGTCGCTTTGTGGGGGGACGCGGGTGATGCGGTATTCGGGACCGGCGCCTCGCGCGCCGGAGAAATGCCGTGCTGCTGGCTGGAAGGCTGTTCCGGCTGGGTCGAATCGGCCTGAGCGGATTCGGTGGGTGCCGTTGGCGGCTGCGCCGCGCCGCCGGCCGGAGCATGCTCCGCGACCGGCTCGGTGGCCGTCCCGGCGGCTAGTGCCGGTTCGGCGGCCGCGGGCGCTTCGAGCGCCTCGACGGCCACATTCTGTTCGGCCGTTGCCGATGCAGCGGCCGCGCGTGTCGCGCGCTCCCCTGCCGGTGTTGCCGCGTTACCGCGCGGCGCTTTCGCGCCACGCGCCTTGGACGACTTCGCCGATGGGGAGCGCGTCGCCACGTTAAGCCCGCGATTCCAGAACTTCGACCGCCGGCAGCTTCTTGCCCTCGAGGAACTCGAGGAACGCGCCGCCGCCCGTCGAAATGTAGCTGACCTTATCGTGGATGCCGTACTTGGCGATCGCCGCGAGCGTGTCGCCGCCGCCTGCGATCGAGAACGCCGCCGAGCGCGCGATCGCGTCCGCGAGCGTCTTCGTGCCGTTGCCGAACTGGTCGAACTCGAACACGCCGACCGGGCCGTTCCACACGATCGTGCCGGCCTTCTCGAGTTGCGCGGCGAGCAGCCTGGCCGTTTCCGGGCCGATGTCGAGGATCATGTCGTCGTCCTGCACGTCGGCGACGGCCTTCACTTCGGCCTTCGCGGTCGGCGAGAACTCCTTGGCCGTGACCACGTCGGTCGGGATCGGCACCGAGGCGCCGCGAGCCTTCGCCGCGTCGATGATCGCCTTCGCTTCGTTGACGAGATCGGCCTCGGCGAGCGACTTGCCGATCTTTAACCCGGCCGCGAGCATGAACGTATTCGCGATGCCGCCACCGACGATCAGCTGATCGACCTTCTCCGCGAGCGTCTTCAGGATGGTCAGCTTGGTCGACACCTTCGAGCCCGCGACGATCGCGACGAGCGGACGCTTCGGTGCGCCGAGCGCCTGGCCGAGCGCTTCGAGTTCGGCTGCGAGCAGCGGACCCGCGCAGGCGATGGGCGCGTATTTCGCGATCCCGTGCGTGGTCGCTTCGGCACGGTGCGCGGTGCCGAACGCGTCGTTCACGTAGATGTCGCAGAGCTTCGCCATTTTCTGCGCGAGCTCGTCCGAATCTTTCTTTTCGCCCTTGTTGACGCGGCAGTTTTCGAGCAGCACGACCGAGCCCGGCGCGACGTTCACGCCGTTTTCGACCCAGTCAGCGACGAGCGGCACGTCGCGGCCGAGCAGTTCGGCGAGACGCCTGGCCACCGGCGCGAGCGAGTCTTCGGGCTTGAAGGCGCCTTCGGTCGGGCGGCCGAGGTGCGAGGTGACCATCACGGCGGCGCCGGCGTCGAGCGCGGCCTTGATGGCCGGCACGGAAGCGCGGATGCGGGTGTCTTCGGTGATGTTGCCTTGATCGTCCTGCGGCACGTTCAGATCGGCGCGGATGAACACGCGT
>DATAQT010000375.1:0-14767 GCA_036264535.1 Paraburkholderia sp. | reverse complement strand
TTACAACCGTTGATGATTTGCGTTACATCAATATTCTGTAAGACGTAGGAGATCATATCTCAAGGCGGATTGCAAGCGGTGCAAACCGCGAGCGGGCGGCAATCCCGTCACTGTGCAATGCGGCAATGACGGGATATTTATTCTGTTGATCCCGTTTCGGATTTCGCATGTTGAAGTGCGATTTTCCGAGTGATCCGTGATGATTATCAAGTTGATTAACTCCGTGGAAGTTAATTAGGTTGCCGAAGCATTTGCTCGCCGCGAGGACGACGCATTGCTTTCGTCTCTATGCTGGCTTCCTTCAAAAACCATTACACGGTGCTTCGTTTTATGCTTTTTTAAAGGAAGAAGTTAAACGTTTTCGTCGTGCTTTCGAGGCCTTGGAAGGCGCGGAAAAATAGCGAGGAATCCTAGCTATCTGACGCTCCTGACGGTCCGTCGTGCCAGCCAGTTCACGTGCTTGCCGCCCATCGGATAAGATACGGCCCGCCCTGCATTTTTTAGAACAGAAGGAGTGGTTTCAATGATCGAACCGAGCAACGTTTTCAAGGAAAATCTCGCCAGAATGCCGGCGATCGACGGCATCGCACGCATCGATCTGGTCAACGGCAGCGGTGCTGTGGTCGCCAGCATTGAGAACAAACCGGGCAAGCAGGGTTCTCTGGCGGTATACAACTACCTGAGCGGCGTGTTCGGCGCACTCGACGCAAAGGCGGCCGGGCACGGTCTCGCGCTGTTCGCCGAACATACGGCCGACGCGCGCAACCGCCCGGGCGCGCATCCGAACGTCGATCACCTGCTGGCGATCGCGGCTGGCGCCGAGGCGTTGCGCATCGACGTCGTCCCGGCAGCCTGACGGCGGCGAAAAGTCTCTTTCCGCTCTCCAAAGGTAGACGTTTTCCCTCCCGCTGCCGCGAATCCCGATGCACCCCCGCGACTGGAATTGCGGCCCACCACCGCGGATTACTCGGTAAAAACCCTTGTTTTTCCCGAAAACCCGGATTGGCTTCAGATTCGGCTTCTGTTCAGCGAATTGAAACGCGGGCGCCCGGCGCACACTGAGTTCGTCCCATCGCGCAGAGCGCGCCTTTCCGCCAGGAGGCCCCGATGTCTTCCCCTCACGACAAACGCCGCCGTTTCGACGCCGACCAGCCGGAGCTGACTACTTCGGAACTGGATCAGCCGACGCCGGGTCCGACCGACGACGCGATGCGCGAACTGCAACGCGGTTCCGAAGCGATCCTGCGTCTCGCCACTCAGGCACACGCGGCCGTCGCTCGCAGCGACGCAGCCGGCGCGCAAGCCGCGCGGCAATCGCTCGAAACGCAGTTGACGTTCACCACCAGTCTGATCGACGAACTGCTGTTCGGTGCGCCCGAAAAGTCCACGCTCCATTGAAAGCCCACGCGGCAGCATCACCGTACTAACCCGTAGTCCCGACGTTCCGGAAACTGACATGAGCGCTTTGACTGTAGTTCTTTGCATCTGGGCCATGGTTGCGTTTTGCGCAGTCCTGTTCATCCGCGGCGCGAGTCCGCGCGTCGAGCGCGAGGCGCCGCAGTCGCAGGTCCGTCCGTCGCGCTACTCGGTCGCTGAGTAACGAAGCAGTACCAACGACGCAGAATCAACGGGGTAACATGAGGGGCGCCGGCGCCACTGCCGGCCGGCACCGACGATGTTCTCACCGGAGGTTCTCGTATGGACACACATTCGATTCTCGGCATGTTGCATGCCGAAGAGGCTTTGCTGGTCTCCATCGTGCGGTCGCTGCCTGAGGACATCAAGCGCAGGATCGCCAACGACTTTCACGAGCAGGCGCAACTCGCCGAAAGCTCGCATCTGAATCCGACCACGAACCGGGAAACAGGCGACGCGTTCAAGGCCCACCTCCGACGTCTGTCGAACATGCTTGCTTCGTTGTCTTAACTAAATCGACGTTCGCGCGGCCGAGTCGAATTGTTCTGACTCGTCCTCACATCAGCGCGGTTCGACGTCGCAATCGTTTTCGTCAAGGCCTTGGCGGCCAGGGTTTGCATGTGTGCGCTCGTCGCATCGCGGGCCTATTTGGGGGCAGCTTAAGGCTGACTTAAGAAAGCGACCCTAGGCTCCCCCGAGCCTCTTGCAGCGTCTTGCGTAGTGCCCGGAGACGCTGATTCAACCAAACCACCTCGTCGTGCGTGCCTTTCGCGTATGCGACGGTCGACAGTTGTTTCTGATCATGCCTCTATCTGTAGCTCGCCTACTGCCGGGGCGCGCCAGCAAAATCATTGTCGTATGTGCAATGAGCTCGGCGTGCGCGGTGTATCTCGTCACTCATGAACGTGTTGCGCGCAACGACGAACCCGACGTATCGCTCATGAGCAAGGAGTCGACGAAGGCCGTCACCCATGCGCCGATGTCGGCGTCGGCACCAGCAGCGACCTCGCAAGCCCCCGCGTTCGCGGTGAGGCAAGCGCCGGTCGAGCGCACGTTCGTCGCGGCCGCGCGAAGCATCGGCGTCGATGCCGGCACCGCGGCCATCCTGTCGCGCGCGTTTGGCGGCGAACTCGATCTGTCGCGCGACCTGAAACCCGGCGACCGCGTGAGCGCCGTATTCGATAACAGCCACGACGGCAGCAAGGACGCATCGCGCGAACCGCTCGCGGTGCGCATCGTGCGCGGCGCGACCGCGCACGACGTGTTCCTTCACAAGGATCTTCACGGCAAGCCTTTCTATTACTCGAAAGACGGCGTCAGTACGGGGCTCGCGTTCGAGCGCTATCCGCTCGACTTTACGCGCGTGTCATCGGGTTTCTCGTTGCGCCGCTTCGATCCGGTGCTGCATCGTTGGCAAAGTCATGACGGCGTCGACCTTGCCGCACCCGTCGGTACGCCCGTACATGCGACCGCGCGCGGCGTGATCCGCTTTATCGGCCGTCAGACCGGCTATGGCAAGGTGGTCGTCATTCAGAACCCCGCGCCATATTCGACGAGGTTCGCGCATTTGTCGCATTTCGCGAAAGGGCTGCGGGCCGGCAGCCGGGTAACACGCAATCAGGTGATCGGCTATGTCGGCAAGACGGGTTGGGCGACCGGACCGCATCTGCACTACGAGGTCCACGTGAACCACGTGCCGCAGGATCCGCTAAAGGTCGAACTACCGCAGAAAACGTCGCTCGCCGCCGATGAGTTGCGGCAGTTCAAGTCGCGCGTCGCGCAATTGACCGCGCTGCTGTGAACCGCTTGCCGTCTCAGCTTTGCGACACGTCGGGCGGCATGACCGAGGCGCTATTCCCTCGGACGACGCGCCGGCAATTCTGACCGGTACGGGTCGCAAACCTTGATCTGTCAGTGCGCGCTGGGTTTCCCGCGCGCGTCGAACCACGTGTGCGCTTCTGACCGAAGTGGTCGGGGCATCCACGAGGCGTCTCATTTTCGATGCATCGCGTGCGATCCGGGCCGCTCCGAAGCTCATCGACAGGCGTCTGTCCTTGCCCGGCAAGGCTTTGACCCAGCATGGCATGGCCGTTGCAATAAGAAAGGCACAAGAACTACACATGTTGCAGCCGGAATTTCATGCAGTGAATAAATGCCGACAGCAGCAAATGTCTTCGTGATTCGCGCTCGGGGAAATTGGCGCGTGTTGCGAGGTGCGGCGGGGCCAACACAAAACGGATGTCGACAAACAACGACGACGCGAGCGGACGATATGGCAGCATGTATCGTCGCGCTCGCGATCGTGACGGCGTGAAGCGATGACCTCGCCATTTTTTCCGCGTTTGCCGGCGAATCGGTAATCGCGCCAGGCTCGCCTTAAAGGGCGCTTGCGCGGCGGCCGGCGGGCTGCGAAGATCACGCTAACGCTCCTGCCGTTTGCGGATCCGCGGCGCGTCTGATG
Organism: Paraburkholderia sp.; assembly: GCA_036264535.1. Lineage (GTDB taxonomy): Bacteria > Pseudomonadota > Gammaproteobacteria > Burkholderiales > Burkholderiaceae > Paraburkholderia. The sequence continues at coordinate 10,890 of DATAQT010000375.1, read as the reverse complement.
TTTGCCACAGACAGTTCAAGTCGCACCGCTGCAGTCCAGACCGCCCATCCCGTCACGCGAATGCTCGCGCAGGAGTGCTCACGGCACGGTATGCGTCCGCTGCACGAGGGAATTCCATGTTAGCGTCGAGCCCGTTTCCCGCCTTGCTGCACCACGCGAGCCTGTGGCTGCAAGCCTACGCGCTCGTATTGGTCATGATGGGCATCGGCGCATTGCTCGAGCGTCGCTGGCCGGCCGCATTGCTCCAATCGCGCGCGGGGCAGCGCTTGAACATGGCGTACGCGGGCCTGTATCTGGTGCTGGTGGAGGCCACGAAGCCGCTCACGGCGGCCGCGAGCGTCGCGATCGTGAATGCGCTCGGCGGCGGGATGGTGGTGCTGGTGTCGCGCGGGTGGGGTGCGCTTGCGTCGTTCGTGATCGTGCTGCTGACCATCGATTTCCTCGAATACGCGTTTCATCGCTTGCAGCACACTTGGCCCATCCTGTGGAAGCTGCATTCGCTGCACCACAGCGCGGTGGATTTCAACGTGACGATCACGTTGCGGCATCATTGGCTGGAAGTGCTGATCAAGGGCTGCCTGGTTTATCCGCTCGTCGGCGTACTGTTCAGGGTCGAGCCGTGGATCGTCGGTGCGACGTCGATCGTGTTCATGTTCGGCAACTACTTCTCGCATCTGAATCTGCGCGTGGACCTCGGGCGCTACGTCACGTGGGTCAACAATCCACAGTATCACCGTCTGCATCACTCGATCCGCGCCGAGCATCTGAATCACAACTTCACGCAGCTATTGCCGATGTGGGATCACGTATTCGGCACGCGCTGGGTGCCGGCGAAACACGAGTGGCCTGCCACCGGTCTCGACGATGGCACACAACCGCGCTCGCTGCTCGGCGCGTTCAGCTGGCCATTGGGGCAGCACGCGGGACGCGAGGTGGTGCCCGCTCGTAAGCCGGTTGCCGTGCTCGACAAGGAGGCGAAATAGCCCTGGCTACGCGAGCTGCGCGCCACGCACCGCCTTGCCACCCAGCAGCGACACGATCAGCGTGGCCATGACGAGCACGCACAAGGCCGCGCGCAAACCGAGCACGCCGGCGCCGAATCCGATCAGCGGCGGCCCGACCAGAAAGCCCGCATAGCCGAACGTGGCCGCCATCGACACGCCGATCGCGGGCGTTGCGCTCGAGCGGCCCGCCGCGCTGAAAATCACCGGGACGATATTCGCTAGACCGATGCCGACCATCGCGAAGCCGACGCACGCGGTAAGCACCGTCGGCAGGCTTAGCACGAGCGCGAGGCCAGCGAGCGCGATCAGTCCGCCGAGCGCGACGACCTTGCTCGAACCGAAGCGCCGCACCGACGCATCGCCAGCAATCCGGCACGCCGCCATCGAAAACGCGAACGCGGAGTAGCCGATCGCCGCGATGCTCGCTTCCTGATTCAGGGTGGAGCGCAGGTACACCGCGCTCCAGTCTGCCACCGCGCCTTCGACGAGCATGCACAGAAACGCGAGCATCGCCAGTTTCATGACGCCGCTGTCGGGCCACGCAAAGCCGCTCGACGCAGCGGCCGCGCGCGGGCCGATATCGCGCAATGCAAACGACGCCGCGAAAATGATCAGGACTGCGATGAACAGATCGGGCGCGAGCAGGCCGCCTACGACCCCGACGCCGCCTTTCTGCAGCATCGCGCCGGTCGCCGCGCCAAGCAGGCCGCCGGCACTCCATGCCGCATGAAACGACGACATGATCGGGGCGCGCCAGCGCGTTTCGATCGCGCTCGCATGCCCGTTCATCGACACGTCGAGCGCGCCGTTCGATGCGCCGAGCGCAAACAGCACGGCGCACAGCGTGAGCATGCCGGGCGCGACTGCCGGCAACGGCAGCGCGATCGCGAACGCCGCGCCGAGCAGCGCGGTGGCGCGGCCGCTGCCGACGCGCGGCGCGAGCTGTCCCGCGAGCGGCATCGCGACGATGGCGCCGAGTGCGAAGCAGAACAGTGCGATGCCGAGCGCGGTGTCGCTGAGCGCCAGGCTTTCCTTGATGCGCGGTACCTCGACCGCCCATGCGCCAATACCGAAACCGTTGGCGAGAAAGACGGCGAGCGTCGCGATGCGTTCCCTGACGAGTGAGTTCATGGGCGGGCCACCATCACGTTATCGCAGACGGCCTGGAGGCTCGCGACACGCGCGGCCTGCACGTCCGCTTCGACGAACAGATAATCGACAGCCGACGCAGGGGCTACCGCAAACGGTGCCGCTGTCATCAGCTTTTCCGAGGTCAGCGCGATGGCAATCTGTCCGCTCGCTTTGACCATTGCGCGCTTCAGTTCGGCATCCTCGGCGTCGAATGCGGCCACGCCTTCGTCGGGATCGAATGCGCAGGCGCCAAGAAAACAGAGGTCCGCGCGGATCTGCTGGATCTGCAGCAGAGCGGTCGCGCCGAGCGAGCCGGCCGCGCCGCGAGCGATGTGGCCGCCGACCAGTATCACGTCGAATCCCGGCCGGTCCAGCAGGCGCGCGCAGGCCTCGGGCGAATTCGTGACGACGGTTAGGCCGGCGTTGTCAGGCAGTGCTGCCGCGATCGCGACGTTCGTCGAGCCGGCGTCGAGCAGCACGATCTGCTTCGGACGAACGATCGAGACGGCCGCCTGGGCAAGGTGCGCCTTGCGATCGACGGCTTCGTGCATGCGAAGCGCCGCGGGTTTGTCGGCGGGCGAGATCAGCAGCGCACCGCCGTACACGCGTTTGCAGTGGCCCTGATCCGCGAGATCGCGCAGATGACGGCGCACCGTGTGCTCAGAGGTCTGCAACTCGGCGGCAAGCTCGGCCGCTAGCACCCGACCATGCGTGCGCAATCGCTCCAGAATCAGCGCCTCGCGCTGCTCGGGCAGGAGCCCGTTGATTGCTTCTTCCCGCGTTCGTTGCATGGGCTTCGTCTCCGCGTCGATGCAAAACGATCATAAACGAGCAAAATGTATCGCAAACGATCGTAATGCGCAAGCGATGCGTTGCGGCGCGTACCTATCTCATGCGACCCCGTCCAGGCGACCCGTCTAGGCGACCCCGTGCTGTTTCGTTCGCGACCGTCGCCCGAAAACCAGCCGGTCGAGCAGCCATACCGCGACGAGCGTCGCGCCCATCAGCGGGAAAACGACGCCGAGCACCACGAGGCCGGTTTGCCAGCCGCGCATCGGCGGCGCGACGCGCTCGCGCGACGGCGCGCCGAGCGAGCGTGGCGGCCGACGCGTCCACCACATCACGAAGCCGGTCACCGCGAGCGCCGCGAGTCCGAGCGAGATGGCCGCGCACAGTATCTGGTTCGCAACGCCGAAGTAGCGACCCATATGCAACGACGTGGCGTACGACACGGCCTGCGCGATCGCGCCGTAATCGCCGTATCGGATGTCCTTCAGAATCGCGCCGCTGTATTGGTCGACGTACAGCGTGCGTTCATCTTTCGGATTCCCCGGGAAATAGGAAAGCGTGTAGACGCCGGTCGCGGAGTTCGGCAGCACGATGCTGTAGCCCTCCGTGATGCCGAGTGACGAGGCGAGCGCGACGATATGGCCGAGCGACAGCGGCTGCGCGGAATCGTTGGCGGCGGAAGAGGGCAAGCGCGCGTTGCCCGCGGCCCACGGCTTCAGCGGCAATGGCAGATCGTCCATCACCATGCCGGGCATCGAATCCGTGTCGGTTTGCGTGGCACTCGCGTGGCCGTCGTGCGCGATTTGCGCTCCCGGCAGCGCGGAGCGCAATGGCAAGCCGCCCCACGCGCCCGGCGGGGCACCGAGATTCGTCGCGGTCGCGAACGCCTTGAACTGCTTGCCCCACGAGCCGGTCCACGGCAGACCCGTCAATACGAATGCGAGTGCGCCAAGCGCGAGCCAGATGCCGAGCACCGCGTGAAGGCTTTTCCAAAGCGGACGTCCTTTCAGCGCCAGGCGCGGCAGCAGCGCGGAGCGCGCGGTCGTCTTGCCGCGCGGCCACCATAGGGCGATGCCGGTGCCGAGCATGACGAGTGTCCAGCATGCGGCCAGTTCCATCAGCAGTTCGCCGGGCTTGCCGAGCAGCAGCTTGCGATGAAGCATGCGATCCACCTGCATCAAGCGATGCTCGACGCTCAGCGTGCCCAGCACATCGCCGCTGTACGGATTCAGATAGACGCTCTGCTGCGTACCATCCGCCAGACGAAATACGAACTCGGCGCTACGCTGCGGATCGCGCGCGATTACGGCAGTCGTTGCGACGGAGTCGGATGGCATCGCGGCGCGCGCTTTCGCGAGCAGCGCGTTGTCGGGCAGCCTCGGCACTGCTTGCGATGCGACGATCATTTGCTGGCGATAAAGCAGTGGCTCGATCTGCGGCTGAAAGCAGTACAGCGTGCCGGTGATCGCGAGGACGAGTAGAAAAGGCATCACGAAGAGGCCGGCGTAAAAATGCCAGCGCCACAGTGTTCTATAGCCTGGATGTGCCGGGCTTGTCGTTGCGGCGGCAGATGGCGCGACAGTTGTACTGTTCTCCGCGCGCGTGCGCTCGGCGGTTTGAGTCGTGGACATGAAAGCCTCATCGGGCAAATGGGACGATTGGTTTGTGTGCGACAAGCGGCTCGCTGCGTATTGCGTCACGCTCAGATTCGAAGCTTCGCTTCGACATAAAACGTGCGGCCCGGATACGGGTGGTAGACGAAATAGCGTGCGTCGAACAGGTTGTCGACGCCGATGCCGATTTCGCTGAGCCTGGTTGGCTTGAACGTGAATTTCGCGTCGGCGACCGTGTAGGTGCTGGTGCCACCGAACACGTTGGGATTCGTGTCGGTATTGGTCAACGTGTTGTATTGACGTCCCGAGTAGCGCGCGGCGAGCGTCAACGCGGCGCGCGCGTCGAAGTGATACGTCGCGGCAAGATTCGCGCGCCACAGCGGAATGCGATAAAAGTACTTGCCGACCGACGCCGGGTTCTGCGCGTTTTCGAGGATCTTCGACTGCGTGTACGCGACGCTCGCGAGCAGATCGAGCCCGCGCACGAACACGTCCTCGCCCGAATAGCTCGTTTCGACGCCGCGCGAGCGGACCTTGCCGATGTTCTGGAAATTCGTCACGTTCGGAATCACGGTGGTGTCGGTCTGACTGAAGATGGTGTTCTTCACGTCGTCCTGAAACAGCGAGAGGCGGAACACGCCATTCCAGTGCGCCCATTCCGCGCTCAACTCTTTCGACAGATCGTCTTCGGGCTGCAGATCCGGATTGTTGTTGACGATCGCGGAGCCATTGATTTGCCCCTGGAACAGTTCGCTCGCGGTCGGAAACCGATAAGCGCGACCGATCGACGCGCGCAAGATCAGATCGTCGCTAACATCGAACGATAGCGATGCCTTCGGCGAAAAGTGGCGCTGGCTCGCGTCGCTGTACGCGAGGGTCGTGCCGGGCAGCGACTGCGCGCCATCGTAGGCTTGCCAGTCTTCATAGCGCACGCCGTAGACGAGCTTCCAGCGCGGCAGAAAACGCCACGCGTCCTGCGCATAGAGGGCCTGCGTCTGCGTCTTGCCGGTGAACGCGTTGGCGAACGAGGTCGTGTCGCCGTCGCGCCAGTTCAGCGTGTTGTAGGTCTGGTTGTCGACGAAGTAGTTGTCGTAGTGGTAGCCGAAGCTCAGCGCATGATTGCCGAGTCCCGCCTGGTTGGTCGCGGGCGTATAGGTGCCGCGCAGGTCCAGCGTTTTCCAGCCGGTGCCGTCGCCGAACAGCACCGTGCCGGGACCGTTGCCAGGGCCGCCGGCACTCGCGGTGCGCGCGACGCTATTGCCGATGTCGTAGTACGAGGCGATCGCCTCCCCGTTCCAGCCGGTCGCATTGCGCGTTTTCAGCGACACGCCGTAGAGCCAGTTCTCGCTATGCCCGAGACCCGGCGCAAACGCGGCCGTCGGGATCGTGTAGTGGTAGCCGTTGATCGATACGTTGCCGCTATACACGGGGTTGCCGTTAGCATCGCGCAGGAACGTCGACGTTTCGCTGTTGTACGTCTGGTGCCAGTAGCCGAGCGTGAAGCCGCCCTGAAGCGTCGGCGTGAAGTCGTACTGCATCTTCAGCTTGAACTGGTCCTGCACAGTGTGTTCGATACCTTCGCCGTTGACGCCGAGAACGGCCGTCGGCGTATTGGTCTGGTTGTTGTAGAAATAGGCGCCGGTGACGGGCGTGTCGCCGGTCTTCGCGGCAGTGGTCGATCGTGCGAGCGTCGCGAACTGCAGCGGCTGACTCGTGTTCTCGAGATGATTGACGCCGAGCAGGTACGAGAACTTGCCGATCCGATCCCCGATCGACGCGCTCGCTTCGCTGCCGTTGAAACTCTGGTTCACGCCGAACAGGCTGAAGTGCTGCGTGAATGCCTTCACGTCGGCGTTCGCTTCGAATTGCTTCGGCATGCGCGTGCTGATCAGCACGGTCGCACCGAGCGAATTGCCCGGATACAACGCGGAAAACGGCCCGTAGATCACGTCGACCTGCTGGATTTCCTCGGGATACACCATCGACCACCGCGGCGGAAACGAATAGCTATTGCCCAGCAGGTTGCTCAGCAGCAGACCGTCCGCATAGACGAGGCCGCGCGCGCTCTGCGTATTGCTGGTGCCGCGCACCGCGATGATCGAATTCAGGTCGCCGATAAAGCGCTTGCGCACCGCCAGATTCGGCATGTACTTGAGCACGTCCTCGGTGTTGACGACGTTCCAGTTCGCGAACTGATCGCGCGTGACGGTTTCGACGGTGGCGGGGAGGTTCGGGTCGACAGCGCCCGGTGCGGCGCTCGTGCTTGCGCTCGCATTGACGCTGACCGTGGGTAGCGTTGCCTCGTCGGCATGCGCCGGTGCTGCGACGAAAGCCGGCACGAAAGCCGGCACGAGCGCGGGCCAACGCACGCAACGACGAACCGCGCGATGAATGGAAAAGACAGCGTCACGACGGACGCAAAAGGACAGCCTTCGCAGCGCGAAGTTGAACATGAGCGTTTCCTCGATGCATTGAACAGGCGATCGCAGGCCTCGTCGACATGAGCGACGAATGCGCGATCAGAACCGGCAGCGATCAGGAAACGACAGGCGGGGCGCGTGGACGTCCCGACGGGAACGCGCCAAGCGGCGTGAAGCGGATGGACAGCGTGGGCGGCGCGGTGCCGGCCAGCAGCAGCGCGGCCGGCGGCTCGACGGCGGCGAGCGTCGGCACCGCGACGTGATGTTCGAGCAGATGACAGTAGCCGCAGGCGCCGAATGCATCGTCGTGGCTCAGATGCACGGGCGCGGGGCTGGTTTGAGCGACGACGCTCGCATTGCTTGCGCCGGCCGGATGAAGCGCCGAACAGAGCGCCGCAATCGGCTCGTGCGCGCGGCCCGATTCGAGCAACTGACTCACGAGCGGCGCGAACACGACGAGCCACATGGCAACGAGGCCAAGCCATGCGGTCAGGTGGTTGCGCGAGCGTCGAGTCATGTCGGTCGAAGAAAAGACGGGGGCGATTCTAGCATCACCGCACGATCCTTTCATTCGTAATGATGGGTATAGCGGCGGATTAGGCGGTGAAAAAGCGCTTATTTCGGGGCGCTGAGGTCGAGGCGATTCACTTATGCTGTCAAATCGCGCAAGCTGCGCCCATGAATCATCGCCACGACACATGACACTCACGCAGACGCCCGCATTTTCGATCGCCGACATCAACCAGCGGGCCGTGGCGTTGTGTTCGGCCGGACAGTTCGCCGACGCGTTGCCGCTCGTCGCGCCGCTGCTCGAAGATTCCACCTTGCCGATCGATCAGCGGGCCGACGCGTTGAAGATCGCGGGCGCCTGTTCGTTCGCGCTGCGTCGGTGGGCGGACGCGGAGAACCATTGGCGTCAGTGCCTGTATCTGAAGCCCGACTATGCGGATGTCTACGCTAGTCTCGGCTCGCTGTTCAGTTCGCTCGGCCGCCTGTCGGCCGCGAAATCGACGTATCGGCGGCTGGTGTCGCTGCGCCCGCTCGACGCGAACGCGCATCATCAACTCGCAAACGCACTGTACGGGCTCGGCTACCGCGCCGAAGCGGAGGCGGCGTATCGGCAGGCGGTGACGATTCGCTCCGATTACGCCGAAGCGCACTACAACCATGGCATCGTGCTGCGCGACCTGCAACGTCCGCGGGAAGCGGAAGCGGCATTTCGTCATGCGCTGCGCGGCTTGCATGACCACGCCGAACTGCACAACAACCTCGGCAGCGTGCTGATGGAACTCGGGCGGCTCGCGGAAGCGGACGCCGCGTATCGCGAGGCACTGACGCTGAAGCCACAGTATCCGGAAGCGCTCAATAACCTTTGCGGCGTGCTGAAGGCAACCCGGCGTCTCCCGGAAGCGGAACTGGCTTGCCGGCTCGCGCTGGCTATCCGCCCCGATTACGCCGAAGCGCATCTCAATCTTGGCGCGGTGCTCGTCGATCTCGACCGGGTGAGCGAGGCCGAGGCGGCGTATCGCGAAGCGCTCGTGCATCGGACCGATTACGCGGAGGCGCATTACAACCTCGGCGTCGCGCTATTCAGGCAGGAACGTTTTGCGGAAGCCGAACAGGCTTACCGCGGCGCGATTCACTGCCAGCCGGGTCTTGCCCATGCGCACAACAATCTCGGTTGCGTGCTGCGCGTGCTCGAGCGTTTTCCGGAAGCGCTCGACGCGTTCCGGAATGCGCTCGAGGTGTTGCCGCAACTCGCCGAGGCGCATGCGAACGTTGCCAACGCGCTGACGCAACTCGGGCGCTATGCTGAAGCAGAAAGCGCATGTCGGAAGGCGGTCGCTTTAAAGCCCGATTATGGCGAGGCGCGTTTCAGTCTCGGCGTCTTGCTGCTCGGCCTCGGCCGCTTCGACGAGGGCTGGCCCCTCTATGAATCCCGCTATGAGCAGCCTGATTTCATTCATCGAAAGTCGAAGACGATGCTCAGTTGTCCGCAATGGTTGGGCGAACCGCTTGCGGGCAAGTCCGTGCTGTTGTGGCAGGAAGACGGGCTCGGCGACATGCTGCAGTTCAGCCGCTATATTCCGCTGCTGAAGAATGCGGGGGCTGCGCATATCGCATTTGCGTGCGTGCCGGCTTTGCATCGGCTCGTCGCGAACGTGGACGGTGTCGACGCGGTGTACGACCACAGCGTCGCGCTCGCGCGCGTCGCGACGTACGATTGCTGGACCAGTCTGCTGAGCGTGCCGTCGCATCTACGCACGACGTTGGATACGATTCCGCGCCCGGCGAGGTTGAGCGCCGATCCCGCGCTCGTCGAACACTGGCGCCCCGCGTTCGACGCGTTGCCGCGCGGCCCCAGGGTTGGTCTGGTCTGGAAGGGCAACGCGAAGCACCATAACGACGCCAATCGCTCGATACCGTCGCTCGCCACGCTCGCGCCGCTATGGGGCGTGCCGGGCCTGAGCTTCGTTAGCTTGCAGAAGGGGCAGGGCGAGGACGAAGCGCGCAATCCGCCGGTCGCGCAGCCGCTGCTCGATCTCGGCGCGCGCGTGAGCGACTTCGCGGACAGCGCGGCGATCGTCGCGCAACTCGATCTGGTGATCTGCGTCGACACGTCGATCGCGCATCTGGCCGCGTCGCTCGGCAAACCCTGCTGGGTGATGCTGCCCGAAAGAGACGTCGATTGGCGCTGGATGCACGAGCGTGACGATTCGCCGTGGTATCCGGACACGCTGCGTCTGTTCCGGCGCGGGCCCGGCGAAGACTGGGCGAGCTCGGTCGAGCGTGTGCGGCAGGCGTGCGTCGAGCGCTTCGGCGGCGCGCTATGACGCCTGCGTGATCTGCATGTGATACAGGCCCCACGGCGACAATTCGAAACGGTCCTTCAGCGGCTTCGCGGCGAGTTCGGGAATCTGGTCCGCGTCGAAGATCGCCCATAACGGCCCCACGCCGCCAAGCGACAGCGGCTTGCTGTCCATCTGCGTCGCGACGATGAAGCGATACTCGCGCACCTTGTCGAGTGTCGTCGCCACCGCATAGCCATCGACGGCATGCATGACGATCTGCGTGTCGCCGGCCTCGGACGCGCCGACACGCGTGAGTACGTCGGTAAGCAACGGTCCGCTAAACGTATGCAGGTGCGAATCGTATTCGAGCGTCGGATGGATCGTCACGGTCTTCATGTTCGCGAGCAAGGGCATATCGATGCCATATGCTTGCGAAAACTTCACCTGGTGTTTCGCCAGCAATTGATCGAAAGCCGGATCGAGCGCGCCGCGATTGCTGTGCTTGATCGCGCCGGAGATAGTCAGGAGAACTGGAGACGGCCCGCATTCGGCGCGCTCGCGCTTCGCACCGAAGGCGGGCGCGGCTGCCGCGCCCAGCAGCGCGGCGCTGGTCAGGAACTGGCGTTTGTTCATTGCATTTTCTCCGGGTGTTATTAAGGCGTGGCCTGGGGAATCCCGCGCTCTCTATTGTCGGAGAATTGCCGTGACAGGTGAAGGGCAATGCGCCATTTGCGCGTCATTCGCTATGCTATTTCCGCATGCGGTTCGCGCCGAAGCTGGCACGGTTCCTTGTGCGGCGCTCCAACGCGGTGCGCGTCTTCGCAGGTTTATGACGAAGTTCGCCGGCCACCGATAAGCAGATGCGATGGCATTGCATTGCCTTTCGTCTGTCGCGCGAATTCCTTGCGCTTTTACAATGCAAGCAGACACCTGAAACAGGCACAGGGCGAAAAGCCTCGCTATACAACGGAAAAATCAAAACAGGAGACTCCGCAATGTCATGCATGAGCGAACTCACGCACATCGCATTCATCGGCTTCGGCGAAGCAGGCGGGATACTCGGTTCGGCACTCGCCGCGAAGGGCGTGCAGGTATCGATGTTCGACCTGCGACGCGACGCCCTGCGCGACAAGGCGCGCGC
>DATAQT010000224.1:0-22227 GCA_036264535.1 Paraburkholderia sp. | reverse complement strand
GCGATGATCAGCAGCGGACGGCCAGCCTTGGCGACTTGTTCCAGAACCGGCAGCAGATCACGGATGTTCGACACCTTCTTGTCGTGCAGCAGCACGAACGGGTTTTCGAGCACGGCAACTTGCTTGTCCGGGTTGTTGATGAAGTACGGCGACAGGTAGCCGCGGTCGAATTGCATACCTTCGACGACGTCCAGCTCGTCTTGCAGCGACTTGCCGTCTTCGACGGTGATCACGCCTTCCTTGCCGACCTTGTCCATTGCTTCAGCGATGCGGTCGCCGATCGACGAGTCGCTGTTTGCCGAGATCGCGCCAACCTGAGCGATTTCCTTGTTGGTCGTGCACGGCTTGCTGATCTTGCGCAGTTCTTCGATTGCGGCTGCAACAGCCTTGTCGATACCGCGCTTCAGGTCCATCGGGTTCATGCCCGATGCGACGTACTTCATGCCTTCGCGGACGATCGATTGCGCGAGAACCGTAGCGGTCGTCGTGCCGTCGCCTGCGTTGTCGCTGGTCTTGGAAGCCACTTCCTTGACCATTTGCGCGCCCATGTTCTGGAGCTTGTCTTTCAGTTCGATCTCTTTAGCGACCGACACACCGTCCTTGGTGACCGTCGGGCCGCCGAAGCTGCGCTCGAGGACCACGTTGCGGCCCTTCGGACCCAGCGTGACCTTCACGGCGTTGGCGAGAATGTTCACGCCTTCGACCATCTTGGCACGGGCGGAATCACCGAATACGACGTCTTTAGCTGCCATCTTCTAACTCCTTGAATTCTTTGGATATAACCGGGGAAGTAGCGACGTTGCGCTTACTTCTGCACCACGGCCATGATGTCTTCTTCGCGCATCACGAGCAGTTCGTTGCCGTCGACCTTGACGGTCTGGCCTGCGTACTTGCCGAACAGGACGCGGTCGCCGACCTTCACGTCGAGCGCGATCTGGGCGCCCTTGTCGTCACGCTTGCCCGGGCCGACTGCGAGGATTTCGCCTTGATCCGGCTTTTCCGCTGCGGCTTCGGGGATCACGATGCCCGACGCGGTCTTGGTTTCCTGATCCAGACGTTTGACGATCACGCGATCATGCAAAGGACGAAGGTTCATACATACTCCTCTCTGATTGAGACTGAAGAACGCTGAGAAAAACCCGGCTGGCCGAGCCAACCGGAGATGTTGTTAGCACTCTCGTGCAGCGAGTGCTAATTATATGGACGGGTGGTGACAAATTCAAGAAGCGAGGAGCAACGGCACGGCGGGCTGACTTTTGCCGCGCCCGGCCGGGTGTGGGCGCCGGCCGCGAACTCGAATAAAAACAAACACTTGCAATGAGATTTAGCGCTTGCCGCCGCGCTGCGAACGGGCACTATCGCAGCCAAACGTCAGCCGTGCGCGGCAATTCCTGCCGGAGAATCCCCCTCCCCCAGGGAAAACCCCTTGCTTATTGAGCATACCGCCGCAGGGCCCGCGGCAATCTCCGACATCGCTCGGCGCGGCTCGTTCAACTCACTTCTGCGCCGACGGGTGCAACGCGTTGCCCGCCATCCACTTCAGCCGTTCGCAGTTGACCTTGATACGCGCCGCGAATTCCTGCGGATCGCGATCGCGCAGCGCGCTCATCTGGTTATTGGTGCTCTCCGCGCGATGCCAGCCGGTATCCCAGTGCTCGTCGAAATTGCTCGCATCGGTCAGCATTTTTCTGAGCCGCTCCTTATAGGCGCCGACCTGCTCGGGCGACACGTTGCAGAACGCCTGCGCGAAGCTCGCGCGCTCGCCCGCCGTCTCCGCGCGCATGTTGGGGTCCCCGGCCGCGCGACTCGCCAGCGGCGCGGCGAGCGACAGCATCGACAGACAGAGCGCAGCACAAAACGTCCGATAGCGATACGATAGGTTCTTCATCTTCGACTCCTGACGATCCGTTGTGGCGCCCAGGGATTGTCCCGATCTTCAACTCCGCCTCGCCGATTGTGTCCTGATTGCACTGCACGATGGCGTTTTCGCGCGCTATCCGATGCATCGCGTGGCCAGGCTGCGGTGCTACGCTCGTTAAAGCGGCATTCGCGACATGCCCGTCCGGGACATGCCCGTCGGGGGCGCACCGGCGCAAGCACCGCGAACCGCCACGGCCTATCGGCAGGCCGCGACAGAAACACGAGCGGACAGCACGAGCAGCAGGCACGAACAACAAGCTCGAACGCGACGCGCAACAAGCAAAAAACGAAAGCACTACACGAAACCAAACACAAAAAGGCGAGACATCGCTGCGGGAGTGACTGCGATGGCATTTAAAACATATACCGTACTGACGCTGTTGGTGACGAGCACTGCCGCGTTCGCGTGGCGACCTGTCACCTATCCGATCCGAAGTCAGAGCCCCTACGAGCGGGGCATCGACAACGCGATGTGCTACGCGGAGGCGAACCGGACGACCGGGGTCAACATGGTCCACGAGTCGCAGATTCCGGTGCGTCAGCCGCCCGTGGCCAAAGGCGCGTCGACCGGCGCACCGTCGAAGGCGCCGCTTCCACCCAGTTCCTTCTCGGCCATGCCGCTACCGTGGAGCGCAAGTGCGCCCGACGCCGCGAGCGCGCCGATGGCCGGCGCGCAAGCGCCTGCTGGCGCATCGTCGGCGAAGCCGGTGAACGAAGCAGCGACCGGCGCCAGCGCGCCAGGCGCCACGGCCACCGTGGCGGCGAATGCATCGGCGGCAAGCGGCGCCAACGTGAGCGCGGCGCCAGGTGGGGCGGATGGGGCGTCGGCTTCGATGGAGGCCAACGCGGCGTCGAACGTCAAGCTGCCGCCGCTGCCCGCGCCCGAGCCACCGATGACGCGATATTGGGCCGCTTACAGCGCGTGCATGCAGGCGCGCGGTTACGTCGTCCAGTAACTCCGGTCGACGCCGCTTGCGAGCGTCGTTGCATTCATTCTTTTTGATGGCGCCGGCCTTCGGCGCCAGTGGAGCGACACGGCCATGCCGCGCGACACGACCTCCGACCAGCCATTCTTCCACCACTGCGCATGCTGCGGCGTGCCGCTGCCAGGCCGCTATTCGCCGTGCCCCGCGTGCCACGCGCTGCCGATCGATTCGTTCGATACGGCCGACGTTCCCGACGAGCGCAACGCACGATCCCGAGCGCTCGCCGCACCGCGCACGCAGCTCGAACCGCTGCCAGCGAGCGCGGGCTTGCCGGTGGTCCATGCGTCACGGCGCTCCGCGCAAACGAAGCTGAGCCCCTACGAGCTGCTCGACGAATCGACTTTCGGACCGGGCGGCGGTCGACGGCGACGGCCGCTCGCGCTCGCCGCGGTGGCGCTCGCGACGCTCGGCGCCGTGTATGCCGGCTTCATTCTTCTCAACGATGACGACGCGGCCGTCGACACGCCGGTCACGGTCTTCGGTACGGTGCACTCGGACAACCCTGCGCAGAACGTCGCGCAGAATGCGGTGCCGTCTGTTGCAGCGGTTCCCAAACCCGTGACACCGAAACCTGCGGCGATCGTCGCGCGACAACAACCGGTGCCCGTGCACGCGGCTCCCGTCGCGCCGCCGCCTGTCATTGCGAGCGCGCACACCGAAGCGCCACCGACTGTCATTGCGAGCGCGCACACCGTAGCGCCACCGCCCGTCACTGCGAGCGCGAACACCGCTGCGCCGCCGCCCGTCACTGCGACCGCGCACACCGCTGCGCCACCGCCCGTCACTGCGACCGCGCACACCGTAGCGCCAGCACCCGTCACTGCGACCGCGCACACCGTGGCCCCGCCGCCCGTCACTGCGACCGCGCACACCGTAGCGCCACCGCCCGTCACTGCGACCGCGCACACAGCAGCGCCGCCGCCCGTCATCGCGACGGCGGCCACAGCCGCGCCAACGACGACACCGAGAGCGACCATCTCCGCGCCCACCCCGCGCGGTACGACAGTCGCGTCGATCAACACCAACACCAACATCACCACCGACACGCCCCCCGCCCCGCTCACCCAAGCCGACAAGCTGCGCGCCGACGCAGAGCGGAATCTGAAAGCCGCGCACGGCTATCTGCAACGGGGCAATCTGTCGGCGACCAAAGCGCGCCTCGCCGCGGTAATCACGGCGCAGCCCGACAATCGCGACGCGCGCCGCATGCGCGCCGAAGTCAGCACGCTAGAACAGCAACGGGACGCATTGCTGAGTTTCGCGCGCGGCTGCGGCAATGTCGGACATTGGGATTGCGCGTCACACAACGCCAACGAAGCGTTGCGGATCGATTCGAGCAGCAAGGCGGCGCGGCGGCTGGTCACGCTCGCGTCGCACGAGTCCGCGTGGCAGACCATGGAACCGTCGGAGGAAGTGCCGGCTGATATGCGAGATCTGTTCGGGCATCACTAAGGACTGCGAGTCATCCCGCCAGGGAACAGTGCAAGCGGCGACGACACAGTCCCCGCCGCGACGCGCCACTCACGACGCGCCACGCGGGCAACTGCGTCATCCGGCGATGCTGTCGTAGCCGTAATAGCCGCCCTGATACCCCGAGCCGAGGAACGCGGCTTCCTGCGGCACATCGGTGAGCAACACGCCGCGCAGCCCGACGCCACCGTTGCGCAGGCGTTTGGTGGTTTCGACGATTTCATGCAACGGCTGACGGCCGTGCCGCACGACCAGCAGCGTGGTCGCCGCGTATTTGCCGATCAAGGTCGAGTCGGTCACGGCAAGCACCGGCGGCGTGTCGATGATCACGATGTCGTATTGCGGCTTCAGCACCTCGAGCATCGCTTCGAAGCGTCTGCTCATCAGCAGCTCGGCCGGGTGCGAGGGCAGCGTGCCTTTCGCGAGCACGTCGAGGCCGGGCAGCACGTCGCGCTGGATCATCGCGTCGAGATCGCCGCCGCAGAGCACGTCGGACAGTCCCGGCCGATGGCTGATGCCGAAATGCGAATGCACGTCGCCGCGTCGCATATCGCCATCGATGATCAGCACGCGCTTGTTGGCCGACGCCACCAGCGTCGCCAGATTCACCGACAGGAAAGACTTGCCCGCATCGGGCCGCGAGCCGGTGATCATCACGACGTTGTTGGCCGCGTGATCGAGCGACAACTGCAACGAGGTGCGCAGATTGCGCACGCCTTCCACCGCGATATCTTCGGGTGCCTGCTGCGCGAGCACATGCTGCCCGCGCTGGCGCAGCGAGACCTTTTCCTGCAGGCGCAATTGCGTCTGGCTGCGCGGCACCACCGCGAACACCGGCACGCCGAGCATCCCCTCGAGCTCGTCCGGACGCTCGACGCCGCCGCGCATCGCGCGCTTCAGGAAGATCAGCAGCAAGCCGAGCGCGACGCCGCCGCCGAGCGCGATCACGATCACGAGCATGCGCTTCGGCCGCACCGGATCGTCGGGCGCTTCGGCGAAGTCGACGAGGCGCACGCCGCCCACCTGTCCCGCCTGCGCGACCCGCAGTCGCTGCACGCTGTTGAGCAGATTCGTGTACAGATCGGTGTTGACGTGCACGTCGCGCTGCAGACGCAGCGCGGTCTGCTCGGTGTCGGGCATCGACGAGACGCTGTGGTTCATCGTACTCTGCGCGCCCTGCAACGCGGCGATCTGCGCATCGAGCGCGGCGACCATCGGATGGCTCGGCGTGAATTTTTGCAACAGCTCCGCGCGCTGCTGCTGCAGATCCATCAGCTTCGTCTTGTTGTCGACGATCTGCTGCAACAGCAGTTTGCTTTCTTCGCCGAGATCGACGGTGCCATGTGTATTGCGGAACTTGCCGTAGCGCTCTTCCGCGTCGTCGAGCGCCTTGCGCGCGTCCGGCAGTTGCTGTTCGAGGAACGCGAGCGTGTGGTCGGACTCGGTCGAACGGCTCGCGAGGTCCTGGTGCAGGAACTCGCGCGCCACGTTGTTGACGATCGCCGCGGTCAGCGCCGCGTCGGCGCCTTCGAGACTCACGCGGATCACGCCGGAATCCTCGGCCGTTTCCTGCACGACCATCGTCCTGGCCAGATGCTCCACCGTGCCGAGCGTCGAGGCGCGCGTCAGCTTGAAACGCGAGCCGGGCGCGCCGACCAGCCGGTCGACGTGCAGCGTGATCGGGCCGACGGCGGTATCGGATTGCACGGTCTCGCCGACGCGCCCCGACAGGATCGCGCTACCGTGCGGATCGCGCAGCATATAAGTGTTGTCGGCGCCCGCGATCAGCGTGAAGGTCTCGCCATACAAGTCCTTCGACGTGTCGAAGCGCGACACCGCGATGCTCTCGTTGCCCCACGCGAACCCGGACAGATTAATGAACGACGGCAACCTGAACCACCAATGTCCGTTCACGAGTCCCGCGATCTTGCTGCCGAGCACCGGCAGATAACGCGGCTTCGCCGTGATGTCCAGGTGCAGCGCGCGGACCGTTTCCTCGGTGACGAGACGCGACTTCAGAAGCTCGATCTGCGCCGCCGTCGACGGCTTCGAATCGTACGAGCCGGGAAGCGGCGAGCCCGCATCCCGGCTGTTCGCGTTAACGTTCGCCGCCGCGTTCGCCGTCCTGTCCTCGACGTGAAACAGCACGTCCGCACGATAGACCGGCGGCGCGAGGAACGCGTACGCGCAACCGAGTGCAAGCGCGATCAGCGTCACGGTGAGAATCGTGCGCCAACCGCGCACGATCGTGCGCACGTAGTCCGATAGATGCAACTGCCCCGGTTCATACACGCCGGCGTAACGGTTTTCGTAGTTGATTGCCATGTTTTCACCCAACAAGGCCTGCCGCTTCAGATCTCGCGCCGCGCGCGCTTTACTTCGTCAAGACGACGCCCGTCACCGCCGCGTTGATCGCCGGCAACAGCAGGTTCAGCACACGGTTGAAGCGAACGAGACCGCCCTGGCCGACATACACGATGTCCTTCGGCTGCAGCTCGAACTGGTTCGCGAGCAGCATCGCCACCGGCGAGGTCGCATCGAGGTGATAGATCTGCGGCGAGTCGCTGGTCGAATTGCGGATCACGAACAGTTGCTGGCCCGCGGCCGTGTTCGAGTCGAAGCTGCCGCCGTCGGAGATCGCCTGCGACAGGGTCAGCGAGCCGTTGCGCAACGGCAGCACCGTGGCCGGCTTGTTGACTTCGCCCATCACGTAGACGCCGCTGTCTTCGCGCGCGGACACGCGCACGGTATCGCCCGGCTGCAGATAGATATCCGCCGGATTGCGGCCGCGCTTGATGAGGTCGTCGATGTTCAGCGTATAGGTCGTGCCGTTGCGGATCAGATCGACCCGACTGCGATCCGCGGTCGTGGTGAAGCCGCCGCTCAGACCGATCGCGTTCGTCAGCGACAACGGAACATCGTTGATCGATTGCGTGCCCGGCGTGCGCACTTCGCCATCGACATACACCGTCGCGTTACGGAACGACGCGACGCGCACCGTCACCTCAGGCTTCTGATAGACCTTGCTCAGTCGCTGAAGCAGCTCGCGCTGGATCGTGCCGGCGTCCTTGCCCGCGACATGCAGGTTGCCCGCATACGGAAACTGGATGTCGCCCCTCTCGTCGATCAGGAAGCCCGGCATTGCATCTGAGTTGCGCGAGTTCGTCGGCGGCTGACCGAGCGCGGCCGCGAGTTCCGGGTGATCCCACACGACGATCTGCAGCACGTCGCCGGGACCGACCTTGTATCCGACCGGCTTGCCGAACAGCGCCGTCGTCTCCGGCGGCAGCGCCATGGCCTTCTGGTCGCCATTGAGTTTCTTGAGCAAGTCCAGGTTGATATCGGTAATCGGAATCTGCTTCTGTTGCGCGGCTTCGGGACTGAACTCGCCGCCCGTTTCCTGAACCGTGGCCGGCGTGATCATCCGTTGTCCCGGTACGATCGAGCATGCCGAAAGCAGTGCTGCACTAGCGAAAACCACAAGACTTCCTGTGCGAAAACCAAGCGAGCTCATGATCTTTACTCCTTCGCCCCGAGGCGTTGTTATTGACGTTCTAGTAAGCGTTTCGATGCACCAGTCCGGCGACAATCGTCGCGCCGATGATCCGCATATCGAGTGCGAACGACCAGTGGCCCAGGTAGTACAGGTCATGTTCGACGCGGCGCTCCATCTTCTCGATGCGGTCGGTTTCGCCACGGAAGCCGTTGATTTGTGCCCAGCCCGTGATTCCCGGTTTGATCCGGTAGCGATTGATATAGCCCGCGACCACCTTCTGATAGAGGTCGTCGTGCTCGAGCGCATGGGGACGCGGTCCTACGACCGACATGTCGCCACGCAACACGTTGAAGAATTGCGGCAGCTCGTCGAGGCTCGTGCGGCGCAGGAACGCGCCCACTCTCGTCACGCGCTTGTCGTTACGCGTCGCCTGGCTCAAGGTGCCCTTCGCTTCGGTATGCACGCGCATCGAGCGGAACTTGTAGATCGTGAACACGCGCCCGTCCGCGCCCTTGCGCTTCTGTTTGAACAGAACCGGTCCGCGCGAGGACAGCTTGACCGCGAGCGCGATGCCGACGAGCAGCGGCGCGAGACTGATCAGTGCGGCCGCCGCGAAGAGCCGGTCGAAAATTTCCTTCTTCAGCATCGAGTTGGCCGAAAGCGGCGACGCGACCAGATTGATCGCCGGCACGCCGAGCACATCGACGACGCCGCTGCCTTCGAAGAGCGCATGGCTGCGCACGTCCGGCATGAAGCGGATGTTCACGAGGTCGTCGCGGAACTCGTCGATCAGCGCGCAGATCAGCGGCTCTTCGGACAGCGAGAGCATCAGCCATAGCTCGTGCACGTCGTTGGTGCGGATGTAATCGGCGAGCGCGTCGACGCTATCGACCACCGGCACGCGCGAATTCGACACGCCGGAGTCGTCCGGGCGCGTGTTATAGACCGCGGTCGCGCGAAAGCCCGCGGTCGGCGTCGACTCGATGCGACGCAGGATCGCATCGCACTGCGAGCCGCTTCCGACGACCGCGACCTGATGCAGATTCATGCCGGCGCCGCGCGCCCGCGCGAGCAGCGCGTGCGTGATCACCCGATTCGCGATCAGCAGGCCGCCCGTCGTCGCGGTCCAATACGAGAACCACAGCCGCGACACGATATCGATACGATGCAGCGAATACATCAACACGAGCGCGCAGGCCTGCACGATCAGCCACGCGAGCGACACCTGACCGGCGAGCCCGAGCTTCGAGCGGCCGCGCCACGATTCGTAGACGCCGAACGCGGGGAAGATCGCGAGTGCGAACGCAGCCGAAAACATCACCAGCGCCCAGTAGAAACCCGACTGGCCGAGATAGTCAAAGCGGATCCGCGACGCCACGGTCGCACCCGCCAATACCAAAGCGACATCGAAAATCCGCGCGAGCAGATCCTGAAACTTGCGCATTTTACTTACCTCGTTCTGCCGTTCCTGTTCGCAAATGGGGCGTGCATGGGCTGCCTATGGGCAGCGGCCGTAGTTGTCGTTGAACCTCACGATGTCGTCTTCGCCGAGATAGGTGCCCGACTGGATTTCGATGATTTCGAGCGGCACCTTGCCCGGGTTTTCGAGCCGGTGACGTGTGCCGAGCGGGATAAAGGTCGATTCGTTTTCGCTGAGCAGGAACTGCTCTTCGCCGCGCGTGACGAGCGCGGTGCCACGCACGACCACCCAATGCTCCGCGCGGTGATGATGCATTTGCAGCGACAACTTCGCGCCGGGCGTCACGACGATGCGCTTGACCTGGAAGCGATCGCCGTGATCGATCGAGTCGTAGAAGCCCCACGGGCGCCGCACCTTGCGATGCGCGTCGGCCTCCGGCGCGTGCTGCGCCTTGATGCGCGACACGAGCCCCTTGACGTCCTGCACGTGCGCGCGGTCCACCACGAGCACGGCGTCGGCGGTCTCGACCACGACCACGTTCGCGGTGCCCACGCACGCGACAAGCCGCCCTTCCGAATGCGCATAGCAGGACACCGCGCCTTCGAACGTCACGCGGCCGCGACCGGCGTTGCCGTTCGGGTCTTTTTCCATCGCGGCCCATACCGCGTCCCACGAGCCGAGGTCGGACCAGCCGGCTTCGAGCGGGACCACGACGCCGCGGGGGATGCCCGCGGCTGGGCTTTGAGCCTGCGTTTCGCCCTGTGCCGCGTCTTGCGTTTCGGCCTGGCTCGCACTGTCGCCTTGCGGCGCCGTGGGCTCCTCGGTCAGACGCTCCATCACCGCGTAATCGATCGAATCGGGGGGCACCTCGAGGAACGCGTCCTGCAACGGCCGGAACACGTCGCCGTCCTGGCGGCCGCCCGTAAACGCGCTTGCGCACGGCCCATGCATGTCGGGGCGCAGCGACGCGAGCGTGTCGAGCCACACGCGCGCACGCACGATGAAAATGCCGCTATTCCACCAGTAGGTACCCGCCGCGAGATATTGCCTCGCGATTTCCTCGGCGGGCTTCTCGACGAAACCGTCGATCGCATGACCGCCGGCGGGCAATGCCGCGCCGATGCGGATATAGCCGAAGCCGGTGTCGGGACGCGTCGGCGGCACGCCGAGCGTCGCGATCGCGCCCTCGCTCGCGTAGTGCGCCGCGCAGGCGAGCGCGCGCTGCAGCGCGGGCACGTCGGCGATCGCGTGGTCGGCCGGCATCACGATCAGGATCGCGTCGTTGCCGCCCGCGCACGCGAGCGATGCCGCGAGCGTCAGCGCCGGCGCCGTGTCGCGACGCGCCGGCTCGACGATCAGACGCGCGTCGACGCCGTTTTCGTGCAGTTGTTCGGCGATCACGAAGCGGTGCTCCTCGCCGCATACGACGATCGGCGACGCGTCGACGCTCCAGCCCGCCGGGAAGCCGTCGAGCCGCCGCGCGGTCGCCTGCAGCAGCGAGTCGGACCCGACCACGTCGATCAGCTGCTTCGGAAAGTTCTCGCGTGACACCGGCCATAGCCGCGTGCCCGAGCCACCCGCGAGAATCACCGGGACGACGTGCGCGCAGCGCGCGCCAGCAACCCCGGCGCTTGCGCCGTTCGGCTCGACGGATCGGGCGCTCACACCTGCCTGCGTCAACATATCGGGAATCCTTATCGATCTGCAAGGTACGACGAACAACGGCCCCGGCGGCGCCTGTGCTGCGCGGTCGCCGGGCTGGCCCCGTCGGCGTTACTGGCCTGCCGTGCGGCGGCTTTGAATCCTGAACTCGGTCGGAGAAATCCTCATTCGCTTGCGGAACACTTTCGCAAGACGGTCGCCGTTGCCCATGCCGGTGCGGCGGGCGATCTTGTCGACCGGCAATTCCGATTCGGTCAACAGGCTGCAAGTCACCGCGAGGCGCTCGTGCAACAGGAAACTCGACGGCGTGATACCCATTTCCATCTTGAAGCGGCGCAGAAAATTGCGCTCGCTCATTGCCGCGAACTGCGCGGCATCCGCAATCGAAATCGCCTGCTGGCAGTTTTCCTGCAGCCAGCGCGCGGCCGCGCGAACCTTGTCGCCGGGACTCAGGCCGCCGTCTTCGCCGAGCAGCGGCGCGAGGTTCGTGCACGAGTCGGACAGCAACCGTTCGGCCGCCGAGCGCGCGGTCGCATTGCCCAGATCGCGCTTGATCATCGCGAGCGCGCTGCGCATCGATTCGAGGCGGTCGCTGAGTTCGATGACGCCCTGCTCGTGCGAGCCGTTGATTGCATGGCCCGGCTGACGCGCGTCGCTCCCTTCGGGCAGGGACGCCGCGTCCAGCACCGCGCGCCCTTCGGCGATCGGCCGGATCATGGCGGTGCTGCGACGCACGCGGCGCAGCCATCCGAGCAGCCGCTCATCGCGCGCCGCCGCCGCCGCGCCCTTGCCGCCCGCCACATAGAGCGCGTCGAAGCCGACGAAATGGCGCGCGTCGAGCCCGTCGGTCCACACGCGCAAACCGGACGATGAAGTCACCATGCCGCCGTCGGCGGACAGGAACGATACGTCGTACAACCACGCGCCCGAACCCGAACTGGCGAGTTCGTTGGCCGCCTGGAAGACTTCGGCGATAACGCCCGCTCCCTGCAGCGAGCAGTCGTTGAACATCAGAATCGCAACACGTCGCACGCCCTTGTTCGGCGCATGCACCCAGCGCAGCATTGCAGACTCGAGACTCGCGCAGGTCATAGTCATCCTCTCGGCAGAAAACGATCTACAGCACTCCTTTTCGATCACGCACAATGCGAACTCCGCGCAGTGCATCATAGCGACGGCTTCCAGTATTCAGCCGCCATGACCGAAAGTGCAGACATATTGGCGCTATGACGACGTGATCGGTCAGTGCAATTCGGAACAATACCGAAGCGACCGTCTTTTCAATGGATTATTCGTCTATCCGCATATGACTGAATATGCATTCGCAAATCTTAAAGCAATTCAAAAGTTGAATGCGTACGCCACCGCACACTGCGGCGCCGCTCGAAAATCGGCGCGCCTCCGCCTTATTCACCTGTCATTGCGTATTTTAAAAGTAATTTCTTGCAAAAACGGTGATGCGCTGAGTAGGGTTCACCCGACCCCGCCGGGCACGCGCTAACCTCACCGGCAACTTTCCCCTGACGATACGCACAACGCGGCACAACGGACTATGCCGCCGTCCAATATAAACGCTCTGCACGGAAGATGATTATTTAATCGCTGTCATTGACTGCCTGGAATATAGCGATGGCGATTAACGTTTCAAACGTGAAACACGAATTTCGGAGATCTTTAGCGTCTCCCGCAATAGATGGGCCAATGGCGGAATGTGTCGGGTGCGACCCGGTGCGTTTCCGCCAACGGATTGCGGAAATGCGCTATAGGGGTTCGCAACGGCGTTGCGGATGGCGAACGAAGTCCGCCACCCCGCTTAGGCAGTCATGATGACACCCGATGCGGACGCGCCAAACGGCGGCACGATGCGCCGATAGTTCGGCGTCGGTTGACAGATTTACGGCGGGCAAACGCACATAAAGTCTGCCTGGCACGGGTTACGATGCCCCCGACAACGCGCTGGAACCGGACACATGAACGGGTTTTCATGGACCATGCTGATACTTGCCGCGATGATCGGCGCGTTCCTGCTCGTGACGATCGGCGTGGTGGTGCTCGCTCTGCTGCTCGGCAACGTGTCGGACCGGTTGTCGGGCAACGACGAGACCCGTCGGGATTCCTAGCTACTTCGAAATATCCTCCAGCGCGACATCGCGCGTCTTCGGCCCCAGCATACCGATCGCGACCATCACGATCGCCATCGCGCCGGAAATGAACACGAATACGCCATTCACACCGAAGCGACCAAGGCAGGCGGCGATCACGAATGCCGAGAACATCGCCGAAATCCGGCTCCACGAATAAACGAAGCCAACCGCCCGCGCCCGGATGCTGGTCGGAAACAGCTCGGCCTGATAGGCGTGATAGCTGTATGAAATGATGTTGCCTGCGAGCACGAGACACACGCCGAGACTCACGAGCAGCACCGTCTCGCGCGCCTGGCTGAACGCGAGCCCGCACACGACGTTGACCGCCGCCATGCAGATGATCACGGTCTTGCGCTCGAAACGGTCGGCGATCAGCAGCCCCAGCAACGGCCCGAGCGGTGCTGCGATGGCGATGATGCTCGCGTACATCAGACTCGTCGTCACCGTGATGCCCTGCCGGATCAGCAGCGTCGGAATCCAGTTCGCGAAGCCGTAGTAGCCCATCGTCTGGAACACGTGAAAGATGATCAGCATCAGCGTGCGCTTGCGATACGGCGGCACCAGCAGATCGCGAAACGCAGCCCGCCCGCGCCCCGGTTCGGGCAGCGCGGGCTCTGGCAGCGGCAGGCCGGATTGGCGCCGATACTCGCGCGCGACGCGTGCTTCGAGACGCGTCATCACCGCATCGGCTTCGTCGAGGCGACCTTTTTGCGCGAGCCAGCGCGGGCTCTCCGGCAAGCCGCGGCGAATCCACCACACCACGATCGCGCCGAACGCGCCGATCAGCACGACGACACGCCAGCCGTCGAGGCCGAACACGCGCTGCGGCACCAGCAGATACGACAGGAACGCGACGATCGGCACCGCGCAGAAGCCGACCGCCTGCGAGCACGCCGACGCGCGTCCGCGGATGTGCTTCGGCACCAGCTCGGAGATATACGTGCCGATCGTGACGATCTCGACACCGATGCCGATTCCCGCGATGAAGCGCCAGCAGTTCAAGCCGAGCGCCGTGTGCTGGAACGCCATCACGATATTGGCCGCGGTGTACCACAGCAGCGACCACGTGAAGATCGCGCGCCGGCCAAAGCGGTCGGCGAGAAAACCGCAGGCCGCCGTGCCGATGAACAGTCCCGCGAACAGCGCGGCGATGAAACTCGCGACGCCGCTCGTGCCGAACAGGCCGCGCGTCGTGGCGCTCAGCAGGCCGCTGTGCACGAGTCCCGGCGCGATATAGCCGGAATACATCAGGTCGTACAGTTCGAAGAACATGCCGAAGCTCAGCAACATCACGAGTTGCCAGATCGTGCGCGTCGCGGGCAGCCGGTCGAGTCGCGCGGAAATGCGCGCGCCGTCGAGCGCGATCGCGCCGGCGCGGCCGGACGACGCCGCGGCATCCGCGCTTGCGTCCGTGGTGGAGTCACCCAGCGCAGCGGTCTCGCCGAGCGCCGTTGCGTACACCGCCTGATTCGACGATTTCATCGTCTGTCTCCAGAATGTCCGGTCTTTCGCCGGTTGAAAGGGGCAAAGCGCGGCACGACCCGCGGCGCGATCTTCAGGCAGCCGCGCGCGGCGCCCGCGATTCTTCGCCACCGCCCAACGCCGCGATTCGCGCATCGTCGAACCCGAGCTCGCGCAGTACCTCGACCGTGTGCTCGCCGATCTTCGCGATCGGCCGACGTGGGCCAAGACGCGCACCGTCGAGCGAAATCGGCAGCAAGGGCATCGCGGTTTCGCTGCCGTCGTCGAGCGTGAGCGGCACGAGGCCGCCGCTCGCGTTCAGGTGCGGATCGTCGAACAGCTCTTCGGGTTTCGTGATCGACGCGAACGGAATGTGATGGCGCTCGAATAGCGGCGCGAGCGTCGCACCGTCGAAGCGGCTCAGGCTTTCGCCGAGTGTCTGCAGCAGCCAGCCGCGCGCGAGCACGCGGTCGTTGTTGGTCGCGAGGCGTGCATCGGCGAGCAGATCGTCGCGCTCGAGAATCGCGCACAGCGCGCGCCACTGTGCGTCGCCGGTCGCGGCGATGAACATCTGCTCGCCGTGCGCCAGCGTGAACACGTCGTAGACGGCCCATGCGCTGATGCGCTCGGGCATCGGCGCGGCGGCCACGCCGGTTGCCGCGAACTGCTGCATGTGCTGTGCGCAGAGCAGCACGCAGTTCTCGAACAGCGCGCTCTGCACCTCCTTGCCGCGGCCGCTCGCGTGTCGCTCGTGCAGCGCGGCCAGCACACCGATCGCGCCAAACATGCCGCCCATGATGTCGTTGACCGAACTGCCCGCGCGCAGCGGACGTCCCACCGGCCCGGTCATGTACGCGAGACCCGCCATCATCTGCACGACTTCGTCGAGGGCGAGACGATGTTCGTAAGGACCATTGAGAAAGCCCTTGTGCGATACATAGATCAGCTTCGGATTGCGCTCGCGCAGCGTCGCGTAATCGAGGCCGAGGCTCGCCATGCGGCCCGGCTTGAAGTTTTCGACGAATACGTCGGCGCTATCGACGAGTTGCTTGAGCGCGGCGAGCCCGGCTTCGCTGTCGAGATCGAGCGCGACGCTCTTCTTGTTGCGATTGAAGGTGCGGAAAAAGCCGGCGCCGGTGCCGAGCAAGCGGCGCGTGCCATCGCCGCGCGGCGGCTCGACCTTGATCACTTCGGCGCCAAGGTCGCCGAGAATCATGCCGCAGGTCGGGCCCATCACCATATGCGACAACTCGATCACACGGATGCCCGCGAGCGGCAACGTGCCCGGTTGCGGCGTAGACGACGAAGACGAAGCTGAGGTAGCGGAGGAAAGTGAAGTCATTGCAGCACCTGCGGAACGGAAGATTGGGAACGAGGCAAAGATTCACTGCACTCGACAGATTCGTGCGCAACCCGGTGCGCGTCCGCGAACTGCTTCGGCAAGCCAGCACGCGCGAGATAGCCGTACAGCGGCTCGCCCGGTAGCGCCTGCGCGAGCACCTCGCGCGAGGCGAGCAGCCGCGCGATGTCGATACCGGTGTCGTAGCCCATGCTCTCGAGCATGAACACGAGGTCTTCGGTATTGACGTTGCCGGTCGCGCCCGGCGCGTGCGGACAGCCGCCGATACCGGCCAGCGACGCATCGAACTCGCGGATGCCGTGCTGCAGCGCGACCAGCGTGTTGGCCAGGCCGAGACCGCGCGTGTCGTGGAAATGCAGCGAGCGCAGCCTCTCGCCCGCGACGTCGCGCACCAGTTCGATCACCTCGCCGACCTGGCGCGGCGTCGCTTCGCCGGTCGTGTCGCCGAGCGCGATCACGTCGGCGCCGGCCTGCACGGCAGCGCGCGCGATCGCGGCGATATCCTTGTACGGCACGGCGCCCTGCAAGGTGCAGCCGAACACCGTCGACAGACCCGCGATCAACTCGACGCGACGACCACCCGGCGACGACGCGCTATCGATCAGCTCGCGCATCGCGGCGAACGCGTCGATCATCTCGGCGGGCGTCTTGCGCACGTTCGCGACGCTATGCGCGGCGCTCACCGAAATCGGCGCGACGATGCGCTGCACGCCGGCCTCGATTGCGTGCTGCGCGCCCTTCAGGTTCGGCACGAGCGCGGTCACGCTCAGGTCGTCGTAGCTCAGGGCGTGGGCGACGACGTCGGCGGCGTCGGCCATTTGCGGCAGCAGCTTCGCCGGCACGAACGACGCGACTTCCATATGGCGCACACCGGCCGCATACGCGGCGTCGATCCAGCGCCGCTTGTCGTCGGTGGACATGATGCGGGCAATGCTTTGCAGACCGTCGCGCAGACCGACTTCGGTCACGACGACGCGCTCGCGGATGGCATTCATCGGTTTCCATCCTGGTCGTGGACGTGGGCCCGGGAGGCCCGTGGGGAGAGGAGACGCGCTAACTGGATCACAGCGTGCCCGCGTGCGGACGCGCGGCAAAGTCTGCTTTGACGACGCACACCATCGCCGCTCGCGATGGCCGCTCAGGCCGACGGGGCGGCCTTTGGCGCGCGCCTGGGTGAAATGCTTAGGGGTTTATCTGGAGAGGTGGCAAAGGGAGTGCTGTGGACATGCAAGCGGATGCCGGTGGTGGCACACGTCGTGCGCAAGATTCCCCCGATCAGGCAAACACGAACTTCTTATCGAGCCGATACTTGACGATATAACCGATCACGAGACCGATCACTCCGGCGGTCAACCGCGCAGGCTCCGAGTGATAGATTGCGTTAGCGCCGAATTCGAAGCCCCAGAAAATCGCGGTCGTAGCGAGCCCCATCACGGTGTACAGCAGAAAGCTCCTGATCCCGTGCGACAGATCGCGATGGCGATAGCGAAAGATCCAAATCTTGTCGAGCGCGAACTTCACTATCAGTCCGACCGCTGTCCCAACGACAACGGACAGCGGCACGCTAAACGCGCCTGAATAGGTGATCAGCGAAAGCTTCTGGGAACCGATATTCGCGACGATCGAAAGTCCCGCGAATAGCGCGTAGAAAATCACGAGGCGCGACGCGCTCATGGGTATGGCTGGTGAGTTCACGACATGGACCATAGTGTCAGGGAAATGAAACGAACATCCGCCGCGCCGAATGCGGGGCCTCAGAGCGAAAGCCGCTTGAACACGCGGCCGGGAATCGAGCGAATGATCAGCATGATGCCCCACCAGAACCACGGCGTATAAACCACATTCCTGCCCTTCTCTATTGCGCGCACGATGTCGGCGGCAACTTTGTCCGGCGTAGCCACG
Source organism: Paraburkholderia sp. (assembly GCA_036264535.1). Classification (GTDB taxonomy): domain Bacteria; phylum Pseudomonadota; class Gammaproteobacteria; order Burkholderiales; family Burkholderiaceae; genus Paraburkholderia. The sequence goes on along the minus strand of DATAQT010000224.1, from coordinate 4,406 downwards.
AGCGGCCCCGGCAAAGGGAGGCCGGCCGTCAACGGCGTCGCGACAAAGCCGGGCTTGATCGTCACGACATGGACACCCACCTTGAAGAGCCGCGCCCGCAAGCCTTCGCAGAAAGCCGAGAGTGCCGCTTTCGCGCTGCCGTACAGGTAGTTGGACTGGCGTCCGCGATCGCCCGCAACCGACGAAATCACAGCTATCGTGCCGCGGTGCTGCTGCTCGAACACGCTTGCAAAACGCGTCAGCAACGCGATCACCGACACCGCATTGGTGTTCAACTCGCGCACCGCAACATCGACGTCATTCTGGCAAGCTTGCTGGTCAGGCAACGTGCCGGGCGCGACCAGCACGATGTCCAGCGCACCGAGTTCGGCTACGCAGCGCTGCATCATCGCTGCGTGCTCACCGAGCCGATCGATGTCCAGTTGCTGGTACAGCACGGTCTGCGCGCCACGCGCCTTCAGGTCATCCGCGACCTGCTGCAAGCGCTCCGCGTTACGCGCGACAAGAAAAAACCGGCTCTCTTGTTTGGCCCACTGACGCGCACACGCCATGGCGATCGCCGATGTCGCGCCTACGATAACGATATTTTTCATACTTGAGTCGTTCGCTCCCAAAAACGTGACAGCAGAGCCGGATCACGTAGCGCTTCGACCTGCTCCCACCGCGGATAGGAAGCGCGAAAATCCTCACCCGACATGTGCGCGTCCTTCGCCGGATACATGCGTCCGCCGCTCTCGCGCACGATCGCGTCGAGCCGCTCGAACAGCTTGCGATTCGATGTGTCGCGCTGCGGGAAATCCAGCGCCAATGACGTGCCCTCCAGCGGAAAGGACAGTAACCCCGGCGACTGGATATCGCCGCAACGCTTGAGCACCGCGAGGAACGATCCGGTTCCACTGCGGGAGATCGCGTCGAGAATCGCGCGCGTGGCATCGTGCGCGGCGGCCACCGGTATCACACATTGATACTGCTGAAAACCCGCGCGGCCATAGATGCGATTCCATTCGAGAACGCTGTCGAGCGGATAGAAGTAGGCATCGTAAGTGGCGATGGACTTTACTTCGTCGGCCTTTTGCCGCCGGTAATAAAGCTCGTTGAACGCACGCAAGGTCAGACGATTGAACAACGGAATCGGCGCCGTGAATGGCATTGTGCGCGTCTTGCGGCGTTCGACTTCCAGCCGTCCGTCGGACGCGTGGTCCGCCACCATGAAAATGCCTCTGCCGAGCGCCGCATCGCGACTCTGACAATCGACCCAGGCGACGCTGTACTCGTGCAGCGGATCGAGCCGCTCAGCTAGCGTGAAGAACTCATCGAGATTGGCGAACCGACGACTGGTCACCTCGAGCTGGCTCGACCCGACTGGCATCAACTGGATTTCCGCCCATATTATTAGCCCGGTCATCCCAAGGCCACCAATCGTCGCCGCGAAGAAATCAGCGTGCGAGTGCGGTGCGCATTCGAACTGCGTCCCATCGCTGCGCAGCAGGCCAAAACATCGCACATGCCGGCCAAACGTGCCGCGCACATGGTGGTTCTTGCCGTGGACGTCGTTGGCGATCGCGCCGCCCAGAGTTGCGTATTTGGTGCCCGGCGTAACAGGCAACATCCATCCGCGTGGAATGGCCACCTCAAGGATCTGCCCAAGCGTGATACCTGGCTCGGCCCGTAGTATTCCGCTTTGCCAATCGGCCAAAATCAGCCGGTCCATGGGCAACGTCTGGATTACGTGCCCCGACGATGCAAGACAGCTGTCGCCATAACTGCGCCCATTGCCGAACATCAGCGTCGTGCGTTCTTTGTCCCTCACACTGCGCCATACACTGGCGGCTGAATCACGCCACGCAAGCGGATGGGCGTCTTGTGGCGCGTACGGATACCGTCCCCATGACTGAACTTTGGGCATCGTCTAGATCGCCATCCAGAAGACGATGCCGCATAGCGCGATGACCAACCAGCTGCCCCAGTCCTTCGCCGCGAACACGATCGGATCGTCATTCATCTGCCCGCGATGCGCGATGACCCACATGCGGCTGACCCAGTAAAGCAGGAGAGGACAGGCCATCCAGATGAACTGCGGATACCGGTACAGGCTGGTGGTGGCGCCGTCCTGAATGTAGAGCGCGAGAACCAGCACGGAAAGATAACCGGACGCGGCGCCAAGCGATGAAATCAACGGGATGTCGTCGGCCACATAGCCCCGGCCGCGCGTTCTTATGAGGCCGCGCTCGCGCAGCACATGCAGCTCCGCATAGCGCTTGACCAGCGCGAGGCTAAGAAAAATAAACATCGAAAACGCGAGCAACCAGAACGTGAGCCGCGCCTCAATCGCGGCAGCGCCCGCGATGATCCGTGCCGTGTAGAGCGCGGCCAATACGATGACGTCCACCATGACTCGTCGCTTCAGATGCAACGAATAAGCCATCGTGAGCACGTAGTAGCCCATCAACATCAACATGAACTGACGCGGCAGGCAGAACCATGCTATTGCACCGCCCAACAACAGCAGAACCGGAACGAGCATCGCGCCCCAAACGAGGGGTACGGCACCGGACGCGAGAGGCCTGCGCCGTTTCGTCGGATGATGCCGATCGTCGTCGAGATCGAGCAGATCGTTCAGCAAATAGACGCTCGATGCGCACATGCCGAACGCAAAAAACGCCAGGACCGCGGCAATCACCGCGGGGGTGTGCGACACCTGATGCGCCGCCAGCAGCGGGACGAATATCAGCAGATTCTTTAGCCACTGATGTAATCGCAACGATTTCGCCCACGCCCGCGGCGAGCCCGAGCGCTGATCGATGACACGCTCGACGTTGCCCTGTTTGCGTGCCGCGCGCTCCACACCGCTCGACGGGTTGACGACATACGCACGCTCGGCAGCGGCCCAGACAGGGACGTCGTCATGTGAATTACCCGCGTAATCGAAGCCTTTTTCGCCGAATTCCTCGACCAGTCTGTCGCGCTTGCGATTCGCGGACAGATTGATGTCGTTGTGCGTGGCGAATGTCTTATCGAAGAAACCAAGATGGTCGGCGATCGCATTCGCGTAGCGCTCGTGACAAGCAGTCGCCAACACGAGCGTGCGCCCGCCGGCACGCTCCTCCTGTAGCCACTCGATTACAGTAGGATCGTACGGCAAAACGGTGACATCGATATTGGTCGCTTCGGCGAGACGGGCTTTCAGTCCCGGCTTCCCCTCGCGCGCAAACCATAGAAGAGGCTCGTAAAACCGGTGCGGGGCAGCTTTCGCGAAAGCAAAACCGCATTCAATCAGGACATCTGACCGAATGAGTGTTCCGTCGAGGTCGACAACGAGAGGTTTGCTGCTCATTCACTGGGCCACCCGATTGTTGAAGCGCCTGTTTCCAGCCATTCGGTCGTGCACGTTGTAACAGTAAGCCCTGCCCGACGCGCCGCCAGGTTGGGCAAATACTACAATATTTGCTGCATTGGACAGTTCAGTACCACACCAACCAAACACGATCGCATGACCTTCGAGAGGCGCGCCTTAGATCGCGTCGAGCAGATGCTCGAGCAAACGCGCGGCCGCCAGCGTCAACGCCGCGCGATCGCGCATGCAGATCACGAAACGCCGCTCGGCCCACGCCTCGCGCAACGGCACGGCAACGATGCCGTACGCGTCGGCGGCATGGCGCGGCAGCGCCTCGCGCGGCAGGATCGCGACCGCGAGACCCGCCTGGATGAAGCGATAAGCGGCATCGAAGGTCGACACATAGGTGCGGTAATTCAGCTCGCTGCCCTTCTCCAGCGCGATGCGCTGCATCAGCGCATTCATCGACGCATTCGACGCGAGCCCCAGATGATCGAACGCGAGCGTCTGCTCGAAGCCCACCTGCGCCTCGCCCGCGAGCGGATGCGCACGCGGCACGATCAGCGCGAGATGATCGGCGCGATACGGCAGCGTGTCGAGCGTGCCGAGCGGCACCGTGTCCCGGCAGATGCCCAGATCGGCGACGCCCTCTTCGAGCCCGCGCACGATGTCCGCGCTGACGCGCTCCTCGACGTCGACGCGAATCGCCGGATTGGCCTGCAGAAATGCCGACAACGCCTCGGGCAAAAACTCCACCATCGACGACACGTTGGCGAGCACGCGCACATGGCCACGCGCGCCGGCCGCGTATTCGCTGAGCTCGGCCTGCAGGCGTTCGTGGCCGCGCATGATGAGCCGCGCGTGGCGCAGCAGCGCTTCGCCGGCGGCGGTCGCGCGCACGCCGCGCTGGCTGCGCGACAACAACGCAACATCGACGAGCGCTTCGAGATCGGCAAGCCGCTTGCTGACCGCCGACGGCGCGATGAACTCGCGCTCGGCCGCGCGCGCGATCGTGCCTTCCTCGCACACGGCGATGAACAAGCGCAGCGTCACCTGATCGATTTGCCACATC
>DATAQT010000214.1:0-23458 GCA_036264535.1 Paraburkholderia sp. | reverse complement strand
CCCATGAAGGGCGCCTGTAGCGGTAAAGCGATGCAGTAAAAAGAAACCGGGCTCGCCTGAAAGGGGAGCCCGGTTTTCTTTTGCCTCATGGCCGCGCGTTGTGTCCGTCTCATTTGCGATAGCGCGCCAGCGTCAGGCCATCGAGATCGATCTCCGGCTTGCGCTGCGTGATCAGATCCGCGACCACGCGCCCCGAGCCCATCGACATCGCCCAGCCCGTCGAGCCGTGCCCGAGGTTCAGCCATAAGTTATCGACGTTGCACGGGCCGAGCAGCGGCGCGCCATCGGGCGTCATCGGCCGGCGGCCGACCCAGAAGTGCGCGGAGGTCGGATTGGCTGCGTGCGGAAACCAGTCGCGCAGCACCGTCAGCAGCGTTTGCAGCGCCTGTTCGCGCAGCGTCGTCTGGCGATTGCCGAGCTCCGCCGTACCCGCGATGCGCAGGTTGTTGCCGAAACGCGTGATCGCCGTCTTCAGCGATTCGTCCATCAGAGCCGCGCGCGGCGCTTTTTCTTCGTCGGTCACGGGCAGCGTCGCCGAATAGCCCTTCACCGGATAAAGCGGCACCTTCACGCCGAGCGGCGCGAGCAGCGCCGCGCTATCGACGCCGAGCGCGACGACCACCGCATCGGCCGGCAGCGTCTGCGCGCCGCGCTCGCTTTGAACGCGCACGCCGCGTACGGTTGCGCCCTCTACATCGAGCGAGGTGACGCGCGTGTCGAAGCGAAAGCTCACGCCATTGCGCTCGCAGATCGCGCGCAGCTCGCGGGTGAAGCGCGCGCAGTCGCCGGCTTCGTCGTCGGGCAGATAGAGCCCGGAGAACGGCGCCTGACGCGCCCAGCGCAGACCCGGCTCGATCTCTACGCACTGCGCGGCGCTCACTTCCCGATGCGCGATGCCCGCATCGCGCAGCACCGCGAGCGCCGGCTGCGCGAGTTCGACGTCGTACTCGCTGCGAAACAGTTGCAGATAGCCCTGACTGCGGCCGTAGTCGAACGGATGACGGCCGCGGAATTCGTGCAGGCACGCCCGGCTGTAGTACGCGATGCGCTGCATCCGCTGCTTGTTCACGCGAAAGCGTTCGAGGTCGCACTCGCGCAGCCAGCGCACGATCCAGCGCCATTGGGCCGGATCGAGCGTGGGCCGGAAGATCAGCGGCGAGGCGGGCTTGAACAGGTACTTGAGGATTTTCGTCGGCATGCCGGGCGCGGCCCACGGCGTCACGTAGCCCGGCGCGATCACGCCGGCGTTGCCGAAACTCGTGGACAAGGCGACGTCGGGTTCGCGCTCGATCACCGTCACGTCGCAGCCTTGCTGGCACAGATAAAAAGCAGTGGCGACGCCGATCACGCCGCCGCCGAGTACGATCGTTTTCATGATTTGGGGACCGCGGGTTCAGACGATCTCATGCGGCGGAACGGGTCGCACCGAGTACCTTGCCCTTCGTTTCCGGCAGGCACAACGCGGCGACGATCACGAGCAGATACCCCGCGCCCGCGACGATGCCCATCGCCTTCACGAGCGTCATCGTCTGCGCGAAGGTGCCGACGAGGATCGGGAAGAACGAGCCGAGCCCGCGCCCGAGGTTGTAGCAGAAGCCTTGCCCCGAGCCGCGGATCTCGTTCGGATACAGCTCCGACAGATACGCGCCGACGCCCGCGAAAATACCCTGCACGACGATGCCGAGCGGAAAGCCGAGCGCGAGCATCATCGTGTCGGTGATCGGCAGCATCGTATAGACCATGCCGAGCACGAACGAGCCGACCGCGAACAGCACGAACGACGCGCGCCGGCCGATCCTGTCGCACAGAATCGCGCCGACGATATAACCGGCGAACGAACCGACGATCAGCACGATCAGATAGCCGCTCGTGTTGAACACCGACAGATGGCGCACGGTTTTCAGATAAGTCGGTAGCCACGTCGTGATCGCGTAGTAGCCGCCGAGCATGCCGGTGCACAGCGCGCTGCCGAGCAGCGTCGTCTTCAGATGCGCGGCCGAGAAAATCTGCATGAAGTGCGACGTGTTCAAGCCGCTTTCGCGCGCGCGACGCGTCGCGAGAAAGATGTCCGGGTCGCTGACATTGCGGCGGATATAGATGATCCACGCGGCGGGCAGCAAGCCAACCCAGAAGCACGCGCGCCACGCGTACTGTTCGGGCAGCAACGCGAAGGCCGCCCAGTAGACGATCGCCGCGGCCGCCCAGCCGAACGACCAGCTGCTCTGCACGGTGCCGACCGCCTTCGCGCGATGCTGCGGCGAGCGGATCGTCTCGGCCATCATGATCGTCACGACCGACCACTCGCCGCCGAAGCCGATGCCCTGCAGCGTGCGCGTGGTGAGCAACTGCCAGAACGACTGCGTGAAGCCCGACAGGAACGTGAAGATCGCGAAGGTGGCGATCGTCCATTGCAGCACGCGGATGCGGCCGTGGCGATCGGCGAGAACGCCGGCTAGCCAGCCGCCGATCGCCGACGAAATCAGCGAGCTGGTGGCGATCATGCCCGCTTCGCTTTTGCTCATGCCCCACGTCGCGATCAGCGTCGGAATCAGGAACGAGTAGATCATGAAGTCGAACGCGTCGACCGCGTATCCGCCGAAGCCGGCGTAAAGAGTGCGACGCTCGCGCGGAGTCAACTCGGTGAACCATTGGAGAGAAGACATGTTTTGTTGTGGTCTCCAGGTTTCTTTTGCCTGCCGGGGCTGGATGGTAGGGTGTCCGTATTCTACGAGGATGCGGCGTCGTGCGGCCAGTTGGGGTCAAAAATGGCACCGGTGCGGTAACAGCCGCGCGACCTTCACCCGGATCAACCGTCCCTCTTTTTTTCTTACGAACTCCTACGATGTAACGCAAAAGTTATTGGTCACCGTTAAACTGCGTCTGCAGCCCCGGCTGCCCCACCCATTACTTCTACACACCTGCCGCCCCCGATGTCCGTTACCGCGAAAAACCGTTCGCTTTTCCGCGCCCTTGCGAGCACGACCGTGCCCGTGGAGCGCGGCATGCCGGGCGAATCGTCGGCGGGGCGGCGGCGCTTTCTGATGGTCTCGGCGAGTGCGATGCTGGCCGCGGGTTTCGGCAGCACGCTGTTGTCCGCGTGCGGCGGCAGTCTCGAAGCGGAACAGGCGGCGACGCCGCGCCTCGTGTCGGTCACCAATTTCCGCGATGTCGGCGGCGCGGGTGCCGGCTATCTGACCGTCGACGGCAAGCAGATGCGGCGCGGCGTGTTCTATCGCGCGAACGCGCTGACGCTGAGCGGCACCGACGCGGCGACGCTCGACAAGCTCGGCATCGTGTCGGTCTACGACCTGCGCACGCCCGCCGAAATCGCGCGCACCGCCGACGTGCTGCCAACCAGCGCGACTTCGTCCGCGCTGAACGTGCTCGGCACGAACGACTTCATCACGCCCCCGTTCGATACACCCGCCGACGCCGTCGCGTTCATGCAGGCGCAGGCGCGCGCGTATGTGACGGGCGCCCCGCAGCGAGCCGCGTTTGGCACGTTGCTCGGTGCGCTCGCCAATGGCACGGGCGCGCAGCTGTTCCATTCGAATGCAGGCAAGGATCGCGCGGGCTGGGTCGCGGCGCTGCTGCTCAGCATCGCGAACGTGCCGCTCGACGTGATCATGCAGGACTATCTGCTGAGCAACGTCTATCTCGCGCCGTCGATCGCCGCGCAAACCACCACGCTGCGCGCCCAGCAAGGCTCGGCCATCGCGACGGCGAGAGCGCCGCTGCTCGACGTCGACGAGAATTATCTGCAGGCGGGCTTCGACCAGGTGCAGGCGAGCTACGGCACGATGGCGAGCTATCTGACGCAAGGCCTCGGTCTTTCTACGGCGACGGTCGACGCGCTGCGCAATCGGCTCGTGCATTGACGCACTTCGCTGCCGCGCTTCGCCGACGTTGCGAAAGCGAAAAAAAAGTCCGCCCCAGGGGAGCGGGCGGACCGGGAAGGGCGGCATCGAGGTTGCCAAGGCCGACTATAAGGCCGTCGCCCGTGCGAGAGTCGATGCGGTAAGGGCAGGTAAGCGCATCGGCCCGCGCACCGGAGCCTGCACGCATCCTCACGACAGCGCCGGATCCACCGGCAATTCGATCCGTACCTCGAGCCCGCCCTGCGCATGATTGCGCACGAGGCAGCGTCCGCCGCGATCGTGCGCGAGCCGCGCGACGATCGCGAGACCGAGACCGCAATGGCCTTCGCCGCCACGCGCGGCGTCGAGCCGCACGAACGGCTTCATCGCCGCGGCGATGCGGTCGTCGGGAATGCCGGGGCCGTGATCGCGCACGCTGATCGTCCAATGTCGGTCGTTGCACGCGGTTGAAATATCCACCGGCGGCATGCCGTGTTCGAGCGCGTTGTCGACGAGGTTCGTCACGAGCCGGTCGAGCAGCGTGCGCGGCAGCGTGAACGACGGACCGGCGCGCAGATCGAGCGCGAACAGCGGGGTTTCGGCGGCGCCGGCGGTGTCCACGGCTTCGGGGATTTCCGCGACTTCAGCGGCTTCCGCGTAGTCGCCCGAGGAAAACTGCTCGCGCAAGAACTCGTCGACTTCGACGGGCGGCCCGGCGTCCGCTGATTGGCCCGCGAATTCGAGGAACTGCTGCACGATGTTGGTCAGGGAATCGACGTCGCGGATCAGGCCCGAGCGCTCGTTTTCGTCGACCAGCACGCTCGCGCGCAGCTTCAGGCGCGTGAGCGGTGCCTTCAGATCGTGTGCGACGCCGGCGAGCATCACCGCCTGGTCGTCGCCGGCTTCGTTCAGGCGCCGCATCATGTCGTTGAACGAGCCGATCAGATCGCGCAGCTCGCGCGGGCCCTGCTCCGGCACGGGTGCGGGCCGCCCGCCCGAGCCGAACGCGCGCGATGCATCGGCGACGCGCGACAGCGGCCGTTGCATCTGCCACACCGCGAACAGCGACAGGATCAGCCCGGCGACCAGCATCGAAATCGATTCGATCAGAAAGCGCGGCGGCGGCGGTACGTCGACCGGCACGACGACCCAGTTCGATTTGCCCGGAAACAGCACCCACAGCTGCGGCGGACGCAGATCGTCGACGGCGATCTGCGTGCCGGGCGGCAGGTTCTCGCGCAGATGCCGGCTCAGCTCCACCAGCATGTGCTCGTGCGGATCGCGCAGATGCACGCTGGTCGGCATGTTCCAGGTGGGCACCAGATGCACGCGCATCGCGGGCGCGAGCGCGGCGCCCTTGATCGGCTCACCGTTGATCGCCTGCAGCACGAGCAGAATCCCGCGTGCGAAGCCGTCGATTTCATGGCGCGGCGGCTGCATCGTCACCAGCACGAACCAGCTCGCCTGAATCGCGATCAGGACCGCCGCCGAGAGCAACGCCATTCTGCCGAACAGCGTGTTCAGCGGATTTTTCATGCGCTCGGAGCGGCCTCGTCCTCGAAGGGCGTGCCGTTGGCGTCGGGCACGAACACGTAGCCCTTGCCGCGCACCGTTTGCACGTAGCACGGGTTCGACGGGTCGTCCTCGATCACGCGGCGCAGGCGCCAGATCGGCACGTCGAGGCTGCGGTCGCGGAAGGCGAGGTTGTCGCGATGCACGAGATCGTGAATCAGCACGCGCGACAGCACCTTGTACGGGTTGTTGACGAAGATCTTCAGCAGCGCGAATTCGCTGTCGCGCAGCGGCAGCTTGGCGTCGTCGCGGGTCAGCGAGCGCGTGGTGAAGTCGAGTTCGAACGGACCGAAGCGATAGCGCTTGCGCGCTTCGGGCGCGCTCGTGGTGGCCGGCCCGCGCCGGCGCAGCACGGTCTGGATGCGCACGAGCAGCTCGCGCGGATCGAAGGGCTTGGTCAGATAGTCGTCCGCGCCGAGCGACAGACCGACGATGCGGTCGGCCACCGTGCCGCGCGCGGTCACGAAGATCACCGGGATGTCGTCGCCGGCGGCGCGCAACGCGGTGAGCGCGCGCAGGCCGTCGGTGTTCGGCATCATGATGTCGAGCACGACGACCGACGGCCGCTCACGCTCGAGACGGCGCTGCAAATGGGTGCCGTCGTGCAGCACGGACGCATCGAAGCCGTTCGACTGCAGAAACTTGCAAAGCAGATCGCGTACGACCGGATCGTCGTCGACGATAAGGACCTGTGGATTCATGGCGAAATTCTAGACTGACGCGCCCGACGCGCGACCGGGCATTTCCTTACCAACGCTTACTGTGTGCCGCGCGGCGCTGGCAGGCTCGCGCCGGGGGCGGATCAACAAACCTTCAGCGCTTACTTTAGCACTGCCTGATCCGGCCATCCGCAACAGCCGGCACGCGATGACAACAGCTGGCAAGCACTCGAAAGCACTCGCAAGCACGCGGAACGGTTCGTAACAACCGCGCGAAAGCGTGCTTTGCTTCGCCCATCGTCGGCACCTGCGTGGCGCGATGATTCGATCCGCAGCACGTCGCGTCGCACGCCGACCGAGGCCCGCAGACCTGGGCGACGGCGCGCGGCGTTCAACCGACACCGGTGCGCAAAGCGCGCCTTCGCGAGGCCCATCATGACGATCCACAACACGCTCAGTTCTACGTCCTTCTCCACGCTGGCGAAAACGCCTGCCACGGAGAAGGGCGCCAATTCAAGCTCCATCGGCGCCGCGGCGAAATCGCAGCAGAGCGGCGCACCGGTGCAACCCGCGCAACCCGCGGCCGGGACGGGGCTCATCGGCCATCTGGTCAACACGACCGCGTGAGCTGACGAGGTCCGCGTGCGGTTATCCAGAACTCCTGAGCATTGGCGGCGTGCCGTAGCGTGGCTCGTTTTCGGGGGGCTGCTGTTGCCGCTCGGCGGCTGCGGCGCCGCGGCGCTGCCGTGCCGGGTCACAGCGGCGACCCTGAAGGTGCTGCCGGTCGTCGGCCATGCGGCGGCGACGCCTTTCGACATGTGCGCTTCAGCGATCGATTGAATCATGACGTTCACCCGGATGGTTTGTGCCCTGGTGCTGCTCGGCGGTGTGATGTCGTGCGCCGCGCATGCGCAGCCCGTCGCGCGCAGTGCGAAGGCGGCCAGCGCGGCATCGAACAGCGTTGTCATCGACACGCGCCGGCGCTCGCAGGACGTGCCGTTTTCCTTTCGCGGCATCGCGCTCGGCATCACGATCGACGAATTTCGCGCGGGCTCGAGCGTGCGCGCGACGCCGGTCGGCAGCGTGCCGATCTGCGAGACGGACGTGCAGGCCGGTGCGCTCGGTATGCGGCTGAAGTCGCACGATAGCCTCAGCGTCGCGTGTCGCTGGGGGCATCGCGATGATGAGCGCTGGGCGGTGTCGCAGGCCGTGGTCGATGGCGCGCCGGCGCTCGAACATGTGATGCGCTTCACGCGCATCGACGGGCAGGGCGCGCTGCGTCTCTACGAGATGTCGTTCGTGGTCGACGAGCTGACCGCCGAGGATCTGCGCGACGCGCTCGAAGACCGTTACGGGCCGCCGCGTCTCGCGACGCGTAACGCCGCGGCGCCCGGCGCGATGCCGATGTACGTATGGGAGAACGCGGTGAGTTCGATCACGCTCTGCTTTCTGCCGGGCAGCCGTAACGGCACGCTCACGTATCTGCTGAAGGGCTCGGATGCGTGGATGAAAGCGGTCGTACGGCAGTGGCAGGCGAGTGGCGCCGACGCCGGCTGACGATCGATTGGCATGCCTGATTATTGACGCATTCCCAACGGCGAAACCGGGTGGTGTCTGGCAAGCGCCGCCTCGCTTCAACTCCACTTCATCTTTCTCGCCACGGAGCCTGCATGACCGTGCTACGTCTCACCGTCGCGCTCGGCGCCGCGAGTTGTCTCGCGGCCTGTTCGAACACGCAGACCAATTCGATCGTCGAAACGCCGATGGCGCCGCCGCTCGCGTCCGCGCCATTGAACGTCAACACCCAGGGCGCGATCTACCAGGCCGGCGCGCCGCTGCTGCTGTATGAGACGCCGCGGGCGCAACACATCGGCGACGTGCTGACGATCCGGCTGTCGGAATCGTATAGCGGCAACAACAGCGCGAGCGCAGCGGCGAACCGCGCGAGCAGCATCACCGCGACCGCCGCCGACCAGTCGACAAGTGCCGCCGCGCGGCTCGCGAAACTGTTCAACATCGGTTCGGCCAGCACCGACTACAAGGGGCAGGGCAATCTGAGCGACATCAGCGACATGACGGGCACGCTCGCCGTGACCGTGATCGGCACAGTGTCGGGCGGTAACCTCGTGGTGTCGGGCGAGAAGGTGATCGCGATGAGCGGTACCCGCGACCGGCTGCGGCTGTCGGGCATCGTCAATCCCAAGGATATCGAAGCTGGCAATTACGTCGCGTCTGGCAAGGTGGCGAATGCGCGCATCGAACAGGCGGGCATCGGCATGGTGAACGATGCGACGACGATGGGCTGGCTGCAGAGGATGTTTCTGAGCGTGCTGACGTTTTGACGGTCGGTTGCGCCAGCGCGGTGCGCACAACGCCGCGCTGACCTGGCTTCGATCGACCTCTGCCGCTAGCCGAGCGGCGGCGCAAGCCCGCGCTCGGCCGCGCCCATTTCGCCGTCCGGCACGAACACATAGCCGCGTCCCCACACAGTCTGCACGTAGCGCGGTTCCGACGGGTCCAGTTCGATCAACCGGCGCAAACGCCAGATCGACACGTCGAGGCTGCGATTGCGATGCGCTTCGCTATTGCCGTGCAACTTTTCGAGTAGTTGCGCGCGCGTGAGAACGGTCATCGCGTGCGTGACGAACACCTTCAGCATCGCGAACTCGCTCGAACGCAGCGTGATGCGTTCGCCGTCGCGGCGCAGTTCGCGCGCGGGGAAGTTCACTTCGAAGCGGCCGAAATGATAGGGCGCGCGCTGCTCGGGCGCGCCCGGTGCAATCGAGCCGCGACGCCGCAGCACGGTGCGAATCCGCGCGACGAGCTCGCTCGGCTCGAACGGCTTGCCGAGATAATCGTCGGCGCCGAGTTCGAGGCCGATCACACGATCGATCGGATCGGCGCGCGCGGTCAGCAGGATCACGGGAATGTCGTCGCCGGCGACGCGCAAGGCGCGCAGCGCGCTGATGCCGTCGAGCTCCGGCATCATGATGTCGAGCACGACGAGCGCGGGACGCTCGAGCTGCAATCTGCGCTGCAACGCCAGGCCATTTTCGAGCGTGGCGACCTTGAAGCCGCGCCCGTGCAGATATTCGCTGACGAGTTCGCGTACGACGGGATCGTCATCGACGATCAGGATGGTCTGGTTCATTCAGGTCATCTTAGTGATGCGCGCGGGTCGCGCAAAGCGCATACCGCTTTCCATTCCTTTCCCGTGTAAGGCGGCGCAAGCAAAAACGAGGCTGCGGGGACTCAGTGGGTCGGCGGGAAGGCCTGCGAGGTTTTCAGGGTCTGCGGTTGCTGTTGCTCTGCTTGCCGCGCAAAATCGCTCCGATCGACGACCATCCGCTCGATCAGTCCGCCGAGCTTCACCGAGGCCGACGAGAAGCGGTCGGTGTTGAGGCCGCCCGTCTGATAGCGCGCCGTGACGAGAATGCGGCCGCTCTGGATCAATGTCAGATCGATGATCGACAGGTACTGGATCGATTCGTCGCTGAACGAGCGGCGACCGTAGTCGACCGCGGCGTTGTAGACGAGCCGCGCCTCGCAGCCGGCGGGCGAGGTGCCCGGATTGTAGACGTCCGAACGAATGCCGCGCCGCTCGAGCGCCAACTGCAGCGCGGGCACGAAATCGCCGACCGACACCGTCGGGTTCACTTCAATGCATACGTGCTGCACATCCGCGGGCCGACCGTTGACGAAGGTCGGCGACGAGTAGTTCGACGCGATCGCGTAGCCGGCCTGGATCACGGAGCCGGTGGCGTCGGCGGCCTGGATCAGCGTCCACGCGCAGCCGTCGAGCGCGAGCGTCAGCGTCGCGGCGAAGGTGGCGAGGGCGGCGCGCGTGCAACGACGGATGGCGGTCACGAAATGCGATGAGTCATCAAAGCGACGAGGGCGGCGCGCTCAGCGCGTGACGCGCAGTCGCAATTCGTTCTGACCTTGCACGCTCGCGGTGACGTTCACGCGGCGAGCGTCGGTGGTCACGACGAAATGCTGGCGCACCGGTGTGTTGACGTCGTGCACGACGCGCGGAAAGCACGCGGCGATGTCGGCACCGAGTTCTTCGAGCGGATCGTTGACGACGCCGTCGGCTTGCCAGTGCGCGTGCCAGTGGCAATCGTACGCGTGCGGGCTCGCGCGGCAATCGTCGGCACGGGCGACGCCTGGCAGTTGCGCGGCGGTCTCTGCCGGCAGTTGCCGGAAGTCGCTTGCATCGACGATGTGGGTGAGCGCGGCGCAGATATCAGCGGGCTGATTCGGCTCGGCCGTTTGCGCGGCATCGACGCCATTCGTGAAGAGCAGCGCCGCGCCGCAGGCGAGTGCGATGCGCGGGAGCAAAGACGGGAGCAAGGGTGAAACACGGCGAGCGAATGACATGGGCGAGGAGTCCGGAGAGCGGTTGCGATGAAAGACGTGACTAACATCAACGAAGGCCGGCGCAAGGCGCGGCCCGTACGACTATCGTCGCCGCCCGCGGGCATTTTCAAAGCGCGGAACAGCTTGCCCGCTTCGCAAATGCTTTCGAACTCTTCTCGTGTCTTTCCGGATGTTGCGCCGGATGGTCGCCGGCGCGAAGGCGAGGCTCAACCGAGCGTCAAGCCGCCATCGACGTGAATCACCTGGCCGGTGATGTGGCGTGCCGCGTCGGACAGCAGGAAGGCAATCAACGCCGCGACGTCCGCCGGTTCGGCGACGTGACCGAGCGGCGTGGCTGCGGCGGCGTGCGTCCACACGGCCGCGTTGTCGGCGCCTGGACCACGATCCTTGCGCGTGTAGCCCGGCGCCACGCAATTGACGGTCACGCCGAGCGGCGCGAGTTCGGCGGCCGCTGTTTTCGCGAGCGATTCGAGTGCCGCTTTCGCGGCGGCCGTTGCGGCGAACGGCGCGTCCGCGCGATAGCGATGCGCGACGAACGAACTCAGCGCGACCACGCGGCCGCGCTTGGACGTTTCGAGCGCGGGCATCGCGCGCCGCACGAGCGCGGCGAACGCGGCTGGCATCGCGGCGAAGGCGGCGCTAAACGTATCGGGATCGAGTGCGGCGAGCGTTTGGCGCTGCGCGTGGCCGGCGTTCGCGACCAGTTGATCGAGCGCGCCGAAGCTTGCGAGCGTCTGATGGATCACATGCTCGGCCGCACCGCGCTCGGCGAGATCGCCGAACACGGTCGCGCAGCGCGCGCCGCTTGCCGTGCAGTCGGCGGCAACCTGCACGAGCCGTCGACGGGAGGCGTCGTCTGCGCCACGCGCGTGCAGCATCAACGACGTATGCGGCGCGGCGAGGCACCGAGCGAGCGCCGCGCCGATGCCGGAGCCGGCGCCGGTGATCAGCACGACGCGGGGAGCCGCGCCGTGCGCTTCGCCGACGTGAGCGCCGCTCGCGTCGCTCATGCGGCTACCGCTTCGGCCGAGCGCTCGACGTCGAGCGTTTCGTCATGGAACGCCGCAAGCGATTCGCGATGCGCCACGCTCACGATCGCCGCCTTCGGCAGCCGCTCCGTGAACAGCCGATAGAGCCGGGCCTCGTTTTCCGCGTCGAGCGCGCTGGTCGCTTCGTCGAGGAACAGGTAGTCGGGCTTGTGCAGCAACACGCGCGCGGCGGCGAAGCGCTGCTGCTCGCCCGGCGACAGCACGCGGGTCCAGTGCGCCGATTCCAGCAGACGGTCCGCGTATTCCGACAGATGGCAGGTGACGAGCGCGTCGCGGCATTCGTCGTCGCTATAGGTGTCCGCGGCCGACGGATACGCGAGCGCCGCCTTCAGCGTACCGATCGGCATGTAGCTGACCTGCGGGATGAACATCATGCGCGCGTTGACCGGCGCGTCGATCGAACCGTCGCCGAACGGCCACAGGCCCGCGAGCGCGCGCATCAGCGTGCTCTTGCCGGCGCCCGACGGACCGCGCACGAGCCAGCGCGAGCCCGGTCGGATCGCGATATCGCGGATGCGCGACAGCGGGTTGCCATTCGGCAGCGCGAGCTTGAGGCTGTCGGTGGAAAGCAGGTTGCTATCGACGAAATGCAGGTTGATGCCGCCGTGTTCGGTGGCCGGCGATACCGATTCCTTCAGGCGCGGCGAATGCACGACGCGCTTGAATTCGCGCAACCGGTTTACGGTCGCGCGCCATTCGACGAGGCTCGTATAACTGTTGATGAACCACGAGAACGAATCGCTGACGGTGCCGAACGCGCTCGAGATCTGCATCAGCACGCCAAACGTGAACGCGCCCGCGAAGTAGCGCGGCGCGGCGACGACGATCGGGAAAATGATCGCGATCTGGCCGTAGAAGCTCAGCACGAAGGTCAGGCGCTTCGTGTACTTCATCACCTGCCACCAGTTGTCGCGGATGCGGCCGAACAGCGTGCGTGCGTTCGTCTTCTCGGTTTCCATGCCGTTGTAGAACGCGATCTGCTCGGCGTTCTCACGCAGCCGGATCAGGCCGAAACGGAAATCCGCCTCGACTTTCTGCGCCTGATAGTTGATCGACACGAGCGGATGGCCGACCTTCTGCGTGATGAGCGAACCGACCACCGCGTACAGCGCGGCTGCCCACACCATGTAGCCGGGGATTTGCAGCGGCATGCCGCCGAGCGAGAGAGTCAGCGCGCCCGCGAGCGACCACAGGATCGTGATGAACGACACCAGCGTGACGACGGTCGACAGGAGATCCAGCGTCAGCGACAGCGTCGTGGTCGCGAACGACTGCAGGTCGTCGCTGATCCGCTGGTCGGGGTTGTCGGCGAGGCGGTCGCGCTCGATGCGGTAGAACGCGCTGTCGTCGAGCCATTCGTTCAGATAGCGCGTGGTCAACCACTGGCGCCAACGGAAGCCGAGCATCTGGCGCAGATAGCGCCCATACACGGCGAGGATGATGAAACCGAACGCGAGCCCGGTGAAAATCATCAGCAGGTGCGGGAAGTCGTGGACGTTCTTAGCCTGCAGCGCGTTGTAGAAGTCCGCGCTCCAGCGATTCAGGCGCACGTTGATCCAGACGACGAGCAGGTTCATCACGATGATCGCGACGAGCAGCGCCCACGCGATGCCTCGTTCCTCGGAAACCCAGTAAGGCTTGATCAGGCTCCACGCGGAGACCTTGTCGTCGGGCGGCAGCGCGGGGCTGGCGGAAGTATGTGATGTCATGAGCGTCCTGATGAAGTGCTGACCCAAAGCGCCGATCCGGCGTGCGGGTCCGATCTGGTTGACCCATGTCGGGCGATCCCGCGTACAGCCGGCCCGTTTTGTGGGGCCGCCGCTGCGACGGGTCTGCGATACCTGGCCGGGCATCGCTCCATCGCGCTCGATGAACGCGAGTCCGGACGGGCGCCCGATTCTGGCGTGACGCCCTTAAGCGAAAATTAATATTCGCGGCCGGCGTCCGCTGGGTGCCGCCACCGCGCATGCGGCGAGAAGCGCCGCGTGCGCCGCGTTTTTGCGACACCTGTCACGGCATTGTGCCAGAGCGTTGGGCCGCACTGCATCGGCATCACGACAGGTAGTGTCAGATCAAGATCGGGGCTGCGACGGCGGTCCGTTCGTTTGCGGGTGCCGCGCCTTTTATGGTCTAATGACCTGCGACGAAACAGGGGTGCTTCGCCCACAGGCGGCATGACTTTCATGCCGTGGCGGCGAGGCTGAGAGAGACCCTTTGCACCCGATCCGGGTAATACCGGCGCGGGAAGTTTCCGGAAGCAACCGTCTTCCATTCCCCGCCGGGCGGCGAGCGCACCTGACATGCGCGTGCAGTGCCTGGCCGGCTTGACCCGCCGGTTTCGTCCTGGGTACGTGCGTTTTTTTGGCCGTACGGAAAGGACTCGATGACCGCCTATTCTTCAGACATGCAATTTTCTCCTCGTCACGCCGCCTTGGGCGTGCCGTGCCGTATCGGCTTTGCCCGCCGTGGTCGAACGGAGCGCGCGCGATGAACCCTCCCGCCCGACCCGAGTTCGCCGTGCTCGGCGGCGGCCTCTGCGGCCGGCTGGTCGCATGGCGCCTGGCTGGCGAGGGGTATCGCGTGGCGCTCTACGAGCGAGGGGATGCTTCTGGTTCGCAGGCCGCCGCGTGGGTCGCAGCGGCGATGCTCGCGCCGCTTGCCGAAGCCGCCAGCGCGGAGCTGCTGATCACACGACTGGGCGCGAGTTCGCTCGAAAGCTGGCCGCGCGTGCTTGCCGAACTGCCGGAGCCGGTGTTTTTCCAGCGCAACGGCACGCTCGTCGTCTGGCATCACGCGGATCGCACCGAGGCGCCGCTGTTCGAGCGCCGCGTGCGCGCGAACGCACCGGCCGAGTTGCTCGACGGCGGCTTCGTCGCGCTCGCGGGCGCGCAACTGGGCGCTGCCGAGCCCGCGTTGGCCGGCCGCTTCAACCAGGGCTGGCTGCTGCCGCGCGAAGGCCAGCTCGACAACCGCCAGGTGCTGTCCGCGCTGGCGGCGGGGCTTGCCGAGCGCGGCGTCGACACGCACTGGAACACGCCGATCGACGATGCATCGCTGCCCGACGCCGGCATCACGATCGACTGCCGCGGTCTCGGCGCGAAGCCCGTGCTGCCGACGCTGCGCGGCATCCGCGGTGAAGTCGCGCGCGTGCATGCGCCTCATCTGCAACTGACGCGGCCGGTACGGCTGCTGCATCCGCGCTACCCGCTGTATATCGCGCCGAAGCAGAACGGTCTCTACGTGATCGGCGCGACCGAGGTCGAGGGCGAGGACATGTCGCCCGTCAGCGTGCGCTCGGCGCTCGAGTTGTTGAGCGCGGCGTTTTCGGTGCATCCGGGTTTCGGCGAAGCGCGCATTCTCGAGCTGAATTCGCAGTGCCGGCCGACCCTGCCCGATCACCGTCCCGCGCTGCTGTGGGACGGCGCTCGTACGCTGCGCGTGAACGGCCTGTACCGGCACGGCTATATGATCGCGCCCGAAGTGGCCGACGAAGCCGTGCGCTTCGCCAGCGCGCTGCTCGACGGCCGCGTCGGTGACGCCGACGCGTTCGCCGGCTGGCGGCGCGACGCGCGCTGGAGCGAGCTGTTCCAGCAGGATTTCGCGCGGGAGCCGGCCTGAGCATCGCGGCCTCTGTGCCGCGCGCGATGCCGCTTTCGCCATCGATTGAACCGTATTCGAACACCATGGACATTCATATCAATCAGAAGCCGTTGTCGCTGCCCGAGGGCGCGACTGTCGCCGATGCGCTCGCCGCCTTTGGCGCGCGTCCGCCGTTCGCGGTCGCACTCAACGGCGATTTCGTCGCGCGTGCGCAGCATGCGGCGCGCGCGTTGCAAACGGGCGACCGGCTCGACGTCGTGCAGCCGGTGGCGGGCGGCTGAGCGCGTTCGCGCCAGCCTGTCGCCCACCGAACGCCCACAACCGTCGCCGAAAACCCATTGCCGCAACACCGCCGGTACCAAGCCGCGGCGGCAAACCAGGATGATGCAAATGACTTCTCACGAGACCGCCGACGCGCTGACGCTATACGGTCAAACTTTCGCGAGCCGCGTGCTGCTCGGCACGTCGCGCTACCCGTCGCTGCAGTCGCTGTCCGATTCGATCGAAGCCGCGCGCCCCGGCATGGTGACCGTCGCGCTGCGCCGCCAGATGAACGAGGGCAACGCCGAAGCCGGCTTCTTCGATCTGCTCAAGCGCCACGGTGTGCCGCTGCTGCCGAACACGGCGGGTTGCCTCACCGTCGGCGAAGCGGTGGCGACCGCGCACATGGCGCGTGAAATCTTCGAGACCGGCTGGATCAAGCTCGAACTGATCGGCGACGACTACACGCTCCAGCCCGACCCTGTCGGCCTGATCGAGGCCGCCGCGCGGCTCGTCAAGGACGGCTTCAAGGTGCTGCCGTACTGCACCGAAGATCTGGTGATCGGCCGCCGTCTGCTCGATGCCGGCTGCGAGGCGCTGATGCCGTGGGGTGCGCCGATCGGCACCGGCAAGGGCGTGATCAACCCGTACGGGCTGCGGGTGCTGCGCGAGCGGCTGCCGGACGTGCCGCTGATCGTCGACGCCGGGCTCGGCGTGCCGTCGCACGCGGCGCAGGTGATGGAGTGGGGCTTCGACGGCGTGCTGCTGAACACGGCGGTGTCGCAGGCGACGCATCCCGACGCGATGGCGCGCGCGTTCGCGCTCGGCGTCGAGGCGGGCCGGCAGGCGTATCTCGCGGGTCCGATGGCCGAGCGCGAGAGTGCGCACGCGAGCACGCCGGTGGTCGGCATGCCGTTCTGGCATCAGGATGGAGGTGCCGCATGACTCAGTCGTTGACGCTGAAGGACCGCGATCTGTTCTGGCCGACGGCCGACGAACTCATCGAAGCCGCGGAGCGCATCCGCGCGCGTCTCGGCGACTGGCCGCCGACGCACGCACCGTGGCGCATCTGCCTGACCGCGCCCGATGAACCGAATGGCGGCGACCTGATCGTGCTCGCCGACGCGCAGCCGCACGGCGAGCAGATGGCGCGCTGGCTGACGCAAGGCGCCGGTGTGATCGTCGCCGCGGAAAACCGCGCGACGCTGCATCTGGGCGGCGAGAAGTACGGCCTCGAAGGCCATCTGGCGGAGGACTGGATTCCCGCGCTGGCCGCGTTCCTCGACTGCGGCTTCGATCCGCACGACGCGCTGGTGCTCGCGCTCGCATGGCGCGACGGCGACGAAACCCGCGCCGACGACCCGTTCCCGGCCGACCTCGCTCGCTTTCCGCGCCTTACCGGCCTGCCGGCCGCGCCGGCGCAGGCGTTCCCGCGCTGCCCGGCCAAGCTCGGCCTGTATCCGGTGCTGCCGACCGCGGACTGGGTCGAACGGGTGGTCGGCTTCGGAGTGAAGACGGTGCAGTTGCGCCGCAAGTCGGCCGAACCAGCCGACGAACTGAAGCGCGAAATCGCGCGCTGTGTGGCTGCCGGTCGCGCGCACGGCGCGCAGGTGTTCATCAACGATCACTGGCAGGCGGCGCTCGAGGCGGGGGCGTACGGCGTGCACCTCGGCCAG
This sequence comes from Paraburkholderia sp., assembly GCA_036264535.1. Taxonomy (GTDB): domain Bacteria; phylum Pseudomonadota; class Gammaproteobacteria; order Burkholderiales; family Burkholderiaceae; genus Paraburkholderia. The sequence goes on along the minus strand of DATAQT010000214.1, from coordinate 6,404 downwards.
GAAGACGTGCATACCGCGGATCTGTCCGCGCTGGCCGACGCGGGTATCCGGCTTGGTCTGTCGACGCACGGTTTCTACGAGATGCTGAAGGCGCTGCATTTCCGTCCGAGTTACATTGCATTGGGCGCCGTGTTTCCGACCACGACCAAGGTGATGCCGACCGCACCGCAGGGCTTGCGGCGCCTCGCGCGTTACGTGCGGTTACTCGATGGCGTGGTGCCGCTCGTCGCGATCGGCGGGATCGATCTGCAGGTGCTGCCGGAAGTGCTCGCAACGGGCGTCGGCTGCGCGGCCGTGGTGCGCGCGGTGACCGAAGCGGCCGACCCGGCCGCCGCGGTTTCTGCGTTGCAACACGTGTTTCTGCAATAATCGTCAGGCATAGTCAACGAACGGGGCACCTCACGGCAGCTTTTGCACGTTGGCCCTATAATTCGGCCTTCCCTGTAAAAGGACTGTCAGTCTGGTGCCCTCCTCCCCCGAGACCTTACTCGAGCTGCGCGACGTCGACTTCGGTTACGGCGACCGGCTCGTCCTGTCGAATCTGAATCTGCGTTTTCGTCGCGGTCAGGTCGTCGCGGTCATGGGCGGCTCGGGTTGCGGCAAGACCACGGTGCTGCGGCTGATTGGCGGCCTCGTGCGCGCGCAGCGCGGCCAGGTCCTGTTCCACGGCGAGGACATCGGCGAGCAGACGCGCGAAGGCCTTTATGCGTTGCGTCGCAAGATGGGCATGCTGTTCCAGTTCGGCGCGTTGTTTACTGACATGTCGGTGTTCGAAAACGTCGCCTTCTCGCTGCGCGAGCACACTGATCTCCCTGAAGAACTGCTGCGCGACCTCGTGCTGATGAAGCTCAATGCGGTCGGCCTGCGTGGCGCGCGCGACCTGCTGCCGTCGGAGATTTCGGGTGGCATGGCGCGGCGCGTGGCACTCGCGCGTGCAATCGCGCTCGACCCCGAACTGATGATGTACGACGAGCCGTTCGCCGGCCTCGACCCGATCTCGCTCGGCATCACCGCGAATCTGATCCGTACGCTGAACCGGGCGCTCGGCGCGACGTCGATTCTCGTCACGCATGACGTGCCGGAATCGTTCGCGATCGCCGACTACGTCTACTTCCTGGCCAACGGCGGCGTGCTCGCCGAGGGCACGCCGGACGAGCTGCGCGCGTCGACCGATCCGACCGTGCGGCAGTTCATCGACGGCGCGCCGGACGGCCCGTTCAGATTCCACTATCCGGCGAATGCGCCGCTCGCGGCGGACTTCGGCATCGGCGGAGGCCAGTCATGATCAGTGCGATCGGTCGCTCGGTGATCACCGGGCTCGGCACCGCCGGCTACGCGACGCGCTTCTTCCTGCGCCTCCTGCTCGAATTTTTCCCGCTGCTGCGCCGCCCGCGTCTTGTCACGAAGCAGATCCACTTCGTCGGTAATTATTCGCTCGTGATCATCGCGGTGTCGGGGCTGTTCGTCGGCTTCGTGCTCGGACTGCAGGGCTATTACACGCTGAACCGCTACGGCTCCGAGCAGGCGCTCGGCCTGCTGGTCGCGCTGTCGCTCGTGCGCGAACTCGGGCCAGTCGTGACGGCGCTGCTGTTCGCCGGGCGCGCGGGCACCTCGCTCACTGCCGAGATCGGCCTGATGAAGGCGGGCGAACAGCTCACCGCGATGGAAATGATGGCCGTCGATCCGGTCAAGGTCGTGATCGCGCCGCGCCTGTGGGCCGGCATTGTGTCGATGCCGGTCCTCGCCGCGATCTTCAGCGCGGTCGGCATTCTGGGTGGTTACGTGGTGGGCGTGCTGCTGATCGGCGTCGATGCCGGCGCGTTCTGGTCGCAGATGCAAAGCGGCGTCGATGTGTGGCGCGATGTCGGCGCCGGGGTCGTCAAGAGCGTGGTGTTCGGCCTCGCGGTGACCTTCGTCGCGCTGTTTCAGGGCTACGAGGCAAAGCCGACGCCGGAAGGCGTGTCGCGCGCGACGACCCGGACGGTCGTGTACGCATCGCTCGCGGTGCTCGGCCTCGATTTCCTGCTGACCGCACTGATGTTCAGCTAAGACCGCGCAGCGCGCCGGCTGCCGGCGGCGCATGATGCGTCGCGCACGGCGGGAAGTCGCGGCGGCGCGGCGGATTCACTTTGGGATGACGATGAAAAAGAATGTTCTCGACTTCTGGGTCGGCCTGTTCGTGGTGCTGGGTTTCGTGGCGTTGCTGTTTCTTGCGCTGAAGGCCGGCAACATGAGCTCGTTGTCGTTCCAGGCAACCTACCCGGTCAAGCTAAAGTTCGACAACATTGGCGGGCTGAAGCCGCGCGCGCCGGTGAAGAGCGCGGGCGTGACGGTCGGCCGGGTCGCGTCGATCGGCTTTGACAGCAACGCTTACCAGGCGCTGGTCACGATCGATATCGACAAGCAATATCAGTTTCCAAAGGACACGTCGGCGAAGATCCTGACCTCGGGTCTGCTCGGCGAGCAGTACATCGGGCTCGAGCCGGGCGGCGACTCGGAAATGCTGAAGGCGGGCGATACCATCTCGATGACGCAATCGGCGATCGTGCTGGAAAATCTGATCGGCCAGTTCCTGTATAGCAAGGCCGCCGATTCCGGCGCGGCGAAGCCCGCCGCATCGGCCCCTGCACCGGCGCCGGTCGCGCCGGCTGCCAGCGCTGCCGGCCAGTAAGGCCAACAAGGAGAACTACGATGCAGACGACACTGCAGACTGCGCGCAACGGTGTGCGCGTCCTCCAGTTCGGCAAGGTCGCGGTGGCGGCTGCGCTGCTCGGCGGTTGCACGACCGTGCAGACGCCCACCAAGGGCGACCCGTTCGAAGGGCTGAACCGCACGATCTTCACCGTCAACGACAAGATCGACCAGTACGCGCTGAAGCCGGTCGCGAAGGGCTACGTCTGGGCCACGCCGCAGCCGGTGCGCGACAGCGTGACGAATTTCTTCTCGAATATCGGCGACGTCTATATCGCGGCCAACAACCTGCTGCAGCTGCGGATTGCGGACGGCGTGTCGGACATCATGCGGATCGTGATCAACACGGTGTTCGGCGTCGGCGGCCTGTTCGACGTCGCGACGCTTGCGAAGCTGCCCAAGCACGACAACGACCTCGGCCTGACGCTCGGCCACTATGGTGTGCCGGCGGGTCCGTACCTGGTGCTGCCGCTGTTCGGGCCGAGCACGGTGCGCGATGCGGTCGGCTCGATCGGCAACTACTACGTGAACCCGGTCAGCTACATCAATCCGCCGGGCTTGAGCTGGGCGCTGTATGGCCTGAACATCGTCAACACGCGCGCGAACCTGCTCGGCGCGAGCAACCTGCTGGAAGGCGCGGCGCTCGACAAATACTCGTTCGTGCGCAACGCGTATCTGCAGCGCCGTCAGTATCTGCTGTCGGATAACCGTCAGCGTCCGCAGGAACTGCCGAGCTATAACGAGGAAGCGCCGCTGCCGAAGTACGACGAAGGCGAGACAGGTGCGGCCGGCGTTGCGGCGGGCACCCAGGGCGCTCCAGCCAAGACGGCTCCCGCATCCGGCCCCGCCGCGACCACGCTGCCGCAGGGCGCGTCGGCACCCGAGGCTGCTTCCGGCGCCGAAACGCCGCCGCTCGACTTGAACGGCGGTCCCGAAACCCAGATTCCGGCCGGTCAGCTGGTGCCGCCCGCGCACTTCAACTTTCCGTCCTTCAGATTGCATTGACCGTGCAGCCGTAACAGATCGATACGACTCTCGCAGTTTGCGCATGGATTGCCGTCGAACTCGCGTGATAAGGTCGGTTCAAACAGCTGCACTATTTTTGAGGTAAAGCTCGATATGAAAAAATTCTTCCTGATTCCGTTGTTTGCCGCGTTGTTTTCATTCGTCAGCGCGGGCGCATCGGCGCAATCCGTCGACTCCAACGCACCTGACGCGCTGATCAAGACCGTCACCCAGCAGGTGATCGATTCGGTGCGCAACGACAAGTCGATCCAGCAGGGCGATATCTCGCACATCACGGCGCTCGTCAACGAAAAGATCCTGCCGTACACCGACTTCCGCCGCACCACGCAACTCGCGATGGGCCGCAACTGGCGCACCGCGACGCCCGAGCAGCAGAACCAGGTGGTCGAGCAGTTCAAGATGCTGCTGATTCGCACCTACTCGGGCGCGCTCGCCCAGGTGAAGGACCAGCAGATCCAGTACAAGCCGTTCCGCATGAACCCGGACGACACTGACACGGTGGTGCGCTCGGTCGTGATGAACAATGGCCAGCCGATCGAACTCGACTACCGCCTGTACAAGACGCCGCAAGGCTGGCGCGTGTATGACATCAACGTGCTCGGCGCGTGGCTGATCCAGGCGTATCAGCAGCAGTTCAACGAACAGATCCAGCAGAAGGGCGTGGATGGACTGATCCAGTTCCTCACGCAGCGCAATCAGCAACTCGCCTCGGGCAAGCAGTCGTGAGCGATGTGCTGAGCCCGGTCGCGAACCGCTTCGACAGCGGCGCGACGCTGACCCACGAGAGCGCGAAGGCCGCGCTCGCGGCGGGTCTGCAACGTATCGCGGCGGGCGCGCGCGGCGTCGATTGCGCGCCGCTCACGCAATTCGATTCGTCGGCGCTCGCCGTGCTGCTCGCCTGGGTGCGGGCCGCGGCGGCGCGCGGCGCCAGCTTTGAAATCGTCAATCTGCCGGCTGGTCTCGCCAGTCTCGCGCAGGCCTACGGCGTCGATACGCTTCTCTCTCCTGGCGCCTCCGGCATGGTTGCGTCAGCGCGACATTGACGCTCCTCTAGCGTCGCCTCCCTCCTTCCGGCCAGGCCGGGGGTGCCAGTTTTTGCCCTATAATCAAACGTTTTTTTGGGGCGTTGAACTGGCCCCTAATCGGCCCCAGTTCCGTTTCTTCCAGCATTTGCTCGTCCCCAGGCTCCATCGGGGCTACTTCAGGCGCCGCGACGCACGCGGCCCATAGTCATGTCAGCCATAGAAATTCGTAACGTCAAGAAGCGCTACAAGGACTTGCAGGCGCTCAAGGGCGTCAGCCTCACGGTCGAAGAAGGCGAGTTCTTCGGACTGCTCGGTCCGAACGGCGCGGGCAAGACGACGCTCATCAGCATACTCGCGGGTCTCGCGCGCGCCGACGAAGGCAGCATCGCGGTGCGCGGTCACGACGTCGTCGGCGATTTCCGCAATGCGCGCCGCGCGCTCGGCGTGGTGCCGCAGGAGCTCGTGTTCGATCCGTTCTTCACGGTGCGCGAAACCTTGCGCATCCAGTCGGGCTACTACGGGCTGCGCAACAACGACGCGTGGATCGACGAGATCATGGCCAATCTCGATCTCACCGAAAAAGCCGACGCCAATATGCGCGCGCTGTCGGGCGGCATGAAGCGCCGCGTGCTGGTCGCGCAGGCGCTGGTGCACCGTCCGCCGGTGATCGTGCTCGACGAGCCGACCGCGGGCGTCGACGTCGAACTGCGCCAGACGCTGTGGAAATTCATCTCGCGCCTGAATCGCGAAGGCCACACCATCGTGCTGACCACGCACTACCTCGAAGAAGCCGAATCGCTGTGCGACCGTATCGCGATGCTGCGCCGTGGCGAGGTCGTCGCGCTCGATCGCACGAGCACACTGCTGCAGCGTTTCGCCGGCATGCAGCTGTTCGTGCGGTTCGCGCAGGGCGTGTTGCCCGCCGAGCTGCGTCCGCTCGAGGCGGAAAGCGGCGCGGCCAACGGTAACGGCCGCCAGCATCTGCTGCGTCTGACGAGCTACGACGACGTCGAGCGGATCCTCGCGCAATGCCGCGCGGCCGGTTGTACATTCGAAGAAATCGAGGTCCGCAAGGCCGACCTCGAAGACGTATTCGTTCAGGTGATGAACGGTCCGGAAGTGATCGAGGGGCTTGCATGAGCGGCTACAGTGGATTCAGCACGCTGTTTTACAAAGAACTGCTGCGTTTCTGGAAGGTGTCGTTCCAGACCGTGCTCGCGCCGGTCATCACCGCGCTGCTTTACCTGACCATCTTCGGCCACGCGCTGCGCGGTCACGTGCAGGTCTATCCGGGTGTCGAGTACACGAGCTTCCTGATTCCGGGCCTCGTGATGATGAGCGTGCTGCAGAACGCGTTCGCGAATAGCTCTTCTTCGCTGATCCAGTCGAAGATCACCGGCAATCTGGTGTTCGTGCTGCTGCCGCCGCTGTCGCACTACGAGATGTTCGCGGCCTATGTGCTCGCGGCCGTTGCACGCGGCCTGTGCGTCGGCTTCGGCGTGTTCATCGTGACGATCTGGTTCGTGCCGCTCGCTTTTACCGCGCCGCTCTACATCATCGTGTTCGCGATGTTCGGCGCGGCGATCCTCGGCACACTGGGTCTGATCGCCGGCATCTGGGCCGAGAAGTTCGACCAGCTCGCCGCGTTCCAGAACTTCCTGA
>DATAQT010000277.1:0-11471 GCA_036264535.1 Paraburkholderia sp. | reverse complement strand
AAGGCGTGACAAAAACAGATGGGGCGCGAGCGACCGTGTTTCAGGTTTGCGACAAACCGGGCAGCACGGGTCGAATGGAGTTTGCGGCGCCGGGCGGGGCGCCGGTTGGACCCCGCCTGGCGCGAAGCCATGTGCGGCCGGCATCGGGGCCAGCCAGCGGGCCAGCGAGACGGGACGTGACAAGCGGTTCGCCGCCAGCGCGCGGCGAATTGGCGTGTCACAAACGAATCAAAGCGCGTCACGCCAGAATCCGGCAGGCTTTTTACCACCTCAAAATCGCGGCCGGTTTCACGGCAGCGTGAAGCTTTGACGGGCTTCTTATCGATTGGAACGCGGGTTGGCATAACCGTTGCAATAAGCAGTGCACAGAAAAACGTTTTGCCGCCAGGTCAACGGTACGGGGAAAACCGGATTAATAAAGACCGGCGGTAAAAAGGTCACTCGCAGGCACGGTCGGGGATGCCATGGTGTTTGCGGGAGCGCGGCGGGGCCTTCTTATATACGTCAGAAAAACGGGTGAGTGGTGGACCGGCATGACGGCCATTCAAAACCGGACGACAAGGGCATCGACTTCGCCGTTTTTCCTTTTCGACTTTTTCGTCCACGCGACGCGAAAAGGATGGCGATAACGACAGGCAACGCGCTGGCCACGTAAGCGAGCGACGCGCCGAATACGGAAGGGGCAGCGCCGGATCAGGACCGGCCGGCGCGATGAAGCGGGGAGAGAGGCCGCAGTCTCCAGAGAGAGACGAATGTACGAGGTAAACCAGGTGCCGTGTCCGTGGGTTGGCACGGGCACGGCGACCTGGCCCAACGGCCGGGGCGCTGCCGCCAAACGGCTCGACCTGGCGCAATCCAGAAAGACATCGGGGGCTGTCATGAAACCACAACTGATTCGCAAGCCAGCCGTTTCGCAAGCAACGGCGCTCACTTACCGGCGGTACGTCGCGGCGTCGCGCGCGCGCTTTTTCGCGCAGTCGGCGGGCTCGTCGGTCAATCTGCTAGCGCTCCTCGTTGCCGAAGCGCTCGAGCGCCGGGCACAGGCCGAGATTCGCCGCGACCTGCTGCGCGACGCGCTGTACGCCATGCCGGCGTACGCCGGACGCGGCGCAGCGCATCAGCGCGACGACGAGGAGGCCGACGGCGGCACCCCAGCCGACGATTGACGCCCGGCTTCGCCGGCAGGAGGTTTTCACGTAGTCGCTCACCGGTAGCGAGCCGGCGCCGTAGCCTGCGGGTCAATCGCGAAAAGATGCCTTGAATAAAAAATCCACGCATGACGCGCCACGCGCCGCCGAGCTGCCATGATCGACATCTTCCTGATTGCCGCCAGCATAGAAAACGCGCAGCGCATCGTCGTGCGACTCGAGGAGAGCGGCGTGCGTTACCGGCTGCACACCGCATACGGTACGGTCCTGCAACTGACGATGCATGCACGCCTCGTGCGCAGCGCCGACCTGCTGATCGTCGATGACGCCAATCTGAACGCGCACGAACTCGACGGCATCGAGGAAACGCTAGTCTGCGCGCCGGCGCTCCATTGCATGCTGGTGACGTCGTCGCCGTCCACCGAGCTGATCGGCGCGGCGCGGCGCGTCGGTGTCCAGCATGTGCTGTCGTGGCCTCTCGATCGACACGCCGTCGCCGACGCGCTCGCCCAGATCGAAGCGCCGCACCGCGAGCCCGAGCGGCACGGCGCACGCGTGGTGGCCCTGGCGTCGAGCAAGGGCGGCAGCGGCACGACGCTGATCGCGGTCAACCTCGCGTGCGCGCTCGCCGCGCGGCGCGAGCGGCGGGTGCTGCTGATCGATCTGAGCCAGCAATTCGCCGACGCAAGCCTGCTGATGGCGAATCGCCCGCCGCCGATGACGCTCGCCGATCTGTGCTCGCGCAACGAGCAACTCGACGAGGCGCTGTTCGACGCGTGCACGATGCACGTGCGCGCGAACCTCGACCTGTTAGCCGGCGCCGGCGATCCGTTGAAGGCCGCCGAGCTGCTGCCCGCGCAACTCGAGCGGATTCTGACGCTGGTGCGCGAGCGCTACGACGCGGTGCTGATCGACGTCGGCCCGAGCCTGAATCCGTTGACGATTCGCGCGCTCGCTCATAGCGACGCGATCTGCATGGTCGTGCGACAGAACCCTCTGTACTTGCATGGCGCGCGCCGCATGCTCGATATCTTCCGGGAGCTGGGGCATCCCGCCAGCAAGGTGCGGGTCGTCGTCAATCAGTACGACAAGAACGCGCAGATCAATCTGCCGATGCTCGAGCGCACGCTCGGCGCGAAGGTCGCGCATCAACTGCCGCGCGACGATCAGCGCGTCAACGAGGCGCTGAGCCGCGGTGTGCCGCTCGTCACGTCCGCGCGCGACTGTGGGCTTGCGCAAGGCATCGGCTTGCTCGCGAACATGCTGTGGCCGACGGGCGCCGCGCGCCGCAGGAGCATGCTCGGCCGGCTGCTCGCGACGTGGCCGAATCTGCCGCCGCAATTGAAGCCCGGGGTTTAGGCCGGCGGCTGGTCCGTCGACGAGCGCTATCGCGCGTACCGGAGTAAGGTGAGGTTCGGAGGAATTCCCGGCCCAATTTGACGACGGGCAGGCGCACGCCGTCCTGCCCATCCAGCGAGCAAATCACGTGAGCGCAGCGCCGTCCATGCAAAACGCACAGGGTTTCAGCGATCTCGCCTCGATCCTGTCCAATCCGATCCTGAACACGGATTCGTACAAGGCATCGCACTATCTGCAATATCCGCCGGATGCCTCAGCGATGTTTTCGTACATCGAATCGCGCGGCGGACGTTACGAACGCACGCTGTTCTTCGGCTTGCAGATGCTGCTGAAGGAGTACCTGTGCCGACCGGTCACGGCCGCGATGATCGACCAGGCCCGCGCCTTTTTCGGCGCGCATGGCGAGCCGTTCAACGAAGCGGGCTGGCGCTATGTCGTCGAGCAATACGGCGGCTATCTGCCGGTGCGGATTCGGGCGGTACCCGAAGGCTCGGTCGTGCCGACGCACAACGTGCTCGTCACGGTGGAATGCGACGACCCGCAGGTGTTCTGGCTCGCGTCGTATCTGGAGACGATGCTGATGCGGGTGTGGTATCCGATCACGGTCGCGACGCAAAGCTGGCATCTGCGCCAGACGATCCGCGCGTCCCTGCTGAAGAGCAGCGACGATCTCTCGCAGCTGCCGTTCAAGCTCCACGATTTCGGCGCGCGCGGCGTGTCGAGCGCGGAGTCGGCGGCGATCGGCGGCGCGGCGCATCTGGTCAGCTTCATGGGCTCGGATACCGTGCTCGGCGTGGTCGCGGCCAATCACTACTACCACGACGGCATGGCCGCGTTCTCGGTGCCGGCGGCCGAGCACAGCACGATCACCTCGTGGGGCCGCGAGCGCGAAGTCGACGCATATCGCAACATGATCGAGCGCTTCGGCAAGCTAGGCTCGATCGTTTCGGTGGTGTCCGACTCTTACGACCTGTTCGCCGCGCTCGACGCATGGGGCACCGAGCTGAAGCAGGCCGTGCTCGATTCCGGCGGCACGCTCGTGATTCGCCCGGACTCGGGTGATCCCTGCACGATCGTGCTGTACACGCTGCGCTCGCTGGAGACGTCGTTTGGATCGCAGACGAACAGCAAGGGGCGGCGCGTGCTCAACCACGTGCGCGTGATTCAGGGCGACGGCGTGAACCCGGATTCGATCGTCGCGATTCTCGCCGCGATGGACGAAGCCGGCTTCGCCGCCGACAACATCGTGTTCGGCATGGGCGGCGCGCTGTTGCAGCAGATCAACCGCGATACCCAGCGCTTCGCGATGAAGTGCTCGGCGATCCGGCTTGGCGACGCATGGCACGCTGTGTCGAAGGATCCGGTCACGGATCACGGCAAGCGCTCGATGAAAGGCCGCCTCACCTTGCTGCGCCATCGCCGCACCGGCGAGTACCGGACGGTCACGTTGCCGATCGTATGGGACGAGCGCACGGTGGCGGGCGAGTGGGACGAAGCGTTCGCGACGGTGTTCGAGGCGGGGCGCTTGCTGGTGGATACGTCGCTGGCCGAGATTCGGAGCCGGGCGTATGCGAACGAGGTCTGATTCACTTTGCTGGCGCGGGTGTAAGCATGTCTGACGATCCGCTGACGGCCGACTCCCTGCGCGCGTGGCTAGGCAATGCCACCGAGGCCGATTGCGCCGACACCCGTCTGTTCGCCAAACTGATCGCCGCGCGTGACGCCCGTAACGAACTCGCGTTGCTCGGCCTGCACGCGCACGCATGGCATGCGCTGCTCGCGCGGCACTTTAGTCGCGCGGGCATTGCGCCAATGCCGCTGGCGGTGATCCCCAGCGAACACGCGAGCTTCGTCCACGCACTGCACGCGCTGCTCGTCGCGAACGCCAGCAGCGCGGTCCATGCCGACGACGCGCATTGCCTCGCGACGATCATCGCCCATGCCTGTCTGCGTCCCGATCATCTATGGCGCGACCTCGGCCTCGCGGGCCGCGATGAAGTGACATGGATGCTCACGCGCTACTTTCCGGTGCTGGTCGCGCGCAATGTCGATAACCTGCGCTGGAAGAAATTCCTCGCCGCGCAATGCGCGCTTTCGTTGGGATTGCAACCGGGGCCGGCGCCAGGTTGTCCTGGCTGCGAAGACTATGGGTACTGCTTTGCGCGGCAGCGTTGAGGGGCCCGACCAGGTGGCGGCGCGAACCCGTTCGTGTATGCTTGCGCGCATGGCCGACACCGCAAAACCCGCGAAAACCAGAGCCGCTCCAGCGACCAGGTCCACGAAGACGCGTCCCGAAATGCGCTTCCGAATGCGCATTCGCAACGGCGATGCCGTCGCGCTCGGGCCAGGCAAGGTCGATCTGCTCGAAGCAGTGCGCGAATACGGTTCGATCTCGGCGGCGGCGCGCAGTCTCGGCATGTCATACCGGCGCGCGTGGCTGTTGATCGACGAGCTCAACCGCTCGCTGAAGTCGCCGGCCACCCATTCGGAGCAGGGCGGTCAGAGCGGTGGCGGCTGCACGCTGACACCGGTCGGCGAAACCGTCATCCGGCTGTATCGCGACGTCGAGGAAGAGGCGCGGCGAAGCTGCACGAAGCAGATCGCCGAGCTGATAAAACTGATACGCCCATAAGTGACCGGCACTAGCGGCGACGTTCCCGTATGTGCGATCGGCGCGCTCAGCCGTGCCGCATACAGAACGCCAAAGGCGGCGGATTGCGAAGCTGCGCGACGTGCTTGGGATGCAGCCGCGCGATCAACTCGACGAAGCTCGCGACACTCGCCGTACGCAACGGGTGATAGCCGATCCCGTGACGCTCGCAGATGCGCTTGAGCGCATTCATCGAATCGTGATCGATGCAATCGACCGGGAACACGACGATATCCGCGCCCGGCAGCGCGGCGGCCAGCAGCCCCTTGCGATCCTCGACGCCGCCGTCATGCACGACCAGTTCACGCCGGCCGCGTCGACGAGCCGCTTGAGCGCGGCATGGGAGCCGGGCCGGCCGCCAACGTAGGCGATCCGTTTGCCCTGCACGCCGTCGAGGCTCGCGCGGCGCGGGCCGGTGCCGTTCGAGGCATCGACGGCATCGACGGTCGCGCGTTCGAGCGCGTCGCATTCCCTCGAGTTGGGCCACCGGCTCGCGGCCTGCGTGCTGCTCGGCGGCGCGTTCGTCCAACTGCAGCGGCGCCGGGCGCATCCGATGGTCGATCTCGCGCTGTTCCGCCAGCCGCGCTTCGTCGCCGCGGTGCTCGCGATGTTCGGCTATGCCGCGTGCGCGCAAGTGATGATGACGTTCCTGCCGGTGTACCTTCAGAACGCGTTCGGGCTGTCGGCGGTGGCCGCGGGCATCGGCATGTTGCCGTTCGCGCTCGCGATGGTCGTCGGGCCGTACGTCGGCGCGGCGCTCGGCAAACGGATTGCGCCGATGCCGCTGCTGAGCGCGGGCCTGCTGCTGATCGCGCTCGACAATCTGCTGACCGCGCTTGTGGCCGGCGGCACGCGCTACGCGTGGGTCGCGGGCGGGATGATCGTCACTGGACTCGGCGCGGGCGTACTGAACGGCGACACCCAGAAGGCGATCATGGCGTGCGTGTCGCCGGAGCGGACCGGGATGGCGTCGGGTATCAGCACGACCACGCGCTTTACCGCGATCGTCACCTCGGTGGGCGTGCTCGGCGCGGTGCTGGCGGCGCATACGCGCGCGACGTTCGTCGCGGCCATGCCGCTGACGCCGGCCGTGCGCGCCGCGCTCGACGCCGGTTTCATGTCGCGCGTGATGGCGGGCGACACCGCGCAGGCCACCGCGTCGTTGGCGCCTGCCCTGCGCTCGGCGCTGACGACGGCCGCGCAAACGAGCTTCGCGACGGGATTCGCGGCGGCGCTGAGCGTGGCGGCGCTCGTCGCCGCGGCGGTAGCGGCGATGGTATGGGGACTGGCGGGACGGACGGAGGTCGTGCGGGTGAGGGCAGCGGTATCGGAAGGGTAAAGCCGTCGTCGGCTCGCGCTGGTCCCCCATCCGCGCCGTTTTCCGCTATCGTGTGCGCCATGCCCGCCGGCTGCCGTGCGCGGGCCGTTTTTACGGAGCGCCGCGCGACTCTGCACGTGCATGACGCGCTCCCGCAATAGACCACACGACATCAATGAGCCATCCCAACACCGACTTGATCGAACGTTTCTACACCGCCTTCCAGCAGCGCGACGCCGAGACCATGGTCGCCTGTTATGCCGACGACGTCGTCTTCAGCGACCCCGCCTTCGGCGAACTGGTCGGCGACGAAGTGCGTGACATGTGGCGCATGCTCGTCAAGCACGCCCAGGACTTCACGCTGACTTTCAGCGACATCGAGGCGGACGACCACACCGGCCGCGCGCGCTGGGTGGCGCGCTACCGTTTCGTTCAGACGGGGCGCGACGTCGTGAACCGGATCGAGGCGAGCTTCGAGTTCCGCGACGGGCTGATCGTCGAGCATCGCGACCGCTTCGATCTGTGGCTGTGGATGCGCCAGGCGATGGGCGTGCGCGGCACGCTGTTCGGCTGGTCGCCGTTCGTGCAGCGGCTGCTGAGGCAGCAGGCGCGCCGGGGGCTGCTGCATTATCGCGGGCAGTTGAAGCGCGAATAGGCGCGCGGGAAGAATCATGCAAGTCGCCGATGCCGCCTGGCAAGAATGGCTGAGCAGCAATGTCGCGCGCGGTTGCACGCCGGGCTCGATGATCGACGCGATGGTAGAGGCCGGCTTTGCGGCCAATGACGCCCGCGCCGCTGTCCACCATGCGTTCGACCGGCGCGAGGCCGCCCCCCCGGCGGTCACCAGCGTCGCCGACCCCGCCAGCGAGCCGTTTCGATACGACGCCGTGCCGGTCGCGCGCGGCAACCTGATCCGCGCCGACGGCCGCGATGTGCGCGTGCTGCTGCGCTGCGAGCGCCCGCAACTGATCGTGTTCGCCGACCTGCTGTCGGCCGCGGAATGCGCCGAAATGATCGAGCGCTCGCGGCATCGGCTGAAACGCTCGACGACGGTCAATCCGCTCACCGGCAACGAAGACGTGATCCGCAACCGCACCAGCGAAGGCGTCTGGTATCGGCGCGGTGAGGATGCGTTGATCGCGCGGCTCGAACGGCGCATCGAGAGCCTGACGAACTGGCCGCTCGAAAACGGCGAGGGCCTGCAGGTGCTGCATTACGACACGCGCGGCGAGTACAGCCCGCATTTCGACTACTTCACGCCCGATCAGCCGGGCAGCGCGGTGCACACCGCACAGGGCGGCCAGCGCGTCGCGACGCTGATCATCTATCTGAACGACGTCGCCGACGGCGGCGAGACGGTGTTTCCCGCGGCGGGCCTGTCGGTCGCGGCGCACGCGGGGGGCGCCGTGTATTTCCGTTACATGAACCGCGAGCGCCAGCTCGATCCGTTGACGCTGCACGGCGGCGCGCCGGTGCTGGCCGGCGACAAATGGATCATGACGAAGTGGATGCGCGAGCGCGCGTACGGCTGAGGCTGGGTCGCGCGAGTTGGATGGGTGTTCACCCAGCGCTCATTCGGTCGCTTTATAAACATCCGGCCGATGCAGCTCCATATACCGTTCGGGGTTCCCGAGCGACGTGAACCCATGCGGCGCATAGACGTGATGGGCGTCGGTCGTGACCAGCACGATCCTGCGCAGCGTGGCGAGCGAAGGGCTCGCAAAGATATGTTTCATCAGCACCGACGCATAGCCCTGGCCGCGATACCCGGGCAGCACGAACACGTCGCACAGGTAGGCGAAGGTCGCCGCGTCGGTGACGAGGCGCGCGAACGCGATCTGCTTGCCGTCGACGAAGCCGCCGAAGCATAGCGAACCGGCGACGGCACGCTCGAAGGTCGCGCGCGGCATGCCTCGCGCCCACGGCGTTTCGCGCGACAGGAACAGGTAGACCATGTCGAGGTCGAGATCGTCGTTGCGGCTGGAAATCGTCAGTTCGCCTGCTTGCACGGCACGTCTCCTTTTGATCGCGTAGCAGTACCGGTAGCGCTAGCGCGTCGCCTGGCTCTTCGCCGTATTCTCACCACCGCGCGAACCCCCGCCGATACTTTGCCCGGCATTGCGGGCGAGCCCCATATAGCCGAGCACGGACAGCAGCGTCAGCACACCGGCGAACAGGAACGCGAGGCGGAAATCGTCGAGCGTGAACACGTGGCCGGTCGTCTCGCCGTTGAACAGCGCCGCGACGCGCAGCGACACCGCGCCGAACGCAATGCCGAGACCGATCGTCATCTGCGCGGCCGCGCTCCACAGCGTGCTCGCCGCGCTCATCTGCGGCTGCGGGATATCGGCGTAGGCGAGCGTCGCGAGCGTCGAGAACTGCATCGAGCGTGCGACGCCGTACACGAACACGACGATCAGCACGAACACGAGCGGCACGTTCGGCGTCAGCAGTCCGCACGCGATGATGAAAATGCCGGCCACCGCCACGTCGACGATCGACACCATCCGGAAGCCGTAGCGCTGCAGGATGCGCGTGGTCAGCGCCTTCATGCCGAGGTTGCCGAGCGCGCTTGCGAGCAGCAGCAGGCCCGAGCGGAACGCCGACAGACCGAAGCCGACCTGGAACAACAGCGGCATCAGATAGGGCACCGCGCCGATGCCGATGCGCGTGAACGAGCCGGTGACGACCGTCACCGAGAACGTCGGCACCTTCAGCGTCGACACGTCGACGAGCGGATGAGGATGACGCTTCGCGTGCTGGAACGCGATCGCGCCGACCAGCAGACCGCCCACCACGACCGCGATCGCGAGCCACGGATTGGTGGCCGGCTGGCTCGCGAGTTCCGCGCCGTACAGGATCGCGGTCAGCGCGACGCCGCTCAGCAGCAGGCCGACGAGGTCGAGCGGCTTGCGGTCGGTGCCGCGCAGGTTCGGCACGATGGCGAGCGCGACGGCGATCGCCGCGAGGCCGAACGGTACGTTCAGCAGGAAGATCCAGCGCCACGACGCGTAGGTCGTGATGAAGCCGCCGATCGGCGGGCCGACCACCGGGGCCGCGATCGCGGGCCACGTGATCGTCGAGATCGCCTGCATCATGCGGGCTTTGTCGGTGCTGCGGACCACGATCAGGCGGCCGACCGGCACCATCATCGCGCCGCCGATGCCTTGCAGCAGGCGCGCGGCCGTGAACTCGGGCACGTTCTGCGACAGTCCGCACAGCACCGACGCGACCGTGAACACGCCGATCGCAGTGACGAACACGGTGCGTGCGCCGCAGCGGTCGGCGACCCAGCCGCTCGCCGGGATGAAGATCGCGAGCGCCAGCATGTACGCGGTCATGCCGAGGCTCAGGCTGTTCGGGCCGACGCCGAACGAACGCGCCATCTGCGGCAGCGCGGTGGCGATCACCGTGGTGTCGAGGTACTCCATGAAGAAGGTGGCCGCGACGATGTACGGCAGCCAGCCGACGTGCGCGTTGCGGGTGCCGCTGCTGCTCATCGCCCGATCTCGCGTGCCACGCGCACGCGCGCGAAAAGACCATTGACGAGCCGGCGCGGAGCGCGCAAAGAGGGTGACTTCATGGTGCTTGCGACTACCTTTCGATTGCGTTTTCGTGTCTCTGCCGGCGCCGCAAGAGCGGGCCGGGGCCGCGAACGGTCGCGGCGGGCTGGCGTGAACATCAGCTTGCCTGATTGCCAGCCCTGAATCGTAACGCAATAAAGGGTCCCATATCGTGGAGGCGCGCAGCGCGTCGCACCGCCGCGCCGCCCCCCGTGCATCAGTCCTTCGGCGCGTACTCCTTGTCCAGGCGGTCATACAGCGGCTTGTTGACGAGCCGTTGACGCTCGCTGAACGGCGCGACGATCGTCGCGTCCTCGTCGAGGCGGCCGTTGCTTTGCAGCGTGCCGAGCGCGCGCTGCATGCCGAGTACCGCGCCTTGCAGCGCCGCGTTCGCGTACAGCACGATGCCGTAGCCGAGCTTGCCGAGCGCCTCGCGCGACTGCACCGGCGTCTTGCCGCCGATCACGATGTTGATCAACTGCGGCACGTCGAACAGCCCCGGCAGACGCTCGATGTCGGTGAGCGATTCGGTCGCCTCGATAAACAGGATGTCGGCGCCCGCCTCGATGAAGCGATGGCCACGCTCGATCGCGTCCTCGATACCGTGAACAGCGGCCGCGTCGGTACGCGCCATGATCTGCAGGTTCGCGTCTTCGCGCGCGTCGACGGCCGCGCGGATCTTGCCGACCATCTCGCTCGTCGTGACCACTTCCTTGCCCGCGAAGTGGCCGCATTTCTTCGGCATCACCTGGTCTTCGAACTGGATCACGTCGGCGCCGCTGCGCTCGAGCACACGCACGGTCTGGCGCACGTTCAGCGCGTTGCCGAAGCCGGTGTCGGCATCGACGATCAGCGGCAGCGCGACCGCGTCGCGGATGCGCGCGCAGTGCTCGGCGACTTCGGCGAGGCCGATAAAGCCGAGATCGGGCAGGCCGAGCGACATGTTGGTGACGCCCGCGCCGGTGATGTAGACCGCCTCGAAGCCGGCGTCCTCGATCACGCGCGCGCTCATCGCGTTGAACGCGCCGGGCACGAGCAGGCCCTGACGCTGGTTGACCTTGGCGCGGAACGCGGCGCGGCGAGTGGCGGAAGTGGTGGTCATGATGCGGGTCTCCAGAAGGGAAATCGGTAGTGGAACGCGGGCGACATTGTGCAGGAAGCGTGCCATGGACTGGCGTTTCGCGGCTTGTGCCGCTGGAACGAGGGTTTGCGCGATCTGGGCTCGACGTGGAAGTTCGTGGCACAATCGGTGGAACGTTTCATGAAACGTTTCGCGGAACGTTTCAATCGAGGAGAGCCGCAATGTCCACGTTCACGCCATTCGTCGCGAACCCGAGTTCCGCCGTCGATGCCGGCCGCCCCGGCGTCGCACTCGTCAGTATCAGCCGACTGCAATCGCTTTGCGAGGCGGTGGCGCCGCGCTACGCCGGCCG
>DATAQT010000270.1:0-2668 GCA_036264535.1 Paraburkholderia sp. | reverse complement strand
GAACGTGTCGCGCTTCATCGAGGCAGGTGATTCACCGCTGGCGGCGGCGCTCAAGGGCTCCGAGCAGATCGGGTTCACGATCATTTCGCTGACCGTCTCGCTGATCGCGGTGCTGATTCCGCTGCTCTTCATGGGTGACGTGGTCGGCCGTCTGTTCCATGAATTCGCGATCACGCTCGCGGTGACGATCGTGATCTCGGCGGTCGTGTCGCTGACGCTCGTGCCGATGATGTGCGCGAAGCTCCTGCGCCATACGCCACCGCATGAAAGCCACCGCTTCGAGGCGAAGGCGCACCGCTTCATCGACTGGGTGATCGCGCGCTACGCGGTCGCGCTCACGTGGGTGCTGAACCGTCAGCGCTCCACGCTGGTCGTCGGGCTGCTGACACTGGTGCTGACCGGCGTCCTCTACGTGTTCATTCCGAAGGGCTTCTTCCCGGTGCAGGACACCGGCGTGATCCAGGCGATCACGCAGATGCCGCAGTCGGTGTCGTTCGCGTCGATGGCCGAGCGTCAGCAGGCGCTCGCCGAGCAGATCCTGAAGAATCCGGACGTCGAAAGCCTGACCTCGTTCATCGGCGTGGACGGCAGCAACATCACGCTGAACAGCGGCCGTATGCTGATCAACCTGAAGCCGCGCGACGATCGCAGCAACACCGCGAGCGACGTGATCCGCCAGTTGCAGAAGGACGTCGCGCACATTCCGGGCGCCTCGCTGTACATGCAGCCGGTGCAGGACCTGACGATCGACTCGACCGTGAGCCCGACGCAGTATCAGTTCATGCTGACCGATCCGAACATCAGCGAATTTACGACGTGGGTGCCGAAGCTGGTCGACCGCCTGAAGCAGTCGCCCGAGCTCGCGGACGTCGCAACCGATCTGCAGGACAACGGCCGTTCGGTGTTCATCGAGATCGACCGCGCGACCGCCTCGCGCTTCGGCATCACGCCGGCCACGATCGACAGCGCGCTGTACGACGCGTTCGGCCAGCGCATCATTTCGACGATCTTCACGCAGTCGAACCAGTACCGTGTGATTCTCGAAGCGCAGCCGACCATGCAGCGCTATACCGAGTCGCTGAACTCGATCTACCTGCCCTCTTCCACGTCGACGGGCGGCCAGGTGCCGCTGTCGTCGATCGCGAAGTTCATCGAGCAACCCGCGCCGCTGCTCGTCACGCATTTGAGCCAGTTCCCGGCCACCACGGTGTCGTTCAACCTCGCGCCGGGTTCGTCGCTCGGCGCGGCCGTGAAGGCGATCGACCAGGCCGAGAAGGACGTCGGCCTGCCCGCGTCGTTCCAGACGCGCTTCCAGGGCGCGGCGCTCGCGTTCCAGGCGTCGCTCGCCAACGAGCTGTTCCTGATCCTCGCGGCGATCGTCACGATGTACATCGTGCTCGGCGTGCTGTACGAGAGCTTCATCCATCCGATCACGATTCTGTCGACGCTGCCGTCGGCCGGCGTCGGCGCGCTGCTCGCGCTGCTCATCACCGGTCACGATCTCGACATCATCGGCATCATCGGCATCGTGCTGCTGATCGGTATCGTGAAGAAGAACGCGATCATGATGATCGACTTCGCGCTCTACGCCGAGCGCGAGGAAGGCAAGCCGCCGCGCGAGGCGATCTACCAGGCGTGTCTGCTGCGCTTCCGGCCGATCCTGATGACCACGCTCGCCGCGCTGCTCGGCGCGCTGCCGCTGATGCTCGGCACCGGCGCGGGGTCGGAACTGCGCCGTCCGCTCGGTATCGCGATCGCCGGCGGCCTGATCGTGAGTCAGTTGCTGACGCTGTTCACGACGCCGGTGATCTACCTCGCGTTCGATTCGCTCGGCCGCCGGCTGCGCGAGCGCTTCCACCGCGGCGATTCGTCCGGTAGCGCCACGCCGCCCGCCACCGATGCAGGAAACTGAGCGATGAACCTGTCGCGTCCGTTTATCTCGCGTCCGGTCGCCACCACGCTGCTGGCGATCGGCATCGCGCTGTCGGGTGTATTCGCGTTCACGAAGCTGCCGGTCGCGCCGCTGCCGCAGGTCGACTTCCCGACCATTTCGGTTCAGGCGACGCTGCCGGGCGGCAGTCCCGAGACCGTCGCGACGAGCGTCGCGAGCCCGCTGGAACGGCATCTGGGCTCGATCGCCGACGTCACCGAGATGACCTCGCAAAGCTCGGTCGGCTCGACGCGCATTACGCTGCAGTTCGGCCTGAGCCGTGACATCGACGGCGCCGCGCGCGACGTCCAGGCGGCGATCAACGCGGCGCGCGCCGACCTGCCCGCGAGCCTGCGCAGCAACCCGACCTACCACAAGGTCAACCCGGCCGACGCGCCGATCCTGATTCTCGCGCTGACCTCGAACACGCTCACGGCCGGCCAGCTCTACGATTCGGCCGCCACGGTGCTGCAGCAGTCGCTCTCGCAGGTGCAGGGGGTCGGCGAAGTGGACGTCAGCGGGTCGGCGAATCCGGCCGTGCGTGTCGAGCTGGAACCGAATGCGCTCTCGCATTACGGCATCGGCCTCGAGGACGTGCGCGCGGCGCTCGCCGCGGCCAACGCGAACAGCCCGAAAGGCTCGATCGAGTTCGGCGAGAACCGCGTGCAGCTCTACACGAACGACCAGGCGAGCAAGGCGTCGCAGTATAAGGATCTCGTGATCGCCTATCGCAACGGC
>DATAQT010000251.1:0-2515 GCA_036264535.1 Paraburkholderia sp. | reverse complement strand
CACCTGGTAGACGAGGATCTGCCGCTCGGTCAGCGGCGTTTCGGGAATCCGGTGCCGCGTCTGGATGATCGTCGCGTCGCTCGTGTGCCGCGTGGTCGCGACACCCGTGGTGCGCGCGAAGAAGCGGCGGATGTTGACCGCATTGGTGGTTTCGTCCGAGCCCTGATCGATGACCTTCAGCGTGTCCGTCCTGCCGATGATGGCGGCCGTCACCTGGATGCCGCCGGTGCCCCAGCCGTACGGCAACGGCATTTCGCGCGATGCGAACGGCACCTGGTAGCCCGGCACGGCGACCGCCTTCAGCAGCGCGCGGCGCAGCATGCGCTTGGTCTGCTCGTCGAGATACGCGAAGTTGTAGCCGTGCGCGGCGCTGTCGTATGAGCTGTTTGCAACCGCGGTGTCGGGCGCGTTCATGCTGCTTGCTCCTTGTCGGTGGCGTGGCTTGTCTCATCGTTGCCTTGATGCTGCGCGCGCAGACGCCGCACCAGTTCCAGCTCCGCCTGGAAGTCGACGTAATGCGGCAGCTTCAGGTGCTGCACGAAACCCGATGCCTCGACGTTATCGCTGTGCGACAGCATGAATTCGATGTCCTGCGTCGGTGAGGCGAGCGTCTCGCCGAGTTCTTCCGCGCGCAACGCGCGATCGACGAGCGCCATCGCCATCGCCTTGCGCTCCGAGTGGCCGAACGCGAGACCGTAGCCCTGCGTGAAGGTGGGCGGGACATCGCCGCTGCCCGCGAACTGGTTGATCATCTGGCATTCGGTGATGTCGAGATCGCCGATATCGACCGCTTCGCCGAGTTCGTCGAGATCCATCTCGACCGCGATCGTGCCGAAGCGGATCTCCCCCGCGAACGGATGCGAGTGCGCATAGCCGCGTTGCGTCGCATAGCCCATCGCGAGCAGAAAGCCTTCGTCGCCGCGCGCGAGATTCTGCAGGCGCGTCGCCCGGCTCGCCGGAAACGCGAGCGGCTCGCGCGACAGATCGCCGGGTTCCGCGCCGTCGGGTGTCGGCCGCTCCTGTTCGATCAGGCCTTCCTTGTCGAGCAGCGAGACGACGCGCGGCATTGATTCTGGCGCGGGCGATTGCTGCGAAGCCGGGCCGCCGTTTCGCGTCACGTCCTGCTGCGCGCCATCACCGTCCGCGAGCAACGCGAAATCGAGCAACCGCTGCGTGTAGTCGTAGGTCGCGCCGAGCAGCTGGCCGCCGGGCAAGTCCTTGAAGGTCGCCGAGATACGGCGCTCGACCTGCATCGTTTCGGTGTCGATGGCGCGCGTATAGCCGAAGCGCGGCAAGGTGGTGCGATACGCGCGCAGCAGGAAAATCGCTTCGACCATGTCGCCGGCCGCCTGCTTGATGGCGAGCGCGGCAAGCTCCTCGTCGTAGACCGAGCCTTCGGTCATCACGCGCGCCACCGCGAGCCGCAATTGCTCGCGAATCTGCGCGACGCTCAGTTCGGCGACCTGCGTATCGCCGCGGCGCGCTTTGTCGAGCAGGCGCCACGACGCTTCGATCGCGCGTTCTCCACCTTTGACGGCAACGTACATCAGTTCACCTTCGCTTCAGTTGTGCGCGGCAGGCCGATCACACGCGGGCCGCAGACCAGATAACAGTCGATGCCGCAAGGAAACAGCGGTGCGAGCAGCGCGCGTTCCCGCCAGAACCGCGCGGGCAGACCGACTGGCGAAATTGTTTCGGTATCCAGAATGCCGGGGCCGCTCAGTGTGACCGGTGCGCCGCCCGTCAGCGCGTCGACGCGGATCAGCAGCGTGGCCGATTGTTCGGGCGACTCGGCGCTGCCGGGCGCGAAACTTTCGAGCGGCGGCAGGGCGTTGGCATCGTGCAGATACACGAACGCGGCCTCGCCGGGTGCATCGACGAGCGGCGCGCCGGTATGGAAACGCAACGCCGACGCGAGCGCGAGATCGGGCTGCGCGAGCCAGACCGGCGTCGCGTAGTCGCAGAGCGTCAGCAGCGCGGCGAACGCAGCGGGTTCGACCGGTGTGTTGCGCAACTCGGGCAGCACGTCGCGGATCACGCCGATCGTGCCGGGCCGCGACAAGGCGTCGAGCAGCGTGCGAAACACGGTCTGGGTATCGTGGACCGGGTCCGCGAAACCCGGCGTCAGCGTTGACAATGCAATCGGTGGGTGTTCCATCAGTCGCCTCGCACCATCGTGAAGAATTCGACGCGCGTGGCCGCGGCGTCCTGTTGCTGTTGCGCGCGCCGCGCTTGCTGCCGCGCGGCGAACGGCTCGATCAACTGACGCCGCAGGCTGTCGTGATGCTCGGGCATCTGCAGCAACGCATCGGCGAGCGCGGCGAGTTCGGCGCGACGGCGGTCGCGTCCCAGATGACAAGCCACGCCGACGGCGGCTTCGGCGTCGCCGCTGGCGTGCAGACGCAGCGTGGCGCGCGTGACCGTGGCTTCGCCGAGATTGAACGGATCGCCGCTGCCGCCGATGCGCCCGCGCACCATCGCGAGGCCGATTTCAGGGGGGCGCAGCCAGTCGTAG
>DATAQT010000235.1:0-8654 GCA_036264535.1 Paraburkholderia sp. | reverse complement strand
ATCGTGTCGACCACCGCTTCGTGCGTATAGCCGCGCATCGTCTGATCGCGGTGCAGCTTCTGGATCCATTCGAGGTTGATGATCGGCACGACGCCGATCAGCAGATCGGCATGCCGCGCGATGTCGACCTTGTCGGTCACGGCCGCGCCATGCAGCCCTTCGTAGAACATCAGGTCGGTGCCGGGCGCGACGTCCTCCCACGGCGTGAAGGTGCCGCCGTCCTGCTTGTACAGCTGCGCTTCGCCCGCATCGTGCACGTAGTGGCGCAACTGCCCGCTGCCGTTTTCGCCGTAGCGCGTGAACAGCGTCTCGAGCTCTTCGAGCAGATTCGCTTCCGGGCCGAAGTGACTGAAATTCGGCACGCCGTCGCGTTCGCGCTCCTGCATGGCCGCGCGCATGCCGTTGCGGTCGTAGCGATGGAACGCATCGCCTTCGACGATCTGCGCATTGATGTGCTCGCGCCTGAAGATATGCATGAAGCTCTTCATGACGGTGGTGGTGCCCGCGCCGCTCGAGCCGGTCACGGCGATGATCGGATGTTTGACTGACATGCGTTTGTCTCCGGATGACTGTGTTCTGTGCGCCGTGCGTGCCCTGCGTGCCGTCAATCGCCCGTCACGCCGTGAAATCCGGCAGGAACAGCGAGCGCGTGCCGAACAGCGGCGACGTAAAGGGCTTGTCTTCGCCGCGGTCGTATTCGCCGTGATAGCGCGCAATGCGCTCGACCTCGTTCTTCGAGCCGAGAATCACCGGTACGCGACCATGCAGCGCACGCGGCGCGACATCGAGAATGCGTTCGCGGCCGGTGATTGCGAGGCCGCCCGCCTGCTCGACCAGGAAGCTCATCGGGTTCGCTTCATAGAGCAGGCGCAGGCGCCCTTCCATCGCCGGCGTTTTCTAATCGCGCGGATACATGAAGACACCGCCGCGCATCAGGATGCGGTGCACTTCCGCGACCATCGACGCAATCCAGCGCATATTGAAGTCGCGCCCGCGGCAACCGCTGCGGCCGTCCTTGCACTCCTGCACGTAGCGGCGCACGGGCGGCTCCCAGAAGCGCTCGTTCGACGCGTTGATCGCGAACTCCGCGCTCTCTTCCGGAATCCTGATGTTCGAATGGGTGAGCACGAAGTTGCCGATCTCGCGCTCCAGCGTGAAGCCGTGCGTGCCGTTACCGACCGACAGCACCAGCATCGTCGACGGTCCATACACGGCGTAGCCGGCCGCGACCTGTTCGCAGCCCGGCCGCAGGAACGCGGCTTCGCTCGTCGCATCTTCCGCGGGGTCGCGCGTGCGCAGCACCGAGAAGATCGAGCCGACCACGCCGTTGATGTCGATATTCGACGAGCCGTCGAGCGGATCGAACGCGAGCAGATACTCGCCACGCGGATAGTCCGGCGGAATCGCGTAGACGTGCTCCATTTCCTCGGACACCATCGCCGCCAGCAAGCCGTCCCATTCGCATTGCTGGACGAAGATGTCGTTGCTCGACACGTCGAGCTTCTTCTGCTCCTCGCCGTGCGTGTTGACGGTTTGCGCGGAACCGTAGTTGCCGCCGAGCGCGCCCTTGGTCAGCATCGCCGAGATCGATTTGATCGCGGCCGCCACGTCGACCAGCAGCGCGGATAGTCCCGCCGTGTCCCGCGTGTTCTCCGTACACGGCGGGCGATCGAGCGTGTCGATCAGGAACTTCGAAAGTGTCGTGCGTCCGTCCTGCATGGCGTTCTCCGTCGATGATGTCGTGAATCAGCCCGGCGGCGCCGTGACGGCGCGCGCGGTGGATGGCGATGGCGAGGACGGCTGCGTGGGCTCGTCGAAGACGCGGCTCGCCCGCACGTCGGCGGCGTCGATCAGCGTCAGCGTGGCGGCGTCGATCGGCTCGCCACCTTGCAAGGCGTCCGCGAACAGACGGTTCGCCTGGCGCAGCCGCGCGCGGTCGAGCGCATTGCGCACCGAGCGCGCGTTGGCGAAATTCGGCTGGCGGATGCGGCGCGCCAGATAGTCGGCGAAGGCGCGACGCGACGCGGCATCGAAGCGGTAATGCAGGGTGCCGAGCATCCGCTCGGCGATGTCGAGCAGTTCCGTTTCCGTGTAATCAGGAAAGGTGATGTGATGCGCGATGCGCGAGCGGAAACCCGGATTGCTCTCGAAGAACACTTCCATTCGCGACGCGTAGCCGGCCAGAATCACGACCAGGTCGCTGCGCTGGTTCTCCATCGTCTGCAGCAGGATTTCGATCGCTTCCTGTCCGTAGTCGCGCTCGTTCTCCGGGCGGTACAGGTAGTACGCTTCGTCGATGAACAGCACGCCGCCCATCGCGCGCTTGAGCACGTCGCGCGTTTTCGGCGCGGTGTGGCCGATGTACTGCCCGACCAGATCGTCGCGCGTGACCGACACGAGATGATTGCGGCGGATGTAGCCGAGCCGGTGCAGCACCTCGGCCATGCGCAGCGCGACCGTCGTCTTGCCGGTGCCGGGATTGCCGGAGAAGCACATGTGCAAGGTCGGCGCGCCGCCCGCGAGACCCAGCGAAGCACGCGCGCGTTCGACCAGCAGATGCGCGGCGACCTCGCGAATGCGCGTCTTCACGGGCGCGAGCCCGACCAGATCGCGATCGAGTTCGCCGAGCACGTCGCCGATGCCTGAATCGCGGTACAGCGCCGCGAGGTCGATGTGGGGGTCTCTCTGCGGCGCGGCGTCGCTGTGCGCGGCGGACGCGGGGCGTGCGTCCGCGATGGCGGCGTCTGTCATGGCTCCTCCTTGCGGCGGGTTGGCGTGCGCTTGATTGGGCGGTGAGCGGCATCAGTCCGCCGCGCCATAGCGCTCGCCCGCCGGCCGGTCGCTCGCATAGCCCGTCATGCTGTAGCGCTGCGTGCGCCCCCGCGCGTCCTGGCGCAACAGACGGAAGCCCGGCTCCACGTCCGGCCGGTTGACGATGAACGACAGGCGCATCGTCTCGAAGGTGCGCACCGAATCGAATGCGTTGACCTTGATGTAGTGCTGCGGCCGCGCCTCGCGGCAGGCCCTGACCTCCTGCAACACGCCGGCCGCGTCGTGCAGGTCGAACATCGGCAGGCCCCACATTTCCCAGTACGTGTTGCGCGGATGCGGGTCATCGGTGAATTCGACCGAACAGGCCCAGCCCTGGCGCAGCGCGTAGTCGATCTGCAGGCTTATTTCCTCGTCGGTCAGCTCGGGCAGAAAAGAAAACGTTCCTTGAGTAATACGCATGACGAACCTCGTCGATGGATGTCGCGTTCAGAACGGCGTCAACGGTGCCCCGCGCGGTGACTGGCACCGCGTTGCGGATGCGCTCGTGAAGCGCTAGCGGGAAAAGCTCAGTTCGACTAGGCCGCCGTCGGCGTGGCGGCGAAATCGGGC
Organism: Paraburkholderia sp.; assembly: GCA_036264535.1. Taxonomy (GTDB): domain Bacteria; phylum Pseudomonadota; class Gammaproteobacteria; order Burkholderiales; family Burkholderiaceae; genus Paraburkholderia. The sequence continues at coordinate 5,273 of DATAQT010000235.1, read as the reverse complement.
GTATCGGTCGAGGCGTAGTTGAAGCTCACGTCGCGCCACGTATCGAGCGCCTGCTTGAGCGGCGTGCACCAGCGCGCGGCGGCTTCGAGCACGTCGGGGCCTTCCTGGAGAATGTCGCGGCCCTCGTTGCGCGCTTTCACCATCGCTTCGAGCGCGACGCGGTTCGCCGTTGCGCCAGCCTGGATGCCGGCCGGATGACCGATCGTGCCGCCTCCGAACTGCAGGATCGCGTCGTCGCCGAACAGGTCGAGCAGCTGATGCATCTGCCCCGCGTGAATCCCGCCCGAGGCGACCGGCATCACCTTGCGCAGGCCGGCCCACGGTTGATCGAAGAAGATGCCGCGCGACAGGTCGACCGCGTTGTGCGCGTCGCGGCACACGTTGTAGTAGCCCTGCACCGCCAGCGGATCGCCTTCGAGCTTGCCGACCGCGGTACCCGCGTGCGCATGATCGACGCCCGCCATGCGCAGCCATTTGGCGATCACGCGAAACGAGATGCCGTGGCTGCGTTGCCGCGTGTACGTGCCGTGTCCGGCGCGATGCAGATGCAGGATCATGTCGTTCCTGCGGGCCCAGCGCGACATCGACTGGATCGCGGTCCAGCCGATCACGAGGTCGATCATCACGATGCACGAGCCGAGCTCCTTCGCGAATTCGGCGCGCTCGTACATGTCCTCCATCGTGCCGGCCGTCACGTTCATGTAGTGACCCTTGAGCTCGCCGGTTTCCGCCTGCGCGCGGCTCACCGCCTCCATCGCGAACAGGAAGCGGTCGCGCCAGTGCATGAACGCCTGCGAGTTGATGTTCTCGTCGTCCTTCAGGAAATCGAGGCCACCGCGCAGGCCCTCGTAGACCACACGTCCATAGTTCTTGCCCGACAGACCGAGCTTCGGCTTGACCGTTGCGCCGAGCAGCGGCCGTCCATACTTGTCGAGCCGTTCACGCTCGACCACGATACCGGTCGGCGGCCCCTGAAACGTCTTCAGATACGCGACGGGAATGCGCATGTCTTCGAGCCGTAATGCCTTCAGCGGCTTGAAGCCGAACACGTTGCCGATGATCGACGCGGTCAGGTTCGCGACCGAGCCCTCTTCGAACAGATCGAGTTCATAGGCGATATACGCGAAGTACTGCGGCTCGTCGGCGCGCGAAACCGGCACCGGTTCGACGCGATACGCTTTCGCGCGATACATGTCGCAGGCGGTGAGCCGGTCGGTCCATACCACCGTCCACGTCGCCGTCGACGATTCGCCTGCCACCGCCGCCGCCGCTTCCTCGGGTTCGACACCGGGTTGCGGCGTGATGCGAAAGAGCGCGATCACGTCGGTCTCTTTCGGTTCGTAGTCCGGTTGCCAGTAACCCATCTCGCGGTATTTCATCACGCCCGCCGCGTACCGCTCGCGCGGATTGTGCGGATCGCGCGCATGACCTTCGGGCTGGATCGGCGGTTGACTGAAATCGTTCATGACGTGTCCTCGAAAGTGGCAAGCGCGCTGCCGGAAGAACGAAGCGCTTGAGTTGCACTGTAGGCACGGACACGCCGGAGGGGAATTCACGATTTTATTTGGCAGACTTAACGGATCGGTTATTTTGGCTACCACATCGTGAGGTTCTTTTTTGAGCGATGCGACGGGATTGGGAGCAGAATGGGTCGGTGAGCGCAGCGGGCACGACGTGACAGCGCAATCGGATCAGCGAATCGCGATGGAACACTTTGCTTCGTTTTCGCCACACCACGCGGCGGCCTGCGTCTGGCATGCCGCGCGGACGCCGAGGCGCGGCGCAATTCGTCGGACGCTGTATTACCTGGCGAATGCACACCCGCCTCGCGGTCGGCAAACGCATGGGCATGGAGCTTGCGTGATGCTGGCTGCCGTCGACCTCGGGCATCACGCCGGGCCGGCGTCGCAACGCTGTTTCAACCGCAGTTTCCACTCATGGAGGAAGCACGTATGCAATGGACGACCCCGAGTTACACCGACGTACGCCTCGGTTTTGAAATCGTGATGTATGTCGCAACGCGTTAAGCCCGCAATCGGGCCGCACGCCGCGGCCCCTTTGCGGTTTCCGTTTGTGTTTGACCTCTGCTGACGGCCGGCCTTGCGGCGCGGTCGGGACACACGTTCCCAGCCATGATCCACGAAACGATCGTCACCACGGCAGCGTGCGATGGCCGTCCTCATATCGCGCCGATGGGCGCGCGCTACGAGAGTGAGCGCATCATCCTTTCGCCTTTCCGTCCGTCGGTCACGCTCGACAACGTCGTCGCGACGCGCGCGGCGGTGCTGAATTTCACGACCGACGTGCGCATCTTCGCGGGCTGCGTCACGCACTGCGCGACCGACTGGCCGACCGTGCACGCAAGCCGCGTCGCGAGCGTGCGTCTGGCCGAATCGCTCGCGCATGCGGAGCTCGAACTCGACGAGCTGCGCGACGACGACGAGCGTCCCGTGCTGGTGATGAAAGTCGTGCACCGCGAAAACCACGCGCCATTCGCGGGCTTCAATCGCGCGCAATCGGCGGTCGTGGAAGGCGCGATTCTGGTAAGCCGGCTCTTCATGCTGCCGGCTGACAAGGTCGATCGGGAAATGGCGTATCTGCAGATCGCGATCGACAAAACCGCTGGCGAGAACGAGCGCACCGCATGGGACTGGCTCGTCGCCGCGATCGCGCGCCATCGCGCGAGTCTTGAAGGGGCGGCGAGCCAGGCCGCCACTTCCGTCCATCACTGAAGCCCCTTCCCCTATCCCCGCGGAGAACCCCGATGACCGCCTTGCTCGCGAGCGTGCGCTCGGATGACGAAGCATTTGACGCCGCTCGCGCCGGCGCCGAGCTGATCGACCTGAAGGAGCCGAACGATGGCGCGCTCGGCGGCCTGCCGCTCGACGCCATCACGAACATCGCGCGAGCGCTGCGCGCGCGCTACCCGGTCAAGCCGATCAGCGCGGCGATCGGCGACGTGCCGGCCGACGCGTTCGACGAGATCGCCGCGCGCGTCATCGAGGTCAGCGACGCGGGCGTCGATTATGTGAAGGTCGGCGTGGCGCGTGGACCGGCCGCGCGACGCTGCATCGAGCAACTGGCCAATCTGCCGGCGACGGTGGTGCCCGTGCTCCTCTGCGACGGCGGCATGGACGACGAACTGGTCACCCACACCGCCGCGCTCGGCTTTGCCGGCGTGATGTTCGATACCGGCAGCAAGGACGGCAGCACGCTGTTCGATCATGTGGATGTCGATATGCTGGCCCGCTGGCTGCGGTTCACGCGCGAGCGTGGCGCGATGGGCGGCATCGCCGGCGCGCTCGGTTGGGCGCAGTTGGAGCAGATCCGCACGCTCGCGCCCGACGTCGCGGGCTTTCGCACCGCGTTGTGCGCCGACGGGCGCCGCTCGAGGCTCGATCCGCAGCGCGTCGCGCAATGGGCCAGCGCTTTGCATCGCGCAGGCGGAGCCGTGGGCGCAAGCGGCGCCGCGTCGGCGCCGGGAACCGCGAACGTGACGCGCCTGTAGGACGAAGGGACGCGAGCGACGCGTCCCTGTTCACAAGGCAAATCAACAGTGAATCAGGTGACCGGAATGTTGAGCAGCCGGTCGCGCATCAACGCAACGTTGTTCTTGTCGAACAGTTCGACCACGTAGTTCGCGTCATTCACGTATTCGACAAAACGGTGGTCGACCACACCCGCCGCGGCCAGCGTCTCCAATTGGGCGTCCGCGGCGATCGGACAGGATTTCACCATGACCAGCCGCTCGGCGTTGAGCATCGTCGACAGCCAGGCGGCGAGGCTGTCCGAGGTCGTGTCCCAGTTGCTCATTGCATCGGGCGTGTCGCGCATCAGCGCGGTCGGCACCCAGACAGCGACATGACCATCGCGCAACGTGCGGCGAATCTTCGCCTCGCTCGACGCCAGCACGAGTTCGGGTAGCACGCCCTGCATCAGCAGCGCGTATTGCGTCATCGCGAGCAGACACATGTTGTGCGCGGCGAGATCGTCGAAACGCCATTCGTTCTGGTATTGCCGCACTTTGTCCGCGAAATCGCCGCCACCGGGCACGATGACGACGCGCCCGCCGCCAACTTCACATAGCTCGGTGAGCCAGTGGCGCAGCATCGGCTCATGACTCAGACTGCCTCCGATCTTGACCACCCACATGACTGTTGTCCTCGCTTCCAGTTGAGTGCCCGTCTGTGTTGCGTCATGTTTCAAAGCACGTTCTTCACTGCACTTTCCAGCTTGCACGCCACGTCGTCAGACGGCGGTTCGCGCCGCCGTTTTCATGTCACGCTGCGCGCGGCACCACACGACGCACGGTTTTTTGCTCGCCGGATTGCGGAGCGCCGACCGCGAGCAGCGCGACCGCCACACTCGGCGCGCAAGTCGCCGCCCACGCCGAGCAACTGTCCGGCACCCACGCCAGCGCGCCGAAGTCGATATAGCCGCGCGCCTCGTCACGCGCCAACGCGGCGGCAAGGAATCGTCCGCACCCGGCGCCCACCAGCGGCGCGGCGGCCAACTCCGGATGCGCCGCGACCACCCGCGCCAGATTCACGCCGATTTCGCGCAACTGAAGCGCGCGCCAGCGCTGCGCAAAGCGGCGCCATTCGGCGGCACCTGCTTCGTGCGCGTCGCGCCCAATCATCCGAGCGAGCCGCACACGGCTCGCCGCTTCCGTCTTCGGCCCCTGGTCGGCGCTCGGATGCACGTCGTATTGCGGGCCCAGTTCACCGGTCAGCCGATAGATGTCGGCGGTGGTCGCAAACCATTCGTTCATCACGTTGACCGTGACGCCGGCGAATTCGATGCGATGCGCGACGCCGCACAATGGCGTGCGCACGACGCCATGATACACGAGTTCGCCGGTGGCGAGCCGGCCGGCATCGGTCGCGGCGAGCGCGACGACACGGCCGCCGACGATCGGAATGATGTCGGTGGTCGTGCTGCCGATATCGATGAGCACCGCGTGCGCCGCGCGGGTGCCGACCCAACGCGCGGTGGCGAGCCAGTTCGCCGACGCGACGTGGCGCCAGTTGGCCGCGCAGGCGTCGGCGGCGAGCCAGCCGGCGTCGCCGGCGTAAAAGCGCAGCCGCGCACCGAGCCGCTGTGTGAGTGTGGCCACGATCGCCCGCACGCCTTCGGCGCGGTCGCCGAACAGGTCGACCATCTCGCCTGTCATCGTCACCGCGTGCTGCGCGGCGTCCCTGCGCGCATGCGGCCAGCGCTCGAGAACGAGGTCGATGGTTCGCTCCAGATGGTCGAGTCCCTGCCACAGCGGA
>DATAQT010000158.1:0-35987 GCA_036264535.1 Paraburkholderia sp. | reverse complement strand
CAGGGGCCGCGTCTGAAGTGCTTATAAGAGCATTGGTACAGTGGGTGAAAATTCATTATCCGAAACGCCCCTCCTAACGCTCGGCATATGCGACATATAAAGCGTCCTTACTACGGAAGAGGGCAAAAAGCGGACACGTCGTGGACCAAGAGAGAGGTTTAATTTGATTGACCGTTGTACCTCGGTAACTGCCATCGAGATAGCACCGGATTGAGCGACCGAAACAGGTCGGCAAGCGCCTCCCCCCGAAAATCAGCGAAGAACCAAAAAGAAACGGCAACCGCAAGATGCACGGTTGCCGCTTTTGCATTTCACACCACCTATCTGACGCTCACCGCCCCGCCTGCGTCGACTGCCGCAACTTCGCCACCTCCGCCGCCCCAACCGCCGGCGCACCATTGTTCCAACCCGCGCGCACGAAGCTCAGCACGTCGGCGATCTGCTGATCGTCGAGCACCGCCGCGAAGCCGGGCATCGGGAACGGCGACGGCACGCCGTTAATCACGAGATCGCCGGTGCCGTTCAGCGTCACGTTGACCAGCGACGACGCGTCCTTCGCGAGCACGTTCGGATTGCCCGCGAGCGGCGCGAGCATCGGCGCGAAGCCGCGTCCGTCGATGCCGTGGCAATGCATGCAATACGCGGTGTAGACGCGCGCGCCGGCATCGTTCGCGGGTCGATCGAGCGACACCTTCGTCGCCTGCGGATCGTACGTATAGGGCGGCGCGGCGTTGCCACCCGCCGGCGGCAGCGACTTCAGATACGTCGAAATCGCCGCGACGTCCCCATCGCTCATGGCTTGCGTGCTGTTGTTGATCACGCTCGTCATCGAGCCAAACGCCGACGCATGGCGATTCGCGCCCGTCTTCAGGAACGTGCGCAGATCCTCGTCGCTCCAGCGGCCGAGCCCGATGTTGTGCTCGCTGGTCAGATTCGACGCGAACCAGCCATCGAGCAAGGCGCCGCTCAGGAACGCGCTGCCGCCTTCGTCGAGCGCGCTTTCCTGGAACGCGACGCCGCGCGGCGTATGGCACGACCCGCAATGCCCGAGCCCTTGCACCAGATACGCGCCGCGATTCCAGACGGCGTCCTTGCCCGGCTTGTCGCGGTACGCACCCTTGTCGAGGAAAGCCATGTTCCAGAACATCAGCGGCCAGCGCATGTTCAACGGCCACTTGATGTCGGACTCGCGATTCGCCTGCTGCACCGGCGCGACACCGTGCATGAAGAACGCGTACAGCGCTTTTACGTCGTCGTCGTTGACCTTCGCGTAGGACGGATACGGCATCGCCGGATACAGGTTGTGGCCGTCCTTCGCCACGCCCTCACGCAGCGCTCGCGCAAAGTCCGCTTCCGTATAGCCGCCGATGCCCGTCTGCGGATCGGGCGTGATGTTGGTCACGTAAATCCGGCCCATCGGCGTGCTCATCGGCAAGCCGCCGGCGAACGGCTTGCCTTTCGGCGCGGTGTGGCAGGCCGCGCAATCGCCAAGCTGTGCGAGATAGGCGCCGCGTTGCACGAGCGTTTGATCGGCGGCAGGATTGGCCGCAGCGGTTGCCGCGTCGGCAGGCACCTGCGCGAGAAACGGCAAGGCGACGCACAACGCCGCGCCAAGACCCTTCAGAGAGTTTTTCATGTCGGGGCTCCTTTCGCCTCACGCGCTGTGCAGTTGACGGCCAACCGGCAATTGCCGCAGCCGCGTACCGGTGGCCGCATAGATCGCGTTGGTCAGCGCGGGCGCGAGCGCCGCGGTCCCGGGCTCGCCGATGCCGCCGGGCGCCTCGCCGCTCTTGACGATATGCACGTCGATCGGCGGCGTCTGGTTGATGCGCAGCATCCGGTAGTCGGTGAAGTTGTTCTGCTCGACGCGGCCGTCCTTGATCGTGATCTCGCTATAGAGCGCCGCCGTGATGCCGAAGATGATGCCGCCCTGCACCTGCGCCTCGATCGTGTTCGGATTGACGAGCATCCCGCAATCGACCGCGCAGTTGACGCGCCTGACCGTCACCTCGCCCTGCTCGACCTCAACCTCGACGACGATCGCGAAGAAACTGCCGAACGCGTGCATCACCGAGATGCCGCGCCCTTGCCCCTTGGGCAGCGCGCTGCCCCAGTTGCCAGCCTGCGCGGCCACGTTCAGCACGTTCAGCGCGCGCGGCGATTTGCCGAGCAGGTCGCGCCGGTATTGCACGGGATCGATCTTCGCTTGCGCGGCCAGCTCGTCGATAAAGCTCTCGACGACGAACGTGCCGCGCGTCGGCCCGACGCCGCGCCAGAACGCGGTGGGCACCGCGTGCGGTTCCACGCGCACGTAGTCGACCAGCTGGTTCGGCAGGTCGTACGGCAGATCGGCGGCGACTTCGACCGCGTCGGGGTCGAGCCCGTTCCTGAACGCGGGCGGCGCGAAGCGCGCCATGATCGACGAACCGGCAATGCGGTGCTGCCACGCGATCGGCTTGCCGTTCGCGTCGAGCCCGGCCGAGATCGTGTCGTAGTAGTACGGCCGGTACATGTCGTGCTGGATGTCTTCCTCGCGCGTCCACAGCACCTTGACCGGCGTCGACACCTGTTTGCCGACCTTCACGGCCTGCGTGACCATGTCGGTTTCGAGCCGCCGCCCGAAGCCGCCGCCGATCAGATGGTTGTGCACGATGATCCTGTCGGCCGACAGTCCGGTCACCGCCACCGCCGCGTCGACGACGCGCGTCGGCACCTGCGAGCCGAGCCAGATTTCGCACGCGTCGCCGCGCACGTGGACCGTGCAGTTGACCGGCTCCATCGTCGCGTGCGCGAGGAACGGCTGCTGGTAGACCGCGTCGACGCGCGACTTCGCATCACCGAACGCGCGGCCGACATCGCCTTCCTTGCGCGCCACCGCGCCGCCGTGTTGCGAGGCCGCCGCGAGATCGTCGACGATGCGCTTCATCGATACCTGCGCGCCCTCGCCTTCGTTCCATTTGACGTCGAGCGCCTGCAGGCCGCGCTTCGCGGCCCAGGTGTGAGCGCCGATCACCGCGACCGCGTTGTCGAGCCTGATGACTTCGCGCACGCCCGGGATCGTCTTCGCATGCGTATCGTCGACGCTTGCGAGCGTGCCGCCGAACACCGGGCAGTTCGCGATCGCCGCATAGACCATGTCGGGTACGCGCACATCGAGCCCGAACATCGCGGTGCCGTCGACTTTCTCCGGCGAATCGAGACGCTTGGCCGGCGTGCCGATCAGCTTGAAATCCTTCGGATCTTTCAACGCCACGTTCGTCGGCACGGGCAGCGCGGAGGCAGCCTGCGCGAGTTGACCATAGCTCGCGCTGCGATTGCTGGCCACGTGGATCACCTGACCGGCCTGCGCATGGCAACTTGCCGCATCGACCTGCCACTGCTGCGCGGCCGCGTTGATCAGCATCACGCGCGCGGTCGCGCCCGCGCGGCGCATCGGCTCCCACGCGAAGCGGATCGAGGTCGAGCCGCCCGTCAACTGGCCGCCGAGCAGCGGGTCCGTGAAGAGCTTTTCGTTGGGCGGCGCGTGATCGAGCGTGACGGCGTCGAGCGGCACTTCGAGCTCCTCGGCGATCAGCATCGGGATCGACGTATAAACGCCCTGACCCATCTCGACCTTCGGTATCACGAGCGTGACCTTGCCGGCGGTATCGATCTGGATGAACGCGTTCGGCGCGAACACGCCGCTTTGCGGCGCCTCGTTGGCATCGCCGCCGATCACGCTCTTGCCCGCCTTCTGATCCTGGCTGGCAGCCGGCATGCTGAAGCCGAGCAGCAGACCGCCGCCGGCCGCGGCGCCGACCGTCACGCCGAATTTGAGGAAGCCGCGCCGCGAGATGCCGCGCGCATGCTGCGTGCTGGTGTCCGACGGCTGCGCGCCGTTCTGTGCCTCGAGCAATCCCTGGGACATGTCAGGCCCCCTTCGCGGCGTGCTTGATCGCCGCGCGCACGCGGTTGTAGGTCCCGCAGCGGCAGATGTTGCCGGCCATCGCCGCGTCGATGTCCGCGTCGCTCGGATTGGGATTGCGCGCGAGCAGCGACGCCGCCGACATCACCTGCCCCGACTGACAGTAACCGCATTGCACGACGTCGAGCTCACGCCAGGCCTGCTGCACTTTCTGGCCCGTGGGCGTGGCGCCGACCGCTTCGATCGTGACGATCTTGCGCTCGCCGACCGCCGCGGCCGGGAACACGCACGAACGCACCGCGACGCCATCGAGATGCACGGTGCAGGCACCGCATTGCGCGATGCCGCAGCCGAACTTGGTGCCGGTCAGCCCGACGAGATCGCGCAGCACCCATAGCAGGGGCATGTCGGGCGGGGCATCGACGGTATGGGTTTCGCCGTTGATATTGAACGTTGTCATGAGCGGCTCCGGTGGGGTGTTGTTTTGGTCACGCGGTTTAGATCGCGATGCCGCACCAGACCGCGAACACTTGCCGGTTTTGTTCGGCATGTCACGCTAATACGCGTTGAAAAGCGGCCTGTGGTCGAGCGGCTGTCGCCAGAAAACCGGCCGATTGTAGTCGTGGCGAAAGAAGTTCGCTTTGGAGCCGCACGGCGGCACGTGGAGTGCTATGCGCGTTGCATTGCATGTATCGGTGGGAACCGATGCGTTACCATCGGCGGATCGACCCGTTAGCGTGATCGTGTGAGCGCTGCATCGCACTGCGTCGTGTCGCGATGCGCGATACTGTCGAGTCACCTCAGCCGCAGGAGCCGCCGATGAACGACCCGCAATGCACTCAATTCCTCTCGGAGATTCGCCGACCGTTGCTTGCGCTGCACAAGGCGATTCTCGATCACGAACGCGCCGCGCACGAAAAGGAGTTCGGACCGGTGACACCGGCGGCATTCCTGCAGGTGCTGATCAACGGCTCGGGGTTTCGCTGGCTGACGCCGCTATCGACGGTGATTGCGAGCGTCGACGAAGTTCTCGACGACGCGGAAGCCGAGGCCGGCGACCGTCTCGCGACCGCCGAAGCCGTGGTCGGCCTGTTCTCGCCCGATCAACCGAACAACCACTTCCTGCCGCGTTATCTGCCGCTCTTGCAGGCCGATCCCGCGATCCTGCATTACCACGGCGAGGTATCGCGATTGCTGCGCGGTGTGCAAACGACGTAGGGGCGATTCACCCGGAGCGCGGCGGCAGCGTAGACGCTGCCTGCCGGCTCCTGTATTTCCTCACCGATGCAACAACGGTTGCGGGTCGCTGTCACGTGCCAATTCGCAGGTACTTCGTCGCGATTGACCCGAATAACGGCGTCTGAAGGTACATTCGCGACGATTCGACGACCGCCACGATGCACGGTCGATCAAATTACCTGGTTTTGCTGAATAAATTCAAGGTGAGCTTTTGCGGGAAGGCCGAAGCTCAACCGCGCCCCTGCGGCAGATAAGGCAGCGGATCGATCGGCTTGCCGTCGCGCCGCAATTCGAAGCCGACCGACACACGCGAGTTGCTTTCGTCGCCCATCTCCGCGATCTGCTGTCCCTTGCGAACGATATCGCCCATCTTGACCAGCAGCTTACGGTTATGCGAATACGCAGTCAGAAAATCCTTGTTGTGCTGCACGATGATCAGACTGCCATAGCTGTTCAGTCCAGTGCCTGCGTACATCACCTTGCCGTCGGCGGCGGCTCGAACCGGATCGCCCGCTTTGCCGTCAATCTCGATGCCGCGCGTTTCGCCCGGCTGGAACGGCTCGACGACGCTGCCCGCGGCGGGCCACGCGAGCGCCACGCTGCTCGCATGCCGGCGGGTTTCCTGCGTGACTGCGCGGACTTCAGTGGCATCCTGAGCCGGTGCGGTGGATTGAACCGAAGCCTGCGCGGACGTTGGCGTCGTAGCTTGTGACGCAGTTTGCGCCGCCGGTTGCGCCGCGGCCTTCGCGGCGGCCGCCGCATTGGCCTGGTTCACCGCGCGCACCGTTTCCGGCGACGCGACATGGAGCACCTGCCCCGACTTCAACCGCGCCGACGCCTTCAAGCCATTCCACGCCTGCAACTGCTTGACGCTGATCTGATGATGCTGCGCGACCCGCGCGAAGGTGTCGCCACGCCTCACGCGATACACGAGCGGCGGCGATTTTTTCAGCGGCGCATTGTCGCTGGCATCGATCGACGCTGCTGTCGGCTCGCCAGACGCGGCTCCCGCGGCGTTCGCCGGCATGCCGGACGCTGCTGCGGCGCCGGCCGCCACGCCGTTCTGCGCATTCGGCTGCCCGACGTTCGCGCAACCGCTGACAGCCAGCGCAACGCAAGCGCCGGCGAGACTGGCCAATATCGTCCGGTCGAAACGCTTTCTCATATTGTTCGACTCCTGCTGTAGGGATGCACAAGCCGGATGCCGAGAGGCGGCCTCGTACGGCGCTCATCCGTGCCCTGTTTGCCGATCAAAAATCTGGCGGAATTGTAAAGTCACATTTAATAAAAACGCGTGCCTCACACACTCTGATACAGACGTTACGAGCCGTATTTCCGTGTGACGGCGGCACGTGTTTTGGGACGCCGATGAAGCCGACATCGCCGCTTGCCTGCGGCGTGTTCAGATTTGTTGACATTCGCCTTATCGGCAGGGGAAGGGGGAACTTGAGTGGCCACGCGTCGCGGCGGCGGGGGCAAAAAAAAAGCAGCCTTCGAATCCGAAGGCTGGCCGATCTGTGTTGACGAGCAACGAACCAGAACTTATGGCGGATGACTGCAACGAGCGGGGGCAAGTCTTGGCGGCCGGCTTGCCGGTGTGTATACGCAGCCGCGCGCGGAGCCGTCGCTAGCTCATGACAACTTTTTGCAAACATATCGTCAGCTCTATGTTGGTATACGCGAGAGCGCCGCGCCAATGTCCCAAACGTGCGCGACGCCAACAGAGCTCGCACTCGCGAAACGCAGATCCGCTCAGGTAGCCAAGCCCTTCCGCTGTCGAAGCGATTCGCAACCAACCATTCACAGAGTGAATAAACCAGCATGCCCATTCCAGCATACATGTGGCTTAAGGACGACGGTGGAGCGGATATCAAAGGATCCGTCACGGTTCAGAAACGCGAGGGAAGCATCGAGGTAATCGGATTCGGTCACGGCATCAATTTGCCAGTCGATAACAAAACGGGAGACATCAGCGGCTCGCGCACGCATTCCCCTATGAGTCTGGAAAAGGAGTTCGACGCGTCCAGTCCCTACCTTTATAAGGCAGTCTCCAAAGGACAAACGTTGCAATCGGCGGAGCTGAAGTGGTATCGCATCAACGACGCGGGTCAGGAGGAGGTGTACTTCATCATGCTCATGGAAGGCGTGAAGGTCGTCGGTGTAAATCCCGGAATGGCAAATACCAGGCTCGCTGGAATGTCCGCGCTCAATCATGTCGAGTCGGTGTCGCTGTTGTATGACCGCATTACGTGGCACTACACGGACGGCAATATCAAGTTCACGGATAGCTGGAACGAGCGCTCCTGATCATGGCGCTACAAGGAAAATTTCTGGTCGATAACGAGCCACTCGCACCTCTCACGATGTACGGCGTGGGAACGTTCATGGCTTTCTCGGGAGACGAGATTTATCGTAACCGGGGAGGATGCACGGCCGTTCCCGACAAAGGTCCCATCCCAGCCGGGAAATACTGGATCGTAGCCAGGCCTGTCGGAGGACTCCTGTCTCAGGCCGAAGCGTGGGCGAAAGATACCTACAATGGCTACAGAGGGACGCCGACGCATCACTCGGAATGGTTTGCATTGTATCGAGATGATGGATTGATCGATGACTACACCTGGATCAAGGGAGTCAAACGCGGTAATTTTCGCCTGCACCCTGCCGGCGGACATGGCGTTTCTCTTGGTTGCATCACCGTGGCCAGCAATGCCGAATTTCAGACCATTCGGAGAGCGCTATTACACACAGCCAAGATAGACGCAGGCAATTCAGGATTGAAATCCTATGGTTGGATCGAGGTCGTGACCTATGGGAGTACTTGTCCTTAGGAGTTTTAGATGAGACCGTCCGTCTACCTTGCAAACATAATTGGCGTGATTGCGTTGTTTCTCATTCTGATATGGCCGTTTGGCTACTTTTTTGATTCCGACCTTGGTTCGAAAGCCCTTTTCTCAGTATTAGTGTTTTTTGGAGTGACGATCTTCGGCGAGCCCGGAGATACGGAAATGTCGGCGACGATGCTCTTTTCCATTACATCGTCTGTGGCAATCGGATTTCTCGTCAATTATTTTCTTTTCCAATACACGAAAAAGAGCAATCAGAACTCGCACTGAGATTCAAACACGCTGCAACGAGAATTCCCTGGCCGCTTATGTCCGGGGCATTCACTTTATCCGGCCTCGGAGGCCGACGACGAGTCCGTCATAGGGCTCCCGGGCGACACAGCGAAACGCGCGATGGTGCGTGTCGGCAATGCCAGCCCCCCCAGCCCGAAGGCAGGCCGATCCGCGTTGACGAGCAACGAACTAGAACTTATGCCGGATCGCCGCGCGCACGACGACCTGCTTCGACGTCGACGACGGCGATTGCGTACCGGGGATGAACGCGAAATCGAGGATCGACAGCGTGGAATCGCCGGTGACCTGCTGATAGGCGCCCTGCAGATAGACGTCAGTGCGCTTGGAGAGGTTGTAGTCCGCCATCAGCCCGAACGTATGGATGCGCGGCTTCACACCGCCGTTCGACGCGTCGTAGGTTTCCATCGTGTACACGTACTGCGCGCCGACGAACAGCGCCGGCGAGATCTGATACTTGCCGTTGACCTCGAAGTTCTGATACTTGAGCGAGTTCAACAGCACGCCTGGCGGCATGACGGGCACGAGCGGCACCAGCGGCTCGATGCCGAGATAGCCGTTCGCGGTCGGCTCCAGATAGTTCGAGTTGCTATAGACGAAGCCCGCCGTCGCCGGTCCGAACGTATATGTCAGGCCGCCGCCGAACACACGCATGCGTGTCGCGACGAAGCCGGCGTCGTTCGAGGTGATCGCGCCGTTCGAGCCGTTACCGGGATTATCGGCCTGCAGATACGCCGCGGTGACGAGCAGCCCGCCATAGGTGTACTGGCCACCGAAGCTGTACGCGCGATTGTTCGCGAAGCTCGTGTCGTTGCTGAAGCTGTAGGTGCCGCCGAACTGGAAGCCCGAGATCGACGGGCTCGTGTACTTGACCGTGTTGTCGAGGCGGAACGTGTTGTCGGTGTTGTCGTTGTCGTAGGGATGCGAGAACAGCTCGCCGCCCCAGCTACCGTTGGCCGTCGTCTGCGCCAGATAATCGACGACCGAGTCATATTGTCGGCCGAACGTCAGCGTGCCGTACGAATCCGAGCTGAGTCCGACGAACGCCTGCCGGCCGAATAACCGCCCGCCCTGCCCGAGCCGCCCGGAATTCAGATCGAAACCGTTCTCGAGCTGGAAGATCGCCTTCAGGCCGCCGCCCAAATCCTCGGAGCCCTTCAGGCCCCAGCGGCTACCTTGCGCAAGGCCGCTCGAGAGTTCATAAACATGGCCGTGGCCGACATTGTTCGTGTAGTTGATCCCTTCGTCGATCACGCCATAGAGCATGACGCTCGTCTGCGCGGCGGCAGGCGTAGCAAAAACGGCAGACGCAGCAATGGAGACAGCCAGCGCGAACACTTGCTTGTTCATGATGATCTCCCTGCACCTCGAGTGTTAGGACAACTCGATCCGGCCGTTTTGTTCTCGGTGTTCTTTATTTTCGTCACTTTCCCAGCAGTTCTGAAGACTGCTCCACTGGCTGCTCTTTCCAGAAATCCTCACACGACATCGGCTGGCCGTCCATGAGAGGATGTGCCGATCGTCGAGAACGTTGCTAATTCTCCACTGCGCGTTGCTTGCTCTTTTTTCGGTCCGTCGCTTCAGGTAAACGGCAGCCACTTCTGCTTCACTCGCCGCGTCATTGTCACTAAAAGAAATATAATCCTGCACCTTTGCTGCAATGCAGCGGAACTCGGCGCCACCGAGAGAGTCATCTTTACACCCCGCTAACAAGGCCGCCTTGCTAAGGCGGCCCAAAGCGGCGAGGTGGGCCGCAGGCGACGCCAGCATGGATCAGCGCCCGCCGCAGTACCCAATCCCATATTAAAAAGCCTTGTGAGACGCCCGCCGCGCTGGATCAGCGCGCCGTCGCACGGGGCTGCTTTTGATGCAAACAATGCCCAAGTCATCCTCCCGTCTCATCGAGCTCGACTTTTTTCGCGGACTGGTTCTGCTGATCATCGTCGTCGATCACATCGGCGGCAGCATTCTGTCGCGCGTGACGCTGCACGCGTACGCGCTGTGCGATGCCGCCGAAGTGTTCGTGTTCCTCGGCGGCTTCGCGACCGCCACCGCCTACGCGGCGCTCGCCGAGCGACGCAACGAGACGATCGCGCGCGGTCGCTTCCTGCGCCGCTCGTTCGAAATCTATCGCGCGTTTCTCGTCACCGCCGCACTGATGCTGCTGGTCAGCGCGGTGCTCACCGCCCTCAGCATCGACGGGCCCAATCTCGCCACGAACGACCTCGACGACCTGATCGACTCGCCGCTCGCCGCGCTGCGCGACATCGTGCTGCTGCGCCGCCAACCGTATCTCGCCTCGGTGCTGCCGATGTACGCATTCTTCGCGCTGCTGGTACCGGCGATTTTGCCGCTCGCGCGCAGCAAGCCATGGCTGCTGCTCGCCGGCAGCGTCGCGCTGTGGGGCGGCGCGCCGGCCATCAGCCAGTACCTGCCCGCCGCGCCCGACATGCATTGGGACTTCAACCCGTTCGGCTGGCAACTGATGTTCGTGCTCGGCGTGCTCGCACGCTGCCAGCCGGTCTATCAGCGGGTCAGCGCGCATCGATTCGGCTGGCTCGCGAGCGTGCTGGCGTTCGTGGTGGTCGTGGGCGCCGCCTACTACAAGATATTTCTGTTGCATACGCCGCTCGCCGCGAGCCTCAAGCAGAACCTGTCCTATCTGCGCGCGGGCAACTTCCTCGCGATCGCGTGGCTCGTCGCGAATCTGATCGAGCTGGGCTGGGCGAAGAAGGTCGCGCGCCGCTTGCCGTGGGTCGGCATGATCGGGCGCCAGGGCTTGCTGTGCTTCATTGCCGGCGCGGTGATTTCGCTGGTGGTCGACTCGGTGCTCTATGCGGCCACCGATGGTTACCTCAACTATCCGCTCGGTTTGCTCGCGGATGCGGCCGCGGTCGGCGCGCTGTTCGCGGTCGCGCTCGGTGCGGAGCCGCTGAAGCGGTTCGTCGGACGCGTCGTGACGGGGCGGCTCAGGACGTCGTCATGAGCGTTTCGCGTCGATAGAAAATCTTGAGCACCTGGGGCGATGGCAGAACTTTGCGCGCATAAAGCCCCGTCTGCCTGTGTGCCCCTTTCCGTCTCAAAATTTGCGCCAATGCTGATAGCATGACGGCCGCGCACGAATCCCGCGCCCGCCTTCCACACTGACATGCGTCGATTCCTCTCTTTCGCCCTCGCACTGCTTGCCTTCGCCGTTGGCGCGCCCGCGATCGCGAGCACGGTCGCGAGCCGCAGCTTCCATTCCGATGCCCTTGGCCGCGACTGGAACTACACGATCTATCTGCCGGGTGGTTATCGCGCGGACGGTCCGCGCCTGCCCGTGCTCTACCTGCTGCACGGCAATAACGGCGATGCCAACGACTGGCTCACGCAAGGCCATTTGCAAGGCGCCGCGGACACGCTGATCGAGCGCAAGGAGATCCCGCCCGTCGTGATCGTGATGCCGCAGGGCGGCACGGACTGGTACGTCGACCGCAAGGAGAAGATGGAGACCGCGTTCTTCGACGATCTGCTGCCCGAGATCGAAACGCACTACGCGGTCGCGACGCAGCGCGCGGGCCGGATGATCGGCGGCGTGTCGATGGGCGGGTTCGGCGCGCTGCGCTATGCGCTGACGCGGCCCGAGATGTTTTGCGGCGCGCTGCTGCTGAGTCCCGCGATCTATACGAACGAGCCGCCGCGCGCGTCGGCGGCGCGGCGGGTCGGCGTGTTCGGCGAGCACCAGTTCGACCCGCGCGTGTGGCATGAGCTCAACTACCCGGCGCAGTGGGACCACTACATGAGCCAGCCGTATCGCCTGCCGATGTTCATCTCATCCGGCGACGACGACCTCGCCATCCAGGCCGACGCGTCTCTGCTCTACACGCATCTGCGGCTCGCGGGCAATCCGGCGGCGCTGCGGATCATCGACGGCGGTCATACGTGGGACGTGTGGAGCGCGCTATTGCCCGCTGCGCTCAAATACACGCTCGGCTGCGTGAAGCCGCCAGCGCAGCAGCATCCGTCGAATCAGCGGCCGTGAGCCCACGCGGCACCGCATGCGCAAGGCCGTCCGGCCACGCGCCCAGCCCGCCTGCGCTACTGCGCGAGATCGGTCCACAGCACCATCAGCACCGTCATCAATGCGGGGCCGATAAAAATCCCCAGTAGCCCGAACGTCTCCGCGCCGCCGAGAATGCCGAACAGCACGAGCAGGAACGGCAGGCGCGTCGAGTTGCCGATCAGCACCGGGCGCACGAAGTGCTCGGCGACGAACACGACGACCGCACCAAACACCACCAGTCCGATCGCCTGCGCCACCGAGCCCTGCACAAGCAGCCACAGCGCCGCGAGACCGAACGAGATCGGCGCGCAGAACGGCAGCATCGCGGCGATCGCCGTGACGAAGCCGAGCAGCGCCGCGTGCGGCACGCCGGTCACAAAATAGGCGATGCCGAGCAGCACACCCTCGCCGACGCCGACAACGATCAAGCCCGCCACCGTGCCGCGCACCGCGGTCGCCATATGCGCGATGAGGTCCGCGCCGCTATCGCCGAAACCCCGTCGCGCGGCCTTCAGCAGCGACCCCGACAGCCGCGGCCCAGCCTGAAAAATCACGAACAGCGTGACCAGCATGAAGGCGAACACCATCGCCGCATGCGCGGCGCGCGCGCCGAAATGTCGGCCGAGCGTCATCACCGTCTCGCTGTGCAAGCCTTTCATCGCGGCCGAGCCGCGCAGCGGCTGCGCGAGATTGGCCTGCCACCACGAGGTGATCTGCTGCACGCCGAACGGCAGACGGTTGACGAAGTCCGGCAGCGCGATGCCATTTTCCTGCGCGTCGCGGAACCAGTCGTTCAGTTCATGCGCCTCGCGCAGCGCCTGTGCGAGGCCGAGCGCGACCGGCAGCAGCACCAGCACCGCGATCACCAGCGTGAAGACGGTCGCGAGCAAGGTCGTGCGTCCCTTGAACCAGCGGTTGCCCGCCACCTTGTGCAATAGCGGCCACAGCGCAATCGCGACGACCCCGGCCCACGCCACCACCACGATGAAATCGCGCACCACCCACAAGGCCAGCAGCACCAGCCCGATGTAGAGCACGACCGACGCGGCCTTCTGCTTTTTCAGGTGCTCGGCGACGACGGTTGACGACTCGGGAGCATTGGGAGGGACCGCGGGAGGGCGTGGAATCATGTGAACTCTTGTGTTTTTAAACGGGGTGCGCGCGAGCCGACCTGGAAAATTCAAACCCGCTACACTGACGGCTCAGTTCGCCGCCCGACAATCACATCTTAAAGGAAGCGTCGCCGCCCCTTGCCGGCCGCGCTTGTCGTCGCGCCACAGGCAACACAGCGTTGCAGAAATACGCATTATTAAAAACTCACATACAAATGCTTGCAACGCCTGTCATTTCAGCCAATCGCGCATGTCAAGTCTGATTATTGCTGTTTTCGGAACAGTGTTTCAACTCTGACACAATGGCTCTCCGACGCGCGCGGGACTAAATTCGGCACTCCACAATACGGAGCCGATGATGACCCTGGAGTCCATCCCCCTCGACGGTAGCAATGGCGTACGCATCGAAATTCTCGAGAGCTCCGACACGACGCTGGTGATCCGCTGGGTCGAGCCGGGCCGTTGCCACTACGGTGAGCAGCGCTGGCGCCGCCGCTCGGCGCATTCGTCCGGCACCTGCGCGGTGTCGCGTCGCAAGATTCGCCGTGGCGACCCGGTTTTCAAGCCCGCCGAGCGCCCGGCGCCGTCGAATGCTTCCGCGATGATCTGCGCGGAAATCCTCGAACCGCTGCTGGAAGCGGCCTGACGCGCGTCGCGGCGCCGGCCTCGCTTCCGGTTGCCGCCCCACCCCTCATGCGTTAAGGTGGGTTGGTTGCGCCCGCCCGCTCGCCGGTTCGCTATCCGGCGCCGGCGGCGCGCCTTCCACCACCGCGCCGCGCCCGCCGCGACGCCGTTTGAGGGCCGATCATGGCAGAAGACACGCCGCAAACCCGCGCGGCCACCGCCGCTTCCACGCCTCCCGCTTCCCCAGTTTCCCCCGCCCCGCCCGCTTCGCTGATCCCGCCGCAGCAGTTCTCGCTCGACGTGCTCCTCGAAAAATACGCCAAAGGCGACGAACAGTCGGCCGACGATGTGTTCCGCCGCGTCGCGCGCGGTGTCGCCGACGCCGAGCCGCCCGAATTGCGCGCGTCGGTCGAAGCGCTGTTCGTCGACAACCTGCGTCACGGCGCGCTCGGCGCGGGCCGCATCATGAGCGCGGCGGGCAGCGGCATCGCCGCGACGCTGATCAACTGCTTCGTGCAGCCGGTCGGCGATTCGATCCAGGGCGTCGACGAACAGGGTTTGCCGGGCATCTACGTGGCCCTGCTGCAAGCTGCCGAAACGATGCGCCGCGGCGGCGGCGTCGGCTACAACTTCTCCGCGATCCGGCCCAAGGGCGCGCGGGTTCACACGACCAGCTCGGCGGCCTCGGGTCCGTGCAGCTACATGGATGTGTTCGACGCGTCGTGCCGCACCGTCGAAAGCGCGGGCTCGCGGCGCGGGGCCCAGATGGCGGTGCTCGACTGCAACCACCCCGACCTGCTCGAATTCATCGAGGCCAAGCATTCGAAGGGGCGCTGGAACAACTTCAACGTGTCGGTCGGCGTCACCGACGAGTTCATGCGCGCGGTCGAAAACGAAGAAGCGTGGCAACTGGTCCATCGCGCCGAGCCCTCGCCTGCTCTGCGCACGGCCGGCGACGTGCGCCAGCGCGAGGACGGCCTGTGGGTCTATAGCGAACACCCGGCGCGCGCGATCTGGGACCGCATCATGCGCTCGACGTACGACGTCGCCGAGCCCGGCATCGTGTTCATCTCGCGGATGAACGAGGACAACAATCTGCGCGCCGTCGAAACGATCCGCGCGACCAATCCGTGCGGCGAGCAGCCGCTGCCCGCGTACGGCTGCTGCAACCTCGGGCCGCTCAATCTGACGCGCTTCGTCGTCGATCCGTTCGCGCAACTGCAGGGCGGCGAGCCATCATTCGACTGGGACGGACTCGCGCAACGCACCCGCATCCAGGTGCGTTTTCTCGACGACGTGCTCGACGTCACGCTGTGGCCGCTGCCGCAGCAATACGACGAATCGCGTGCGAAGCGGCGCATCGGGGTCGGCTTCACCGGCCTCGGCGATACGCTCGTGATGCTCGGCCTGCGCTATGACTCGCAGGAAGGCCGCGATTTCGCGGTGCGGATCGCGCGGCTGATGCGCGACGAGGCGTACCGCGCGTCGGTCGAGCTCGCGAGGGAGCGCGGCGCGTTTGAGCTCTTCGACGCCGCGCGCTATCTGGAAGCCGGCACGTTCGCGTCGCGCCTGCCCGACGACATCCAGCACGCGATCCGCCGCGACGGCATCCGCAACAGCCATCTGCTGTCGGTCGCGCCGACCGGTACCGTGAGCCTCGCCTTCGCGGACAACGCGTCGAACGGCATCGAGCCGGCGTTCTCGTGGACCTACACCCGCATGAAGGTGATGGCCGACGGCGGCCGCGAATCGTTCGATGTCGAAGACTACGCGTATCGGCTCTATCGCGAACTCGGCGGCGACGTGACGCGGCTGCCCGACTATTTCGTCAGCGCGCTGCAGATGTCGGCGCGCGACCATCTCGACATGATGGCGGCCGTGCAGCCGTACGTCGACACGTCGATCTCAAAGACCGTCAACGTGCCCGCCGACTGTCCGTTCGATGCGTTCGAAAGCCTCTATTTCGATGCCTGGAAAAGCGGCCTGAAGGGCCTCGCAACCTATCGCCCGAACGACACGCTCGGCGCGGTGCTGAGCGTGACGCCCGCGCAGCCCGACGACGACACGCTCGCCGAGATGGATCAGGATCCGCTGCGTATCGCGATCGATCATCGGCCCAAGGGCGAGTTGCCGGCGATCATCGAGAAGGTCGAGTATCTGACCCAGGCGGGCAAGAAGTCGCTCTATGTCGCGGCGTCGTTCATCGAGGTGACCGGGCGGCTCGGCGGCGAAGACGTGACGATCGAGCGGCCGATCGAGTTCTTCATTCCGACCGGTCAGCGCGACGAGTCGCAACAGTGGATCACCGCGACGATGCGTTCGCTGTCGCTGGCCGCGCGCGGCGGCTTTGTCGCGCGCAATCTGCAGGACATGCGCAAGGTGTCGTGGGATCGCGGTCAGGTGCGGCTTGGCGACGTGCAGCGTCTCGACGGTCATCGCGCGCCGCGCTGGCACGATTCGGAAGTGGCCGCGCTCGCGTTCGCGATCCAGCAGATCCTCTATCGACGCGGCTTTCTCGACGCCGAGGGCAACCAGGTGCCGTCGCGGATGCTCGCGCGCCTGCCGCGCGGGCAAATGAAGACCGAAACCGCGCTGTCCGCCGATTTCGGCATCCGTCCGAATCCCGTGGATAGCGCCGACACGTTGCTGCAACCGAACGGCACGCAAGGGCTGCATACGATGCTCGGACGCAAATGCGCTTCGTGTGGCGCGAATGCGGTGATTCGCAAGGACGGGTGCGATTTTTGTACCGCGTGCGGGGAGGTGGGGGCCTGCGGGTAATGTGCGGCGAGGAGCGCGCCGACCGTCGAGCCGAGCGCGCTCATTGGAGCGCTATGCCTCACCCCAGCTTCGCGTAATAAAGATTCTGCGGATGCTTCGCCTCCGCGAAGAAAAACCAGCGCTCCGCCACGAGCCCCGCATACTGCACGAGACACGCCGCGGCCAGCAGCCCGAACGACGCGCCGATCGAGTGCAGCCCGGCGCCCAGCGCGATCAGCACGATCGGCACGACGAACGCCCCCGCCAGAAAGCCCCATTTGACACCACGCAATGTCCGCGCCGATTTGCCGTGAAAGAACTCACGCAGATTGAACGCGCCGGCGGTAAAGCCTCGTGACACCTGCACGAGCTTCGGATTGCGGATGCCGGTCGCGCTCTGCACCGTCGACTTCGGCCGCAAGCGCGCATTGCGCAGCAGCGACGCCGAGCGGCTCGCGCAGCCGGCCAGTGTCAGCACGCACGCGCTGATCGCGAGCGCCACCGTCAACGCGGGCGCGAACCATGCGCTCAAAGCGGTCGCGAGCGTCAAGCCCGATGCGCAGCCGAGCAACACGAAGTTCACCAGCGTCAGCGGCGTCGCCCACTCCTGCAGAAAACGCAGGCACGCATAGATCATCGCGGTGCAGACGAACAGCGCTGCGCTCGCGAGCACGCCGAGCCAGCCGATCGCGAGCGACCACGGCGAACCGAGCCAGTGCGCGACGCCGTACAGGAACGCGCAAGCGAGAAACGCCGGCAGGCACAGGCATTCACGCGACAGCCAGGAGGTGCGCCACATCGCGATGGCGCGCCACGCGCGTTCCGGGTGGCCGAGATGGAAGAACGACGCGATCAGACCGAGACCGCCCAGCAGCACCGCGAGAGCGGCGCCGCTCACGTAGAACGCGGTCGCGGCGGCGGGTTGCGCAACCACGCCCAACCACGCCGCACTCTCGACCCCGACGAGCGCGATCAACAGCCCCTGGGCCGCGCCGCTTAGCGTCGTCAGAAAAACTACGGAAAAAGCCGGATTCATCGTGTGGCCTCGTGGTTGTTCAAACGCGCGTCGCGATCGACGCGAGATGCAGGTGGCCGCGCTCGAGCTGCGACTCCAGTTGCGAGTCGCGCGAGTCGGGCGAGCCCGACGCCTCGCTCAGATCGTCGTTCGCCGATCCTGCCGATTTGCACGAGCACGCGTCGCTGCCGCAACCGGCGGCCGTGGTCGGCACGCGCGGCAAATAATGATTCGCGGGACGTGTGCCCCACTCGGGCATCAACTGATAGCCGCCGCGCTCGCGAATCGCTTGCGACACCACCGACTGCGGATCGTGAATATCGCCGAACAGCCGCGCGGAGGTCGGGCACGCGAGCACGCAGGCCGGCTTGCGATCGCGTTCGGACAGATGCTCGTCATGAATACGATCGACGCACAGCGTGCACTTGGTCATCTCCTTGCGCGCTTCGTCGAGCTCACGCGCGCCATACGGACATGCCCACGCGCAATACTTGCAACCGATGCAGCGATCGAAATCGACCAGCACGAGCCCATCTTCCTTGCGCTTGTAGCTCGCGCCGGTCGGACACACCGGCACGCACGGCGGGTCTTCGCAATGCAGGCACGACTTCGGGAAATGGATCATCTCCGCGTCGGGGAAGCTGCCCGCTTCGAAGCTCTGCACGCGATTGAAAAACGTGCCGGACGGGTCCGCGTCGTACGGATTGAAATCGGCGAGGCTCCCCGATTCGCCCGACGTGTTCCACTCCTTGCAACTCGTCACGCACGCCTGGCATCCCACGCATACGTTCAGATCGATTACCAGGGCCATCTGGGTCATTGGACGCTCCTTGCCGTTGCTTCAGCGATCGTCGCCATCATTTTCGACGCGACGCGACCCGCCGCGCAGGCGTGCGGCGAATTCGCCGCGTCCCGCGAAATAGGTCTGGACGATGCGCGACACCACACTCTTCTGTGCAATCGCACCGGGCAATTCGGGCATCGCGTCGAACTGCGGCAAGGTATGCCGCGCGTCGGCTTCGGCAGGATAGATGCGCACGCGCACGTCATACCAGGCGGCTTGCCCCGTCACCGGATCGGAATTCGACATACGCGCGAACGCTGCGTCGCGGCCGGGCAGCTCGTCGGTGATCAGGTGATTGAGCAGGAAGCCGCGCTGCGATTCGTTCGCGTTCGGACCGAGATTCCACGCTCCCGCGGCCTTGCCGATCGCGTTCCACGTCCATACGGTGCCGGGCTCGACGGTTTCGCTATAGCGCGCCATGCAGCGCACGCGGCCCCATTGCGATTCGACGTAGATCCAGCCGCCATCGGCAATCCCGTCCTGTGCGGCCGTGCGCGGATTCACATAAAGATAGTTCTCCCCATGAATCTGCCGCAGCCACGCGTTCTGCGAATCCCACGAGTGATACATCGCCATCGGGCGTTGCGTGACCGCGGCGAGCGGGAATTGCGCGAGATCGGTCGCCGCGCTTTCGAGCGGCGCGTACCAGAACGGCAGCGGGTCGAAGTACTTGTCGACGCGCGCGCGCAGATGTTCGGGCGGCTGCCGGCCGCTCGTACGCCCTTGCGCGGCGAGCCTGAATTTCTGCATCACGTCCGAGTAAAGCTGGATCAGGATCGGCTCGCGGAATTTGCGGAAGCCGTGTTTGACGGCCCAGTCGAGATACGGTCCGTTGCAGTTGCGCATGTACTGCAAGGTCTCGGGCAAGCGGTAATGGAACACGCAGTTATTTTTCGCGTACTGCTCCCACTGGTTTGGATTCGGCTCGCCGACGAGCGCCTTGTCGCCATCCTTGCCGCGCCAGCCGATCAGAAAGCCGACGCCGGAATCGGGCGACGTCGTGTGATTGACGATGAACTCGGGATAGTCGCGATAGCGCCGGCCGCCATCCGCCTTCGTGAATGCCGGAAACTTCAGGCGCGAGGCCAGTTCGATCAGCACTTCCTGGAACGGCTTGCACTCGCCGGTCGGCGGCACGACCGGTACGCGCACCGAATCGACCGGGCCGTCGAACTCGGAGATCGGCCGGTCTAGCATCGACATCGCGTCGTAACGTTCGAGGTAAGTCGTGTCGGGCAGGATCAGATCGGCGAACGCGGTCATCTCCGACTGGAACGCATCGCAGACGACCAGAAACGGAATCTTGTAGTCGCCGTTCGGATGCTTGTCCGCGAGCATCTCGCGCACCTTCATCGTGTTCATCGACGAATTCCACGCCATGTTGGCCATGAAAATCATCAGCGTGTCGATCGGATAGGGATCGCCGCGCCACGCGTTGGTGATCACGCTGTGCATGACGCCGTGCACCGCGAGCGGATATTCCCACGAGAACGCCTTGTCGATGCGCACCGGGCCGCCGTGTTCATCGATGAACAGATCCTCCGGCGCGGCGGGCCAGCCGAGCGGCCCCGTGGCGAGCGGTGTATCAGGCTTCACCGCAGCGGGGCTGTTTGGCGGTTTCGCCGACGGCGGCACCGCGCGCGGAAACGGCGACTTGTGGCGAAAGCCGCCGGGACGGTCGATCGTGCCCATCAGCGACATCAGCACGGCGAGCGCGCGGATCGACTGAAAGCCGTTCGAATGCGCGGCGAGCCCGCGCATCGCGTGAAAGGCGACCGGGTTGCCGGTGACTGTTTCGTGCGTTTCGCCCCACGCGTCGGTCCAGCTAATCGGCAGCGTGATGCGGTGCCGGCGGCTCGTCTCGATCATCTCGCCGGCCAGCCGCCGGATCGTATCGGCGGTGATGCCGGTGATCGCCGCCGCCCATTCGGGTGTGCAGTCGGCGACGCGTTCGCGCAGCAAGGCGAACGATGGCGTGACCGGTGTGCCGTCATCGAGCGTATAGCGCCCTTCCAGGGCCGGTGTCACGGCGCTCGCATGATGCGGCACCGCGCGCTGCGTGGCCGGGTCCCACCAGAGATGATTCTGCGGAAACAGCGGATTGCCTTCCGGCCGCTCGGGGTCACGCACGAACAGGCCGAAGGTTTCGCTCGCTTCGTCGAGATCGATCAGCTCCGCCGCGTTCGTGTAGCGCTGCACGA
The DNA here is from genome assembly GCA_036264535.1 of Paraburkholderia sp. Classification (GTDB taxonomy): domain Bacteria; phylum Pseudomonadota; class Gammaproteobacteria; order Burkholderiales; family Burkholderiaceae; genus Paraburkholderia. The sequence goes on along the minus strand of DATAQT010000158.1, from coordinate 15,112 downwards.
ACTCGTGATCCCACGCGTCGGCGGCAATCAGCTCGTGCAGGAACGCCATGAACAGCGCGCCGTCGGTGCCCGGCCTGATCGGCACCCATTCGTCGGCGATCGCCGCATAGCCGGTGCGGATCGGATTGATCGCGATGAAGCGGCCGCCCGCGCGCTTGAACTTCGAGAGCGCGATCTTCAGCGGATTCGAATGATGATCTTCCGCGGTGCCGATCATGAAGAACAGCTTCGCGCTGTCGAGATCCGGTCCGCCGAACTCCCAGAACGAGCCGCCGATCGTATAGATCATGCCGGCCGCCATGTTCGCCGAGCAGAAGCCGCCGTGCGCCGCATAGTTAGGCGTACCGAACTGTTTGGCGAACAGGCCGGTCAGCGCCTGCATCTGGTCGCGGCCCGTGAACAGCGCGAACTTCTTCGGATCGGTGGAGCGAATCGCGGCGAGACGCTGTTCGAGCACATCGAACGCGACGTCCCAAGAGACCGGCTCGAACTGGGCGCTGCCGCGCTCGGCGCCGGCCTTGCGCATCAAGGGCTGCGTGAGGCGCGCGGGCGAGTATTGCTTCATGATGCCGGAGGCACCCTTCGCGCAAATGACGCCCTGATTCAACGGATGCTCCGGATTGCCGTCGATATAACGCACCTCGCCGTCGCGTAGATGCACGCGGATGCCGCAGCGGCACGCGCACATGTAGCAGGTGGTGGTCTTGATCTCGAGCCGTTCGTTCTGCGTGCGGGCGTGGTGCTCCATGGCCGTCTCCGTCGCTGTTCCTGGTGTGCCCAAAGCGCGGATCAGACGCGCTGCTCATACGATACCGAGATCGTAGTCGCGTCGACCTCACAAGGGAAATCGCGATTTGCGACTGAAACTATCTGGCGCGCCGATAGTTTCGGTTTCGCTTTCAGCTATGCGCCTGTTTCGTCCGCGTGTCCAGTCGCGTGAGATCGGTTGCGTGCGCTGGGCCGCGCCGGCTCACGCGCTGGGCCGAAATACCACGCATGAACTGTTTAAGCTCAATTTAGCGTTTATAGGCGATTTCCTATGTTTTGACACGATCTTCTGAACTATTCTGCCGGACTGCAGGAAGCGCGATCTATTTCTATCGCACTCCTCATCATGTAACACATCAGAAAAAAGAGGAAATCAGATGGGCAGACAGATTCATGTTTCGCGGCAGTTTCAGAAGAAAAGCATCGTTGCAGCGGTTCTTTTGCTGTCTGCAACTTTGGCGAAAGCTCAGGCTGTGTCCGTCACCGACGGATCGGCCATTCCTGTCGTCGGCAGCCTTGCCACGACCAGCAGCGGTCTGTTCGGTGTGGGGCTGTATGTGACAAATGGCAGTACCGCGACCGGATCAGCAAACATCACGACAGGCGGAACGAATGCACAGGGCGTTTATGTCGCATCAGGCGGCAACGTGCAGCTTGGCGATAGTTCGCTTGCGACCACCGGCCGGCAGTCACCTGCTGTCTTCGCGTTCTTGGGTAACGCAAGCGCGGCGCTCAGCAACGTCACGATCCAGACCTCGGGCGACTGGTCCCACGGTGCGGAGGCGAACAACGACAGCACGGTCACCCTGCAGAATGGCTCGATTGATACCTCAGGGCAATACGCCTATGGCCTGTACAACATCGGTACAGGGGCCAACCTGTCAGCAACCGGCACCGTGGTGACGACGACCGGCACCTACAGTTCGGCAGCGTATAACCAGGCAGGCGGGCTCATGACGCTCGACGATGTGTCGCTCACGACAACCGGCGCGAACGCTCATGGAGTGCAGATCGGTTCGCGGGGTGTCATCGGCGACGGCTCGAGCAGTGACATCGTGAATATGGCGAACAGTACCGTTACCACCACAGGCGCTGGCTCCAATGGCCTGCTCGCGTCGGACAACGCCACGCTGAACGGAACGAACGTGACCGTCAGCACGTCTGGCGCAAGCAGCTATGGCGCCGCCGCCGAGTTTGGTGCACAGATGCAGTTGCAGGGCGGTTCCGTCACGACGACGGGGGACGGTGCGGCTGGGCTGCTAGTAGCTGGCTTGCCGGCCACCGTCGGCGACCCCGGTACGGCTGTTCCTTCCATCATCGCTAACGGGTTGGCGGTCAGCACGGCGGGACAGAGTGCGCCCGCTGCCATGGTTGCGGCTGGCAGCCACCTGTCGATGACGGACAGCTCGCTCACTTCGACCGGCGCAGGTTCGGACGTGGTCCTAGGGGGAGTGCTTGATACGACCGCCCCGGCTACGGCCTCGTTTACCGGGAGCACACTCGTATCCACGCAGGCTGACGGCCTTCACGCGAATGGCGCGGCGCTGGATGTGAACCTGAGCAGCTCCATGGTAACGGCAGGCGCAAATGTCATGAACGCCGACACCGATGTTCAGACCGGCCTTGGCGGCGCGCTGAACGTGCTGGCTGATGCGTCGACCCTGACTGGTGCCGCTTCCGTGGACCAGGCGTCGATCCTGAACGCCACGCTGCGGAACAACTCGACATGGAACGTCACGGGGCTCTCGGATGTCAGCACGCTGACGCTCGATAACGGAACCGTGCGCTACCTGTCAGCAGCCCAACTTAATGCCGGCGGCCTGACGCTCGGCGCGGGCGGCGGTACGTTCGACACAAACGGTTTCGATGCTGGTGTGAACGCGGACATCGATGGTTCAGGCGCGCTGCTCAAAGCAGGCGACGGTATGCTGACACTGAGCGGAACGAACACCTATTCGGGCGCGACCACGGTCGGCGCGGGCACACTGCAGGCGGGTGGGGTGGGCGCCTTCAGTCCGGGATCCAGTTTCACCGTGGGCAGCGCCGGTGTACTCGACCTGAACGGCTTCAACCAGACAGTGGCGAGTCTTGGCAACAGCGGTACGGTCCGTTTCGGCACCACGCCCGGGACCGTGCTGACGGTCGCCGGAGACTACGCTGGCGATGGCGGCGTGCTGGCGATGAATACGGCGCTCGGCGACTCGTCATCGACCACCGATCTGCTGCACGTGCAGGGCGCGACTTCCGGCAGCACCGGCGTGCAGGTCGTCAACGCGGGTGGTCTCGGAGCACAGACCGCGGGCGACGGCATCATGATGGTCCAGGTCGATGGCGCATCGAATGGAGCGTTCACACAGACCAGGCGGATCGAGGCGGGAGCCTACGAATACACCCTGTACAAGGGTGGTGTCGGTACGGATGCGGCAAACGGGAACTGGTATCTGCGCTCGACACTTGAAAACGACCAGTCACCAGCAGATGTCCCGACCATTGACGACACACGCTCTGCGACGGAAGATCCTGCACCGCTCGCCTACCGGCCCGGCACGGTTGGCTACGTGATGACGCCGCAGTTGAACGCCGGTTACGGTTTTTCGATGCTTGGCACGCTTCATCAGCGGGTTGGCGACGTGCCCGGCGCGGTCAGGCCTTCGCAGACGAACACGGATGGCGTGTGGGGCCGTATTGACGGACAGACATTGCGGGCGGACGCGATGAACCGCTTTTCAGCGGATAGCCGAAGCTTGTTTGCGCAGTTCGGCAAGGACTGGACGGTTGCATCGTCGGACAAGGGCGGCAGCACGCATGCTGGCGTCACGTTGAGCGTGGGTTCGGCATCCGCGGATTTCTCCGACTCGTTGCGTTCCCTGGCGGGTCTGGACACATCCACCGGTTCAGTGCAAACGCAGATGCAGTCGATCGGCGGTTACTGGACCCGGTATCTCGCGGATGGTACCTATTCAGATAGCGTCGCCCAGGTAGCCCATTATCACAATCGGTACGACGACAGCGCTGGGAACACGCCCGGCCAGAATGGATTTTCCATCGCGGCATCGCAAGAAATTGGCAAACCGTTCCAACTGTCGCAACTGCCCATTGCATTCGAGCCGCAGGCGCAACTGGCCTATCAGTACATGAACCTGCGCGGCTTCAGTGACAACGTCTCCGCGGTTTCGGGGACCACCATCAATTCTCTTCGCGGGCGTATCGGTTTCCGTCTCTTCAGGGCTGACATGGAGAACGAATCGCAGACCAGCACCGCGACGCCGTATGTAACGGCGAACGTGCTTCATGATTTCCTCGCGCCGGGGCAGACCGTTGTCGGAGGCACGCCTTTTGACGCCGGCTTCTCGCGCACGTGGCTCGATGTTGGCGCTGGCGTGACCGTCGCTTACGGGAAACGGGGCGAGCTGTATGCATCGGCTGGTTATCTGCGGAATCTCGGCGGTCAGCGCCGGGAGGGTGCGACGGGGAATGCTGGCTTCCGATACAGCTGGTAAGGCATAACGGGTTGGTGTTGACCGCACGACCTCATGCCATGATGCGGTCAACATCTCGCGACTCGATACCGAGAAATACGACTATCGGCACGCGCGCGGCGCGCGACGATCAGAAATAGCGCGGCACGCTCGCGACCCGCGCTTCAGATCGGCGTCAGCACCGGCTCGCCCGCGAAATGCCGCCGCGCGTTGGCGAGGAAGTGGTCGACCGAGGCGGTGATCGCTTCCGGCGAACGGCCTCCTACATGCGGCGTCAGCACGACGTTGCGCTGGCCGATCAGCGCCCGCGGCGGCTCGGGCTCGCCCTCGTACACGTCGAGTCCGGCGCCTGCGATCGTTCCCGCGGCGAGTGCGCGAGCCAGCGCGGCCGTATCGACGACGCTGCCGCGCGACACGTTGACCACGAAACCTTGCGGACCCAGTGCCGCCAGCACAGCCTCGCCGATCAGATGCCGCGTGCCGGCGCCGCCCGGCGTCGCGACCATCAGGAAGTCGCTCCATCGCGCGAGCGCTTCGACACTGTCGAAATAACACTGCAACGGCGCGCCGTCGCGCGGCTTGCGATTGTGATAGCCGACTTCCATCTCGAAGCCGGCCGCGCGCTGCGCGATCTTCGTGCCGATATGGCCGAGCCCGACGATCCCCAAACGCTTGTTCGAAACGTTCGGCCGCATCGGCAGTCGGTCGCGCCATACGCCTTCGCGCGTCATGCGGTCCAGTTGCGGCACGTCGCGCACGACCGCGAGCAGCAACGCGAACGCGTGATCGGCGACGCAGTGATCGTTGGTCCCCGCACCGTTGACGAGCACGATGCCGCGCGAGCGCGCGTGCTCGAGCGCCAGGTTCTCGTAGCCGGCGCCCATTGCGCTGATCAGTTCGAGCCGCGGCATGCGCTCGATGTCAGCCGCGCCAAGGCCGATCGTGCCATTGGTCAGCACCGCCCGGATTGCAGCGCCGTGCGTCGTGAGGGCGGCATCGCGCTGCGCTGGCTCGGGTGCGTAGATGATGTCGAACGCGGCCGCGATGCTCGCGCGGCTCGCGTCGTTCAGATGGATCAGGACCAGCAGCGATGGCTTCATGACGGCGTTTTTCCCGAGGGCGTGATTGACAGGAATCGGCGTGGAATCTTCGGCGATCGAGTGTAGCAAGCCGCGACGGCACGTGCAGAACGGTCACGCTGTGCTTCCGCCGCGTGCGGCCGTCACTATGCTCAGGCACATCTGCACAAAAACGACAGGCCAATCGCCTTTCATTTTCGGCCGCCAGCAACCCGTCTAGAATAGCCGCACCTCCGACCCCGAGAACCTCATGCTGGATACCCTGCCGAGCCGCTCCGCACCCATCAACGACGACTCCGGGATGTTCGAACTCGCGCCCGTGGCGCTATGGCTCGAAGATTTCAGCGGCGTGCGCTCGCTATTCGATGAATGGCGAGCCGCGGGCGTGACCGATCTGCGCGTCCATTTCGCCGAAGACCCGAGCCGTGTCGCCGCTTGCGCGCACCGCATCCGCGTGATCAAGGTCAATCGCCAGACGCTCATGCAGTTCGAGGCCGCCGATTTCGACACGCTGACGAGCAACCTCGCGTCGGTGTTCCGCGACGACATGCTGAAAACGCACCTCGAAGAGCTGTGCCAGCTATGGGCCGGGCAATCGAACTTCACGAGCCATACGGTCAACTACACGCTCGGCGGACGGCGCCTCGACGTGCTGCTCAAGGGCGCCGTGCTGCCCGGTCACGAGGAGCGCTGGGATCGCGTGCTGGTGTCGACCGAGGACATCACCGAGCTCGAAGGCGCGCGGCGCCGCGTCGCTCTCGCGGAGGAATACGCGCGCGGGCTGTTCGAACATTCGCCGGTCTCGCTGTGGGTCGAGGATTTCAGCGCGGTCAAACGCCTGCTCGACGGCGCCCGCGCGGCCGGCATCAACGATTTTCGCGTGTTTACCGACGTGCATCCGGAGTTCGTCGAACGCTGCATGGCGGAAATTCACGTGCTCGACGTCAACCATCACACTCTCGGGATGTTCGGCGCAAAGGACAAGAAAACCCTGCTTGCGCGCCTCGCCGACGTGTTTCGCGACGACATGCGTCCGCATTTCCGCGAGCAGTTGATCGATCTCTGGGACAACAAGCTGTTCCAGCAGCGCGAGGTGCTCAACTACTCGCTCGACGGCAGCGAGGTGCACGTGCACCTGCAATTTTCGGTGCTGCCCGGCCACGAGCGGGACTGGGACCTCGTGCTGGTCGCGCTGACCGACATCACCGCGCGCAAGAAGGCCGAGGCGTACCTCGAATTCCTCGGCAAGCACGACGTGCTGACCAAGCTGCGCAACCGCTCGTTCTACGTCGACGAGCTGAACCGGCTCGAACGCAAGGGACCGTGGCCCGTGACGATCATCATGGCCGACCTGAACGGCCTGAAGCGCGTGAATGATCAACTGGGTCACGCGGCCGGCGACGCGCTGCTGCGGCGCGCCGGCGAAGTGCTCGCGAAGGCGATGGAGTCACCGTTCCACGCGGCGCGGATCGGCGGCGAGGAGTTCGCCATCCTGATGCCCGATACCGACGAGCGCGGCGGCGCGGCGATGATCGACGCGATCCGTCAGCTCGTCGAGATGAACAACCAGTTCTATCCGGGCTCGCCGTTGAACTTCGCGATGGGCGCGGCAACCTGCCAGCGCGGCGACCGGCTCGAAGCGGGTGTGCAGCGCGCCGATCTGCTGATGTACGAGGAAAAGCGCGCGCACTACGAGGACCAGCCGGGCGCCGACGCGGCGGCCAGGTAAAGGGAAAGGCGGGTAAAGGCCGGCGGCGTCGGGCGCTCGCCGCGGCGGTGCAACGCTCAGCCCGGCAGTTTGGCCGCCAGCACGTCCAGCTTGGCGATGCTCGGTGGCGACGCGAACAGCTCGCCCGCCTTCGCCATCAACGCGGCCGCGACCTGGCCATTCAGATGCGCGTCGCGGCCGGCTTCGTCGTCGAATGCATCGAAAATGCCGTACGTCGACGGGCCCAGCTTCAGACCGAACCACGCGGCGGTGGCCGGTTCCTGCTCGACGAGCGGCAGGCCGCCGAGCAGGAACGCCTCGACCTCCTGTTCCTTGCCGGGCTTGGCTTCCAGACGGACATACAGAGCGAGCTTGACCATGATGCGACTCCTTGATGGGTGCGGCAGACGGCGCTTTGAAGAGTATAGGCGGCGCCGGTCGAAGCGCTACCGGATCTAACCCGCGAGCCAGTCACGCGCCCGGAAAGCGCAGTTCGAAACGCACGACGCCCGGCACCGGACACACCACGCGCGCGCTGCCGCCATGCAGATGCATGATCGCCTTGACGATCGCGAGCCCGAGTCCGTTCGCTTCGGTGAACGCGCTGCGCGCCGCGTCGCCGCGATAGAAGCGGTCGAATAGACGCTCGAGCTGCGCGGCGGGAATCGGATCGCCCTCGTTTTCGACCGTCACGAGCGCGCCCGCTTCGTCCTGCGCGCCGCGCAGGCGCACGACCGTATCGCCGGCGCCATAACGCACCGCGTTGACGACGAGATTGTTGATCGCGCGGCGGCACAGCATCGGATTGGCCGACGCGATGCCCGCCGCGTCGACTTCGAAGCGCATCCCGCGTTCGTCGGCGAGTCCTTCGAAATAGTCAGCGATCCTGACGAGCTCGCCATGCAGATCGACCGGCTGCCGCTCGATCGACAAGCCCGCATGATCCGCATGCGCGAGAAACAGGATGTTCTCCGCGATATGGCTCAGACGGTTCAACTCTTCGAGATTCGATTCAAGGAGTTGCTGATATTCGTCGGGCTCGCGCGGCTGCGCGAGCGCCACCTGGGTTTGGCCGATCAGCGCGCCGACCGGCGTGCGAACCTCGTGCGCGAGATCGGCGGAAAACTGCTGCAGGCGTTGATAGCCGTCGGCGAGACGGTCGAGCATCGCGTTGAACGCGTGTGTGAGCTGGCGCAGCTCGACGGGCGCGGCCTCGTTGTCGAGCCGCACCGCCAGATTCGTCGGGCTGATCTGCGCGGCACGCGTCGCGATCTCGCGCACCGGTCGCAGCGCGCGGCGCAGCACGAAGTAAGCGAGCAGCGTCGCGGCCAGCATGCCGATCAGCGTCGCCAGCACGATACGGTTGCGGTACTCGGCCAGCATGCGCATCTCGTGGGTCATCGGGTGGCCGGCGATTACCTCGACTTCGGTGCCGTCCTCGCGCGCCGTCGCGGTCGCGATCGCCCAATGCACCGGTACGCCGTCGGGCAGGCGCGTCTGCCGGATATCGGCGGCGCGCGGCAGATCGCCCGCCGGGGCCGCCGGCAGATCAGGCACGGCGAGTCGGTCCGGATTCACGTCGACGAACGGCGCTTCGCCGGGCCGGCGAAACAGCAGCACGTCCTGTTCCGCGCCGAGCATCGTCTCGAACAGCACGGGCCGTTTTTTTAACTCGCTGACCGAATAAAGGTCGTGCACGATGCGGCTGAAATGCTCGACGCGGCCGCTCAGCACGGCGTCGGCGCGGCGTTGCAACGAGACTTCGGCGGAATGATAGAAATACGCGCCGAGCGAGCCGGTCACCGCGCAGGCGATCAGTGCAAACAGCAAGGTGGTGCGCGCGATCAGCGAGCGTCCGGTCCAGAGTTTCATACGCCGTCGCCGAATGCGTAGCCGATACTGCGCACCGTGTGGATCAGCTTCTTTTCGAACGGGTGATCGACCTTCGCGCGCAAGCGCTTGATCGCCACATCGACCACGTTGGTGTCGCTATCGAAGTTCATGTCCCACACCTCCGAGGCGATCTGCGAGCGCGACAGCGCCTCGCCCTCGCGCCGCACCAGCAGATGCAGCAGCATGAACTCCTTGTTGGTCAGCGGAATGTCGACGCCCTCGCGCGTGACCCGGCGGCGCAACACGTCGAGCTTGAGGTCGGCGACTTCGAATACATCGCTCTCGCGGATCACGCCACGGCGCAACAGCGTGCGAATCCGTAGCACCAGCTCGGTGAACGAAAACGGCTTGACGAGATAGTCGTCGGCGCCGAGTTCGAGACCGCGAATGCGGTCGCTGACCTGGTCGCGCGCGGTCAGGAAAATCACCCGCAGATCGCTCCGCGCACGCAGCGCCCGCATGATCTCCCAACCGTCGATACCGGGCAGCATCACGTCGAGCACCACGAGCTCGTAATCGTGTTCGAGCGCCAGATGCAGACCGTCCGTGCCGGTGCGAGCGAGATCGACCGCGTAGCCGTTCTCGCGCAAGCCTTTCTTCAGGTAATCGCCGGTCTTCGGATCGTCTTCGATGACGAGAATACTCATGATGCCCGCTGCTCCTGCGCGATTCGAGCCGAAGGGCCGCCGCCGCGCGCACAAAAAAACCCTGATGAAAGCGCCTGGAAAACATACAGCGCTCCCGGCGGCCATTCTACGTGGCCGCCGTCGGCCATTCATGACGTTTTTGTCATCCTCCCGTCACCCGGATGAGCCGATGCGTCGATTAGTCTGAGCGCACCGTTCACCACGCTGTATCCCCTTCTTGGAGCTACCTCATGAAGATAACCCGCACGCGAACCTTGCGCGCCCTCGCCGTTCCCGCGCTCGCCGCCGCGCTGTTCGCGATCATGTCCGTGGCTTCGGCCCAGAACGCCGCACCGACCGGCGTGCGCGGCACCGTGACGTCGCTGTCGGGCGATCTGCTCAAAGTCCATACGCGCGACGGCCAGGACGTCGACGTCAAGCTAGCCGGCGACACGCCGATTCGCGGCGTCACGCTCGCCAACGTCAACGACATCAAGCCGGACAGCTACGTGGGCACCGCCGCGATTCCGCAGGCCGACGGCACGCTGAAGGCGCTCGAAGTGCACGTGTTTCCGCCGAGCATGCGCGGCTCGGGTGAAGGTCATCGCCCGTGGGATCTGGGCTCGAACAGCACGATGACGAACGGCACGGTCGGCTCGCTCGTGGTCAGCAACGGCCGCACGATCACCGTCAAGTACAAGGACGGCGAGAAGAAGATCGTGATTCCGCAGGACGTGCCGATCGTCAGTCTGGAGCCGGGCAGCCGCGCGTTGCTCACGCCGGGCACGAAGGTCGTGCTGTTTGCGCACAAGGATGCGGACGGGTCGATGGCGGCGAATTTCATTTCGGCTGGCGAGCATGGGGTGACGCCGCCGATGTAATGCGGTACGTCGTCGCCACTCTTCCACCTCGCCTTTGAAGCCCATGCCCGAATCACATGCATTCCTGATCGTCCATCCGCTCGTCGTTCGCGTGACGCACTGGGTCAACGCGTTCGCGATGGTCTGCATGGTGATGAGCGGCTGGGCGATCTATAACGCCTCGCCGATCTTCCCGTTCCGGTTTCCAGTGTGGGCGACGGTCGGCGGGTGGCTGGGCGGCTCGATCGCGTGGCACTTCGCGGCGATGTGGCTGCTGTGCGTGAACGGACTGCTGTATCTCGCGTATGGCGTGGCGAGCGGCCATCTGCGGCGCAAGCTGCTGCCGGTTCGTCCCCGCGACGTAGCGCGCGATGCGGCGCTTGCGCTGCGCTTCAGACTGCCGCACGAGACCGGCAAGTACAACGCCGTGCAGCGCGCGCTTTATCTGGTGGTGCTGCTGCTCGGCGTACTGCTCGTCGCATCGGGACTGTCGATCTGGAAGCCGGTGCAATTCTCGTGGCTGACCGCGCTGTTCGGCGGCTTCGATTTTGCGCGGCGCGTGCATTTCGTCGCGATGGCCGGCGTGGTCGGCTTTGTCGTCGTGCATTTGATGCTGGTGCTGCTGGTGCCGCGTACGCTGCCGCCGATGGTCACCGGGCGCGCCCGGCGCAGCACGCATCGCATCGACCACGCACACGAGAGGACTCGCGCATGAGCGCCCCGCAACGCCCCGATACGGCCGACGACACGATCGCGAATACAGAAGATGCGCGCCGCTCACGCATCGTGCTGGCCGAACATCGGCCGCAGATCGAGCAGTTGCAACGCCGCTTGTTCCTGCGCTCGTCGCTATCGATCGGCGCGCTCACGATGCTGTCCGGCTGCAACCTGCAGGACAACGATTCCGTCGACAAGGTGCTGTGGGCGATGTCGCGCTGGAACGATCGCGTACAGGCGTGGCTGTTCGATCGCAACAAACTCGCGCCGACCTATTCGGCGCGCGAAATCACCGATCCGTTTCCGTTCAACGCGTTCTATCCCGAGTTCGACGCGCCGGATGTCGACGGCTCGACCTATCGGCTCGAAGTCTCGGGTCTCGTCGCGGACAAACGCAGCTGGAGTCTCGAACAGTTGCGCGCGCTGCCGCAGGTCTCGCAGATCACGCGTCACATCTGCATCGAAGGCTGGAGCGCGATCGGACAATGGCGCGGCGTGCCGTTTCGCACCTTTCTCGAACGCACCGGCGCCGATCTGAGCGCGCGCTATGTGGGCTTCAAATGCGCGGATCGCTACTACTCGAGCCTCGACATGGCGACCGCGCTGCATCCGCAAACGCAATTGACGCTCGATTTTCGCAACGCGCCGCTGCCGGCCAAATACGGCTATCCGCTGAAGCTGCGCGTGCCGACCAAGCTCGGCTTCAAGAACCCGAAGCACATCGCGGCCATCTTCGTGACCAACACGAATCCGGGTGGCTACTGGGAAGACCAGGGGTACAACTGGTTCAGCGGGCTTTAGACGGCGGTGACGTAGCGCGGCACCGGCTTGTGTGCGCGCGGCGGCGCATCGTGAGCGGCGCGCATGCGTTTGACTTCATCGACGGGACTCTGGCCGAACAGCCGCTTGAACTCGCGGCTGAACTGCGATGCGCTCTCATAACCGACGCGCGCGGCAGCCGCGCCCGCATTCAAACCATCCTGCACCATCAACAGACGCGCGTGATGCAGACGCGTGGTCTTCACGTACTGCATCGGCGAGGTCGCGGTGACCGCCTTGAACTGCGCGTGAAACACCGCGAGGCTCATGCCGGCTTCGGACGCGAGCGTATCGACATCGAGCGACGCGTGATAGTCCGCATGAATGCGCCGCAGCGCCTTCGCGATACGGCCAAAGTGATTCTGATGCGTGAGCGCCGCGCGAATCGCGCCGCCCTGCTCGCCGGTCAGCACGCGATAGCAGATCTCGCGCACGATGCCCGGCGCGAGGATGCGCGCGTCGAGCGGCGAGGCGAGCGCTTCCATCAGGCGCTGCACTGCGCTGCTCAACGCGGGATCGAGCGGCGTCGAATACATACCGGCCGGTTCGTATTGCGCGAGGCCCTGGGATTCGTTGAGCGCCATCAGCAGCTCGGCGACCATCGTCAGATCGACGCGCACGGACATGCCGAGAAACGGCTCCTGCTCGCTCGCCTCGGTCTCGCATTCGAACGGCAACGGCACCGACAGCACCAGGTACTGCTGCGCGTCGTACTGGAACACATGATCGCCGAGATAGCCGCGCTTGCGTCCCTGGCAGACGATCACGATGCTCGGCTCGTACATCACCGGCATGCGCGGCATCGGACGATTCGCGCGCAGCAGGCTGACGCCTTCGAGGCTCGATCGCGTCATGCCGGCATTCGGCGCGAGCAGATCGAACAGTTCGACCATGCGCCGTTGCGCGGGATCTTCCGTAACGGGACCGACAGTTTGAGTGGACATGACGATATGGTGACGAGCAAGAGAATAATGCTCGAAATTTAGCACCAAACAGCCTATCGCGCTGCCCCTCAGGAGTTTTAGGCAAACCTTCAAGACGATCAGGTATTCCTCGAGCGGCACCGGACTCCTAAGATGGGAACCCTGCCGGAGCGCCTTTTTCGCCGCGCGCAGCGTGCGCGGTCATCGGCCGCCATCAGTCGACAACTTACGAATGGCGCCATCGACGCTCGCGCGCCGAATCCGGTTCATGCTGCGGCCCGCCGCATCCGCAACTCTTGTTGCGCATCGCCGGCGCGTCGCATGTTGCGCCATCACCCTCTTTGCTGGAGCTACCCATGAGCACGACCTATGCCTATGCAGCGACGGACGCCACCGCGCCGCTCGCCCCGTTCGAAATCCAGCGCCGCGCGCCCCGCGCTCATGACGTTCAGATGGAAGTGCTGTACTGCGGCGTGTGCCATTCCGACCTGCATCAGGCGCGCAACGAATGGAAGAACACGATTTACCCGGTCGTGCCGGGCCACGAGATCGTGGGACGCGTGACCGCGGTCGGCCCGAGCGTGACGAAGTACAAGGTTGGCGAGCTCGTCGCGGTTGGCTGCCTGGTCGATTCGTGCCGCACCTGCGCGAGTTGCGCGGAAGGTCTCGAGCAGTATTGCGAGAACGGTTGGGTGGGCACGTATAACGGTGTCGATCGGGTCGACGGTCAAATCACGTACGGTGGCTATTCGACGCAACTGGTCGTCGACGAGGGCTTTACGCTGCGCGTGCCGCAGAATCTCGACCCTGCCGGTGTCGCGCCGCTGCTGTGCGCGGGCATCACCACGTATTCGCCGTTGCGCACGTGGGGCGTGGGTCCGGGCAAGAAGGTCGGGATTGTCGGCCTCGGTGGCCTCGGCCATATGGGCGTGAAGCTGGCGCGGGCGATGGGTGCGCATGTCGTGCTGTTTACGACGTCGCCGTCGAAGATCGAGGATGCGAAGCGGCTTGGTGCGCATGAAGTCGTGATTTCGAAGCATCCGCAGGAGATGGAAGCGCATGTGAACAGCTTCGATTTCATCCTTAATACGGTGGCTGCGCAGCATGATTTGAATCCGTTTTTGAATCTGCTCAAGCGGGATGCGACGATGACGCTGGTTGGGGCGCCGGAGCATGATCATCCGTCGCCGCAAGTGTTCAATCTGATCTTCAAGCGGCGGCGGCTGGCTGGTTCGCTGATTGGCGGTATTGCCGAGACGCAGGAGATGCTCGATTTTTGTGGTGAGCATGGGATTACTTCTGATATTGAAATGATTCCGATGCAGAAGATTAATGAGGCTTATGAGCGCATGCTCAAGAGTGATGTGAAGTATCGGTTTGTGGTTGATATGGATTCGTTGAGGAAGTAATTGCACTTTTTGCCGCGCAGCGGGTGGTGGTTTTGCGCCTGCGGCGCGGGGTTCTGTTTTTGTTTTGTTATTTTTTTGCCTTCGCTGTTTTTCTCTGTTCTTGGGGCGTTGGCCTTTCCTTGCTGACTTATCGGTCTATTAGCGTTGCCCCTATGCGGGGCGGCACCTACTTTCTTTGCTGCTGCAAAGAAAGTAGGCAAAGAAGACAGCTTTAAACCGCCAGCTCATAAGCGGGTCCCTCGGTCTGCACGCGGTAGTGGTGCGTTTGACATCCGTGCTTCCGCACATTCGGCGCCAGTGACAAGGCCGTCATACCTCCGGCGGCGCTGCGCGCGCCGAAGCCCCGTTCACAAACCACAAGTTGTTCCGGCGCATCGCCGAGGCGAACCCGACGGCCCCCGCTAAGCGGGCCACCCGTTGGTTCCCCCGGCAGACCCGTCCGCGACGCACGTAGTGCGGAGTGGGAGCGGATGACGGCTTTGTCACCGGGGTGGAATGTGCGGGGGCACGGATGTAAGGCGCACCACTAACTCGCACGGACCGGGGAACCCGCTTAAGAATTAGCGGTTTAAAGCTGTCTTCTTTGCCTACTTTCTTTGCAGCAGCAAAGAAAGTAGGTGCCGCCCCGCATAGGGGCAACGCTAATAGACCGATAAGTCAGCAAGGAAAGGCCAACACCGAAAGAACAACGACAAGCCCCGCAGGCAAAAGAAAACCATTTGGAGCACACAAAGTGATCGACAGAATAACTGCAATGCGCACATTCATCCGAATAGTGGACACCAACAGCTTCACCCGCGCAGCGGAGTCACTAAACATTCCGCGAGCAAC